>DASPVP010000110.1:0-4175 GCA_035622315.1 Candidatus Acidiferrales bacterium | reverse complement strand
AAGAGGCTGTAACGAAAACGGGGTCGGTCGCATCCTATGACCGTGCCGGGCGCCGCAACAGCGGTCCCCCAACAGCGCGACGTCCGGCGGTAACTCTGCAAGAATCAGGCCCGGATTGCTCACACCGGGCCTGTTCCTTTTTCTTACGTCGGTTGTGGTTCTTCCACTGACGCTTCCCCAGGCTCTGCAGCGCCCGGCGTTTCCGATGCTTCGCCGTTCGTGCCGGCGGCCGCACTTTCACCGTGCGCCTCCGCGGAGGGCGCTTCAGCTGCAGGCGCTTCTTTTGGTTTCGATCCCTCCGCCGGCGGCTGCCAGTCGTAATCAGCGGCTGACAAGCCGAATTGCTCGGGGTTCAGCCCAAGCTTGTGCATCCAGTCGAGCGCGAGCACGTAGTGTCGCTTCGTGCGATAGGCGAGCCAGCGCCGGCGCAACGCGTCGTCTTCGTCGACCGCCTCGCGGAAACGGCGGAAGGCGCCTTTCCCCGAAATCGCGGCTCGCAGGCGCCCGGCCACGTTGATGTCGTCGACAAGCCCGATGAAGTCCGACATGATCGCATAACGCGTATCCGTGGTCACCGGGTTGATCTTGCGCAGGTCGGGATTGGATTGCGCTTGCGCGATCCGAGCGGTCTCTTGATCGCCGAGGTTGTGCATGAAGTGCTCGATGGCGCCGCTCGTGACGTTGAAAAACGCCACGCTGTCGACGTCACCCCCGGTCAGCGCGGTTCCAAGCTCGTCGAGGAGCGGGCTGCGCTTGACCGGGCCCATGCGCACGTGCCGAGCGGGGTGGCGCGGGTGCTGGGCGTGGACCTCTTCGAGACCGAGAACCTTGCGCAGTTCGCGCGGGTCGAAGGAAGGCAAACCAAGATTGCTCAGCCGCACGTGATGGCCGGCGAGCTCGACGAACAGGTCTTCGAGTTTGCGACGGCCTTGCGGATCGGCTGCTGCTTCTTGGGGAGAGATGCCGCCGAGGTCGACGAGCGGGCGGCGTATCCATTCCGAGGTGACGTATGCTTCGTTGATGCTCGACTCTGCCATGTGTGCCACTCTCTCTTTTTTCGGTGCCCTGTAGCGGCGTGAGGTTTCGCCTCACACCGCGGCGTGTTGTTTGCGACCGATGCCCTCGGCAATCTGCACGACATCGTCCTCGGTGAGCCCGAGGCCCAGCATGTTCCGATAGTATTGCTCGACGATCTCGGAGACCCGACCAGTTCTCGCTCGCTCTTCCCGAACCCGCTTGACCTCCTCTAGGACCTGCTTGCTGAGCTGGCTGTCGAGCGTCACACCCGCCTTCGCGAGCCGCGCTTCGTGCTTGCGCAGCGTCGATTCGATGACCGAGAGCCCGCTGTGCTTTCCAAAGACGAACTGGACCTTGCCGCCCACGAGGTCGGCCGGCACTGCTTCGTACATGCGCCGGTCGATGAGCATGGCGTGCGTGTGGATGCCGGACTCGTGCGAGAAGACGTTGGCCCCGATGATCGGCTCGTGCGCTTCGATCGGAAAACCCGACACCGATTCCATGAAACGCGCAAGTTCTTGCAGCTTCTCGTACTTGAAGCCCGGTATCTCTACGCCGTAGAGCACGCGCAGCGCGGTGACAACCTGGTGGAGCGGCACGTTGCCCGCGCGCTCGCCGTATCCGTTAGCCGTCACGGTGAACGCGCGAAAGCCGCACGCGAGCGACGTGATGCAGTTGATCGTCGCGAGGCCATAGTCGTTGTGGAAGTGGTTGAGCAGCGGGATATCCTTGGGCAACGCCTCGACGATACGCGTGCAATACCAGCGGGTCGCCTCGGGCGTGAGGCACCCAACGGTATCCGGCCACGAAGGCCGCGTGCCGCCCGCCTCGATCCCTTGGCGGAAGAGCTCGATGAAGTAGTCCACGTCACCGCGGCTGCCGTCCTCGCCCCCGAACTCCACGTACCGTACGCCTTTGCTACGAGCGTAGCGGATCGCGTCGCACTGCATCCGGATGTTGGCTTGGCGGTAGAAGTCAAGGGGCAGATCGAGCCATTCCGACTCCGTTTTGCCTTCGCGTGCGAGCAACGTCTTGCCGATCTTGTACTTCATGTGCAGATCGCTGCCCGACGTGAAGATGAAGAACGTCACATCACTTGGCGCAACCGCGATCTCTTCCAACGCGACGAGCGTCGCATCGATGTCCTTCGGATTGCTGCGGCACATGACCACCACATCGAGGTCCTCGCGGATCTCACCCTTGCGCTTGCCTTGCATGATGAGTTGCAGCGAGCGACGCTCGTCCGCTGAGACTGCGGGAAACCCGACGTCCATGATATGGACGCCGATGTCGGACAGCTTGCGGCAGATCTCGTACTTCTGCTCGGGTGTGTAGGCGATGCCGGGCATCTGCTCGCCGTCGCGCAATGAGGTATCGTAGATGCGCAGCTCGGACGCCGGCGGGAACTTCACCTCACGGGTGAAGTCGCGCGGATCTTTGATGAGACGTTCGATGGGCTCCCGGAATTCCACGGTCGCTCCTTTGGGCGTTACGGTTGGACGACGATCTCCCCGCGCATGCCTGCGGAATAGTCGTAGAAACACCCGTACAGGAACGTGCCTGGCTGTGTCGCGACGATCGGCGCTGACTTAGCCCCGGGCGCGAGATCGCCCGTGCTCCACGGATCGGGGCTTATCTTCCCAGACGCCTGCAGCGCGCTGTCCGTCCAGCGCGGATTATCGGGGAAGGTCGTCTCGCCACCGAGTCCCGTGGCCGTGTGATGGCGCGAATCGGCATTCGCGAAGACGACCGCGTCGCCGACGTGTATCACGATCCGGCCGGGCGACACGCCCGCATACTGGCCGGCGTCGAGTTGACCCACCTTTGAGAAGCGCGTCAAACTCAGCGTGACGGTCGCGGTTTGCGCGGCCCGCGCGGTAGTGAGTTGAGCCGCCCCGACGAGCACCATGCACGCGGACGCCGCTAAGACGGCGAGCAGGCGGCTGGCTGCTAGGCGTGGTTGAGTAATCTGGATCATATTCGTGGCCGTGGCACCCTGATAACGGGTCTTCGTCTCGAAAGGTTCGCAGCTTGGAAGGCCCTTACCCGCAGGTGCTCGGCGCTGGACGTGCGCCCGGCCACACCTCGCCTTCGTGCCCCCAAAACGTAACGACAGAAGCATCACTGGGGTCTAACATGTGGGCGACCCTTTGCCCGCATTCTGGTGAGCAAAACTTGAAATTCAAGCGCGCGAGACGACCGTGGAGCAAGGTGCCGGCCGATGCTGGCCGATACCCCGTGCCCGAGGACGCGGTAGACGGCGAGATACCGGCGATGTGGCTCATGCTCGTCGCGATCTCACCCGTGCTCTTATGGGCCGCGGTCAACGCGCCGCACGTGTCGCAGACCTTCGCGAGTCTGCTCGCCGCGGCCGCGTTGCTGGAAGTCGGAGCCCCGGATGCAGTGCGCTTCGGCCGCCGGGTCGTGGGTCCGGCGTTTTGCGTCGTCGTCGCGGGCTTTGTGTTATACGGCGCGCCGGTCGCGGTCTTGGTCGGCTGCGTGCGCGCCATCGTCCGCGCCGTCACGCGGCCATCCACGCGACTGGGGACGGCGCAAGGGATCTGCTGGACGATCCTCGCTCCGCTCTTCGCCGCGCTCATCGCAAGCCTCGCCGGAAAGCATGCACCTGTTGCGGTGACCGCGACGATCTTTGTGGCGAGCGCGTTCGCGCTCGAGGTTGTCGCAGCGCTGCTCCGTTTCGCAGGACCAGTCGGTGCTGCATCCGCCGACGGCTGGCGAGGCTTCTTCCCTTGGGCGCCGCTGCAGTACGCGGCTTTCGGCTTTATCGGCTTCTTGGCGGGCGGTGAACTCGCAGGTGGCCATCTCGGCGTCCTGCTCTTCCTCGCCGCACCGTTTGCGATAGCCCGAGCGAGCCTCGGCGCATCAGGGTTCGGCACCGAGCGCTACGTGGCCGCGCTGGAGCGCGAGAACGACGCGCTGCTCAATCGCATGGGGCAGTTCGACCGTGCAAACGGCGATCTCATCGAAGCGCTGGCGGTCGCGATCGACGAGCAAGATGGCGCGGAGCGCGGCCACACGCGACGGCTCTCGCAGATCGCCTCGCGCATGGGCGCCGCGCTCGGCATCAACGGACCGGACCTTGAGATTTTGCGCCGCGCTGCGCTGTTGCACGATGTCGGCATCCTCGCGCTGCCCGC
>DASPVP010000109.1:0-3678 GCA_035622315.1 Candidatus Acidiferrales bacterium | reverse complement strand
CTTGCGAAACTCGGAGATCGCGTCGTCGTAACGGTCTTGCGCAGCGTAGACGCCGCCGAGGCGGTTGTGCACCTCTTTGTTCGTCGGATCGTGCGCGAGAACGATCTGATAGGCCGCAGCTGCCGCGTCGTAGTTCTCGAGCCGGTACTGCACGTCGCCCAGCAGTTTCTCCAAAGCCATGTCGTCTGGATACAGCGAAACCGCCTGCAGGAGGATCTGCTTTGCGGTGTCGTTGTGACCCGCATCTGCCTCGGACTGCGCTTGCGCCAAGAGCGCCGCAGCGGTCGGTTGACTCGGACTTGCGGCGGGCGTTTGATCCGCGCGGGTGATGCTTGCACCGCAGATAAAGACTACAGTGACGAGCATCGTAGCGATGAGGCTTTTTCTGACGTCCATCGGTCCCTACAGTATAGCGCGGTGACCCTCAGGGTGCAATTAGCCGCTCGCAGCGTTGGACCGGCTGTCGAAACCTGCGACGCTGATTGGGCACAAATGCAATCCGCGGCACAGCGCCGAATCGGCCGATTATGAAAAATCCGATCGGAATAGGCCTTGCGGCCTGCGGGCTGCTTCTCGCTTGCGCCGCTTTGTGGGGTTGCCCCAATCCCAACTATATCGGCGTCCAGACCTTCGGCGTCGTGCAAGTGACGTGCGTGCAGGCGAGCAATAACCAGCCGGTCGCCGGCGCGCTCGTAAGAGTGGATGGCACGGACGGCCCTAACACGGGTACCAACGGGATTTCGCTTGTCAGTGGCGTTGCGATCGGCTCGAACCTCCCGGTCGAATGCTATGCGCCAGGGCTCACTGGATCTGCAACGCTCGGAACGCTCACGGCGACCAATACCTCCTCCAATCCGGCGCCGATCACCGTCCAGATGGCGCCGGGCTAACCAGCGCTTTTTGCCCGAACTTCCTGAACTCGAGCTGCTGCGCACGGCGCTCACCGCATATGCGTCCGGCAAGACGATTTTGGCGGTCATCCCGAATCCGGCGCGCGCATTCGTGATCCGTTATCCGCCGATGGACTTCGTGCGCGATCTCAACGGGCGCACCATCGACCGCGTGGAGCGCCGCGGCAAGTTTTTGCTCTTCCGCTTCCGCGACGATGGCCCGACGCTCGTCATCAACCCGATGTTGAGCGGCAGGTTCGCCTACTGCAGCCGGGGAGCGCCCGTCTTGGCGGCGACGTGTTTCACGCTCCAGCTCTCCGGCGCCGAAGACATCCGCTTTCTCGACAGCACCATGATGGCGCGCGTGTATCTGACGCGCGACCCGGCGGCTGACGTCCCCGCCTTCGCGGACTTAGGTCCGGATGCGCTGGATCCCGATCTTGACTTCGCGACCTTCGCCGTGCGATTGCGGCGCCACCGCGGCGAACTCAAGAACGCCCTCCGCAACCAAGCGTTTTTGGCCGGCATCGGCAATGCGTATGCAGACGAAATACTCTGGTCTGCCCGTCTACGTCCGCTACGGCGCGCTTCGACCCTCGATGACACCGAGCGCAAAACGCTCTACGACGCGATCCGATCGGTCCTCGCCGATTCGGTCGCCACGGTCCAAACGCAGCACGCGCAGGGCCTGCATCCGCTGCACAAACAGGTCCGTTCCTTCATGAAGGTCCACGGCAAGGGCAAGGCCGTCTGCCCGCGATGCGGACATCGCATCTCGTCGGTCCACGCGGGTGGCGAGAGCACGTTCTTTTGTCGCGGGTGTCAGGTCTGACGCGCACTTCGACTTATCCACAAGACATGTGGCCAAGGGCTCTTGGCCAGCTTCAGTCAGCAGGCTAAAAGGTCGCTCCGCCGTCACGGGAATCGCTCCCTCATAGTGCCCGCAAACGGCTTCATGCGGGCGTGCAGTTGTAGTGTGATGCGAAAAGGAGGGAGCGACGACGTGCCGACTGCTTCGCCTGTGAAGTCCGCGATGGACTTCCTCAAGAAACACGGCGTCAAGATCGTCGATTTCAAGTTCATCGACGTGCCGGGGATGTGGCAGCACACCTCGGTGCCGGTCGAGCAGATCGATGCGGATACCTTCGAGAACGGCATCGGGTTCGACGGGTCGAGCATTCGTGGATTCCAAGAGATCCAAGAGAGCGACATGGTGCTCATCCCCGATCCGGCATCCGTGCGGCTCGACACTTTCCTGAACATCCCCACAGCGTCGTTCATCTGCAGCGTCTTCGATCCGCGCGAGCAGGCCTGGTACGGACGTGACCCGCGCAACATCGCCTGGCGCGCGCAAGAGCATCTCAAGCGCGTCGGCGTCGCTGATGTCGCGTACTTCGGTCCGGAGCTCGAGTTCTACATCTTCGACCATCTGAGCTTCCAGATAGCGCCGTACGACACGGGGTACGCGATCGATTCAGAAGAGGCGCACTGGAACTCCGGCGACAGCGACAACCCGAACCTCGCCTACGGCCTGCGGCCCAAGGAAGGCTACTTCCCGGTGCAGCCCTCCGACAAGCACACCGACATCCGTTCCGAGATGGTGCTGGCGCTGCAAGAGTGGGGCGTCGAGGTGGAGATGCACCACCACGAGGTCGCGACCGCGGGGCAGACCGAGATCGACATCCGTTACGCGACGCTGCTCCAGCAAGCCGACAACGTCATGATCTACAAGTACGTGACGCGTAACGTCGCGCGCCGTCATGGCAAGACGGTGACGTTCATGCCGAAGCCGCTCTTCGGCGACAACGGCTCGGGCATGCACGTCCATCAGAGCTTGTGGAAGGCCGGCAAGAACCTCTTCTACTCCTCGACGGGCTATGCGGAGCTTTCGCAACTGGCACTCTACTACATCGGCGGGCTCTTGACGCACATCGATTCGCTCCTCGCGTTTTGCGCGCCGACGACGAATTCGTACAAGCGACTCGTGCCCCACTACGAGGCGCCGGTGAACGTCGCGTTCTCGAAGGGCAATCGGTCGGCGGCGGTGCGCATCCCCATCTTCTTCACGGGTCCGAAATTCGCCAAAGCCAAGCGCATCGAGTTCCGGCCGCCCGATCCGGCTGCGAATCCCTACGTCGCGTTTTCGGCGATGCTCATGGCCGGGCTCGACGGCATCAAGCGCAAGCTCGATCCGACCAAAGCCGGTTTCGGTCCGCTCGACAAGAACATCTACGATCTGCCCGAGCGCGAGGCCAAGAAGATCAAATCGGTGCCGGGCAGTTTGGACGAGGCGCTCGCCGCGTTGGAACGCGACCACGCGTACCTGCTCGAGGGTGGCGTATTCACGACCGACTTCATCGACACGTGGACCAATTACAAGCGGACCAAAGAGGTGCAAGAAGTGAAGATCCGCCCGCACCCCTACGAGTTCTACCTCTATCACGACCTGTGATCGCATAGCGGCCGACCTGCCGATGTAACAGCCGACCTTGAGGTCGGCCCACGCCAATCGTCTCGCCGCCTCTGGGAGAGGCCGCCTCCCGCGCTCGGACGAACTCCGGGGGTCTATGGCCTTCGGCAAGTGGCAGCAAGCGCCGCAGCCTCCGCAACTGTGGCGGCTGTTGTTATGGCTTGGCGCCGTTGTGGCGATGATCGTGTGGCTGCAGCATTACGCCGCGTTGCACACCCGCTAGAGCGATCGCATGGCGACGACAACTTCTGAGATCTTCAAGAGCTACGACATCCGCGGGATCTACCCGCGCGAGTTGGACGAGACCATCGCCCGCAA
>DASPVP010000108.1:0-8908 GCA_035622315.1 Candidatus Acidiferrales bacterium | reverse complement strand
GCTGCGTCGCGCAAACTTGCCAGCTGGAGGTCTTCAGCCGGGCTTGCCTTCTGAGCAGGCTGCATCGTCGCCACGACATTGAAGGCGTCGAACATGATTGCGCGCGCCTGCGTGTCCTCCTCGCCATGACTCAGCATCGGCCATTCCCGATCGCGCACCTCAAACGCATAGCGCGCGATCAGACGTTGTGTCTGGGAGCGGGCAGGTTCTGGAAAAGCCTTCGCGAGGTGTAGGATTGTCGAAAGATCGTTCGTCTCGGCGTCAGCATTGCGCTGCGCTAGATCAAATGACGCCCACACGTTGATCACGAGGAATCCCAAGACGACCGCATACAGAACCCCCACGATCGAAACCAGGAATCCCGCGACGTCGTGATGCGGCAACAAGTCTTCGGGCGGCACGAGCCGGCGAAACACTGCGTGCAACGCCACCGCTACGCCCGCAGATACGAGGGAGAAGATGACTAGCACAAGCCAGCCAGGCAGCCCATCGAACATATCGTTGCGACGATTTGATGGAAGGGTGGGCGCTCCTCGTGGCGCCGAGGCCACCAAAGGAAATAGACCTCAAGGACTCAGCCGTAGGCTCGCAAAGGTGAATCGCCATGCGCCGCTTCTTCACTGAAAGCGATCGCGTCGAAGCCTTCAGCGACGGCGTTATCGCGGTCATCATCACGATCATGGTCCTGGAGCTGCGGCCACCGCAAACGACCGATGCTCGCGCGCTCCTACAAGTCTGGCCAACCTTCGCGGCGTACGCGCTCAGCTTCACCTTCGTGGGGATCTACTGGAACAATCATCACCACATGCTGCGCGCGACCCGCGGCGTCGACGGGCGCGCGATGTGGGCGAACCTGCACCTCCTCTTCTGGTTGTCGCTCGTGCCCTTTGCGACGGCGTGGCTCGGGCGCAACCCGTCTGCCACCTGGCCGACAGCGCTCTACGCCACGATCCTCTTGCTGTGTGCCATCGCCTACACGCTCCTACAGCATGCGCTTTCGGCGGTCAACGGGCGCGATTCGGCGTTCGCAGCCGCCGTGCAGACCGACGTCAAAGGCCTCGTCTCACTCGGACTATACGTGCTCGCGCTCGGGCTGTCGTTCGTCAATACCGTTGCTGCAGACATCATCTTCGTCGGCGTCGCCATCATGTGGCTCGTGCCGGATCGGCGATTCGAACCGCTCATCGCGGTCACAGGCGAGAAGACGGGCCACGAGCAGTCCGCCTAGAAGGAGCTTCGAGCTTATGCGCGTTCTTGTCGCACTCTTGATCCTGTCGCTCCCGGCCATAGCCCAGGCCGATTCTTCCAATCTCCAACTCGTCGGGCAAAGCGCGCTCTATGGCCGAGGCATGAATGCTGCGCTCGCGCTCTACGACCACTACGTCTACATCGGAAATCGGACGGATGCCTCAACCGTCTGCGTGGGAGCATCGGGCGTGCCCAACCAGACTGGGTGCGCGCATCCGCATCCAGGCATCCTCATCGTCGACGCTGCCGATCCGAGCAAACCGTCAATCGTGGGCGAGATCGGACCGCCCTACGCCGGAGAGGTCGGCATCACCACGCGCGAGCTGCGGGTGTGGCCTCAAAAGAAGTTGCTCATCGTAATGAATTTCCGCTGTAGCCGCGTGCTGCACGCATGCGCGCTAGGCACGGACAAGATGTTCCCCTTCGACCTGAAGTTCTTCAGTCTCGCCGATCCGCTCCACCCAAAGTTCCTCTCATCGTACGTTCCCACATCGCACGCCGGCCTCGCGGTGAAACCGCACGAGATGTTCTTGTGGGTGGATCCGAAGAATGCGGACCGCGCGCTCTTGTACATCTCGACGCCCGCGCTCGAGGTCGATCCCACGCTTCCGAACCTGATCGTCGCCGACATCAGCCAAGTACCCTCAGGCGGAGCGGTCCGTGAGATCGCTGAGGGGAATTGGAACGATCGCTTTCCGGGCACGAACCAGGCCGATTATCCGCTGGACCCGGCCACGAAGAAGTGCGGGCCGTACGACTGCAACCTCTTCGTCCACTCGATGGGCGTGACGGCGGACGGAACACGCACCTTCCTCGCCATGGAGGCTGGACAGTTCCTCGTGCTCGACACGACCTCCATCGCGCGCGATACACAACCGAATGCCGTGCAAAGCCTCAATGGCGACCTCCTCACAGGCCCTGCGAACCGTCCGACCTGGCTGCAACGCCCACCCAGCGCAAGCGCGGTACCGGCACATTGTCCGAACACGTGCCCCAACGGTCACTCCGCAATCAAGGTCCCAGGGCGCAGTCTCGTGCTCACGACTGATGAGGTCTATGGAACCTATACCGATCCCGCACAGGGCTGCCCATGGGGCTGGGAACGACTCATCGACGTGAGCGATCCTGCACATCCGTCGATCGTGGGCGAGTACAAGATCGCGCAAGACAACACGAGCTATTGCGCCGGCTTGGGCGCGAACTCCACCACGAATCTCTACACGAGCTTCTCGTCGCATAACCCAACGGCTCTGCCCGATCTTGCGATCGTCGCGTGGCATGCGGGCGGACTGCAGGTGAGCGACATCTCTGACCCGGCCCATCCCGTCCAGGCGGGTTTCTTCGTGCCGACACCGCTTGCGACCGTCGCCACCGAGGATCCGGCGCTGACGCGGGGCGGGAGCAAGATCGCGGTGTGGAGCTATCCCATCATCAAGGATGGCCTGATCTACGTCGTCGACATCCGCAACGGCCTCTTCATCCTACGCTATACGGGTCCGCACGCAGACGAGGTGAGTTCGATCAAGTTCCTCGAGGGAAACTCAAACCTGGGTGACGCCGTGCGCCTCGACGCAGGTCGGTAGCGCGGAGTAACGTGCGAAGAAGGGAGAGACACATGCAGATCAGTCGATGCGTTTTTATAGGCGTCGCGTTGGCGCTTGCGCTCGGCGCAGCGGCTCGGGCGGCGACGGTCACAGGCGTGCTCACGAGCTACGTGAGCGGCAACGAAGGCACGGACATGGCAGTCCGGACGATTGACGGCAAGAGCCACGCGATGTGGTTCGACAACATGAAAAAACCGCTGTTCGAAGGCAAGCCATTACCATGGTGCCCGGAGTTTCCGTGCGCCGGCTGGCCGAGCCAACTCGTCCTGAACAAGACCCGCGTGACCGTGACGACGTACACGCAAAGGGTCGAGGGAACGGTCGTGGTGACTCCCACGACGATCGAACTCGCCCACTAACGCTGCACCCTTCCGCCGGCTGAAAGTGCTCAAGGAGGAGCCTAGCGCCCGTCTAAACCCTTAACCCGCGGGTGACGACGAGCGTCACGTCTATCGAAGTACGTCCGAATGTCGGGGTGTTTCTCCAATGATCGCTGCAATCGTCTTGGCGGCCGTGACGGCCGCAGCATCTCCTGCGCCAGCGCCGGCAAACACCTACAAGCCGCTGCGCGAAGTCGTGTACAACGTCGTGGCCAACCTGCAAATCAATCAAACATCCGAGTCGTACGGGGGTTACAATTCCTCCGACACGCCAGGCATCTCGGATACGAACGCTGCCGCCCCCTCTTCCACCCAATCCACGGGACGTACCGGGGTCGTGACGGTCGACGTCATGGCCGTGGCCTCTGACGGCACGCTCGGCGTGCAGGTGACGGAGACATGGCAAGGTCTTGCGCGACCGCTCGTCTACGATGGCGCCGTCGCGCCCGATGGGACTGTCGAATTTCCCAACTCCACGATCAACGACGCGACGAGAGAACTGCTCTCGTACTTCGGAACGAAGTTCGCGCCGTCGGACGGTCTTGCCCAAGACACGACCTGGCACACCATTCAGCCGTTCATGAACGGCAACGTCGAGACCGACTACACGGTGACGGCTGTGAACGGCGGCGTGGTCACGATTTCGAAGAAGCAGACGATCAAGGACTACGACATCTTCACGAGCGGCACGATCCAGTACGAAGCCACGACGCTCGTGCCTATCTCCGGCCGCATCACCAAGCGGATGAGTTCCTCGTTGAACGATACGGGGACGGAGTTCGACGCGAGCTCGTCGACGTCACGGGATCGTACGCTCACGCTGCGCTTTGATCGCGTGTCGGACACGCACCCCGCACCGACCAATCAGTGATGCGGGGCGCGATCCTCGTAGGTTAGCGGATAGATTACCGGTGCGGGTTCTTCGATCCGCCGCTCGGCTTCTGCTTACCGCCGTGGTGCGATGACGTGTTTTGGTTCTTCGGACCACCTTGGTTCGCAGTGTAGACGTTGTTCTTCGGATTGAACTTGCTCCACGGATCGTTCGTGCTCGGGTGCGGTCCGCTGCCTGTGGTACCGGTATCCATCGGCTTCTCCATCGGCTGAGTCGCCGGACCGCGAGCTGCGTCGAAACGGTTCCACGGAGAGGACCCGTTCGGCCCAGGCTCCGAACCGCCGGGCGCGTGCATCGTCGCCGTTTGGATGGCCGTGCGTTGCGTGTCGAATGTCGGCGGCAGCTTCGCGGGCGCTGCGAACTTGTCGAAGCGCGACGATAGCGGCGTTGCGACCACTGGGTGATCTGCGTCCACCTTCGTGAACGAAAGGTTCTGCCGCGTCGGGACCACCGGCACGGTGCCGCGCACGAGCGCGACCGAGTGCAGGTCTGTCGAGCTGACCTGGAGGTAGCGGTAGGCGCCGCCGCCTGTGAAGTTGTCGTGTGAGACCACGGCGACTCCGCCTTCAATGGTCGTGTTGCGGTAGATGCGCGTCACGTTGATCGTGGTGACGTTGATGACGGTCCGGTTGTAATAGTAGCCGGGCCCCCACCACGGATGGAAGGGCTCGTATGGGGCGAGCGGCACCCAGCCGACGTTGCCGAAGGCAAAGCTGAAGCTCGAGCCGCCGCTGCCGAAACCGAAGAATGCGACGAGCGCAGGCCGGTAGACCGGCTGCACGTAGACAGGGCCAGGATACCAAGCCCAGCCGTAGCCGGCTGCGTAGTACCAGCGGCCGTAGTGGTATGGCGCCCAGCCCCAGGGCTCGTAGCCGACCCACGTCCAGCCATAGTATGGTTCCCACACCCAGCGGCCGTAGTGATAAGGAGCCCAACCTGGACCCACAGCCCAGGTGTACGGCACCCAAACCTCACCGTAGCTCGGCTGGTAGACCCACTGTCCGTAAGGACCAAGGTCGTCTGCGCCGACGATGTCGGCGTTGACATATTGATCGCTCGACGCATCCTCGACATATTGGTCGCGCTGCGTATTCCAAGTGTCGAAGCCGTCGTATGCGACCATGGCGACCGGACGGATGACGGGCGCCGATGAGGTTCCGCTGATGACAACGGTCAGGCCGGCGCCGATCTGCTGCGATCCGTTGGGCGAGACGAGGTCTGCGCTGCCCGAGCGCACGGTGAACGTTGTGATGCCGTCGCTTGCCACAGACACGCGATACTCACCGGCGACGTCTGGGCGGATCGTGATGGACGGCGTGTCGACCTGCGGATCGACATCAGCCTTGAACATCCGGAGCTCGACGGTTCCGGCCGCCAGCTGAACGGTCTCCTGGCTTGGGTCAAGCTGGGTGAAGCGCAATTGCGAATCCGAATCGACGCGCAGATAGTCGGCGGCGTCGAGCTGCACCTCGGCGCGCGAGCCCGCGCCGACGGTGGAGAGGTAATCGCCGACCGTCACCGGGGCGTTCACGACCGCGGCGACCGTGTCGCCTGAGTCGCCGCGCTGCATGGTCACGTTGCCGTGCAGCACGCTCACTCGGCCGACGCTGCTACCCGCAGTGGAGTCATCGTCGGCGCGGGCAGGAAGCGCGATCGCCAGAGAGCACACGAGCGCGAGCGAGAGCGCACCGATCGCCCGGCTCACACGTGGTTTCGAACAAGAACGGTTTTGCATGTTGCCAAAGACCTCACAGAGGATTCGGACTAAGCCTTCCTTATAGTATCTCGGCTCTTATCGTCAGCGCGTGAAAGGCATGTGAGAAGTGTCACGCGCGAAAGGCATGTTTTCTGAGAGTACGATGAGAGATTGACGCGCTAGGGGCGGTGCTGTGCCGCGAAGCGGTAGAGGATCGCGGTGACCGTTTGAGGATCGGCGGCATCCGCTTGCGCGAAGTTCAGCGCGCCTGAGGTCTTGGCGTCGGGAGTTCCGCCCGGGTTCGCATCGTTCAGGTCTACCATCGGGGTCGACGCCGTGAACGGCGTGGCGTCTGGCGTCGCTGCGAGATCACCGAGCATCGGCGTGGCACCAGCATCGAACTGACTCATCGGGGGCAGGTGCAACAGCAGCTCGATCGTTCGTAGGACGCTCGAGGTCGTGTAGTGCGTGTGGTCCACGAAGCCACGTTTCACGGGTCCTCCGACGATAAGCGCTTCGGCCCGGTGATCGCTCACGTGATCCGGCCCGGCCTGCGCGTCGTCCTCGACGCTGAAGATCACGGTGGTGGCCCAAAAACGGCTGTGGCTGACGGCATCGACGAGCCGTCCAATCGCGTAGTCGTTGTCCGCCACCATAGCATACGGCGTTTTATAGCCTGGCTTGGTCGCGGCGGTGTGGTCGTTCGGCAGACGAACGATCTCGAGATCGGGCATGCTCCCGGTCGCCTCGAATTGCCGGAATTCGCGCAGCCATTCGTCGATGCGCTCTTGGTCCGCGTGGTGCAAGTCGAACCCACGGTAAGAGGGGTCGATGTGGCCCTGCAAAGACGGGTCAGAGGGTTGGAAGGGAGCGTCTCCTCCCAGTTTGAGAAACTCGCCGTAGTCGCGGAAGCTCACACCGTGGTCGATCGCGTCGTTCCATAAGTATCCGGCCTGGGGTGAGGCCGGCCCGCGCTCCTCGAAATCGTACGTCGCCCGTCTGCCCGAATAGGTCGCGGGCCAGAGCTTCTCCACCCAATCGCTTGCGTAGGCTGCCGTGCTCCAGTTGTGCCCGTCCGCGCTCACCGCCGCATCGGTGTCGAAGTTATCGAGCAACACGAAGGCATCCGCGAGGCGGTGGATATTCGGCGTGACACGTTTGCCGAAAATGGTGAGCGACGGATCGCCGTTGCCCCGGGGGTCGTCGCCGAGCACCTCATCGTAGGTGCGATTCTCTTTGATGATGTAGATGACGTGCAGCCCCGCAGGCACCGCGACCGCGGTACGCTGCGGTGTGTACGGTGAGTTCAGCCTGACCGCGGCGAGCCCGTCCACGAGAGCGGCGCGGTGCGGCAGGTCTTCAATCTCAAGGTCGCCCGCGGCGAGCGAAGCCACGTAATAGCGATTGTCGTGTGCCGTGCCTTGCGGGAGCACGTCCCAATGCTGGAAGAGCGGGTTTGCGTGGCCGGCAGTGCCCTTGCCGTCGAGCACGTAAAGCTTGCGGCCGGACTGCGACACGGCGACGTCGGTCGGATACCACCCGGTTGGCACGGCGCCGAACACGGTCGGCTCGCTCGTCGTCAGATCGACGGCGACGATCGCGTTGTCTCCCGCATCGGCCACGAAAAGCGTCGTACCAAAGGGCGACAAGGCAAGGCCATTGGGGATCGCTCCAGGCAGCGCGTGTGGATAGATGCTCACCGGGATGGTCGTGCGCAACGTTGCAAGCTCGGTGTCGATCTCCGCCACCGTGTCGCTGTTCGCGCACGCGACGAAGAGCGTCTTCCCATCTTTTGAAAGCAGCTCCGCGTTTGGGTGCGGGCCGACGTCAATCTCTTTGCGCAGGCGTCCGTGACGCACGTCGACCACCGAGACTGCCCCAGACGCCCAATCGCTCACGTACGCCGTTTGCTCGTCTTGCGACAGCACGACATCGTACGGCGCCTTGCCAACCTTGACCGTCCAGACGATGTGGCCCCGACCAGCATCGACCGCGATGAGCTGGTCCGCATTCATCTCAGCGGCGAAAAGCATGCCGCTCGTGGCCGCGAGTCCCGCGACCCACAGATCGCCTTTGCCGACGACGATAGAACCCGAGCTTGAGAGCGCGCCGCTCGCCTTCGCGATGCGGTAGCGCTCGATCGTATCCCCGTCGGCGGTGGTCGCATAGAGAAACGGTCCCGAGAACGCAAGCCCGTAGAAGGCTGCCGGAATCGGGATGCTCGAGACCACGCGCTCCGCATCGGTGTCGACGAGCGCGATCGAGAGCGGGCCGTACCCGCCGTGCGTTATGGCAAGCCAACGCCCCGAGGGGTCCTCCGCCATATGCAACGGGAGCGTACCGAGCTGCGTGACGGCGCCGGCGGGCGTCACGTGCCAGCCGTTGGGCAGCATGACGCTCGGTTCGGCTTGCAGCGACATGCTCGCCGAGCCGAAAGCGAGCGCGACCAGCAGCGCGAGCATGGCATGGCGCAAGAGTGGCACGCGGCCTACTTGTGTGCATCTCAGCCCTGTGCCTCCGCCACACCTGGGATTCGCGTTCACCACGATGGAAAGCCAGCGCCGATGGCCACTCCGCCGTTCGGTCCGGCACGACCCACGGACTTCCTCGCGAATGAACGCACCTTTTTGGCGTACATTCGGACGGCGCTGGCCGTCATGGCATTCGGCTTTGTGATCGCGCGCTTCGGTCTCTTCTTGCGCGCTTTTCCTGACGGCACGAAGAGCAGCCCGCCGCTCAGCAGCGAACACCTCGGTTTGGCGTTCGCGATCTTCGGTTGCCTATTGGCGATCTTCGGTTCTTGGCGCTACTACGCGACGAGCCGCGATCTCTTGGAGGACCGGTTCCACACGGCGCGCGCCGCCAACGTGATCGTGGGCATCGCCACGACCATCTTAGGCATCGCGGTCGTCCTCAGTCTCCTACAGTTGCTCTAAGAGCCGACCGCGCTCACGCTGCGGTTTGCCCTCCGGCGAGCGATCTCGCCACACAACCCCTCGTAACCTCGCTGCATCGACCATTCGTGGTTGTTCGCGAGAAAGGGCCTCGCGATCGGCGAGATCAGCTTGAGCAGCGGCTTCTCCAATCG
>DASPVP010000107.1:0-9586 GCA_035622315.1 Candidatus Acidiferrales bacterium | reverse complement strand
TTCAGGCGGTAGAAGATGGTGTGGCGGTGGACCGAGAGACGTTCGGCTGCCTCCTTGACGTTCTCCCCAACGTCGAAATAGAGCTGGAGCGTCGCGAGCAGATCGGTCTTGTGCTTGCGATCGTAGGCCGCGAGCGGCTCGAGCTGCGCTTGAGCGAAGGCGAGAAACTCGGCGCGTTCCGCTCCAGCGTGCAGCAGTGCGTAGATCCCGAGATCCGGGTAGACCGCGAGGTGGCCACGGCCGAAGAGGCGCCGTCCAAGCGCCAGCGCCTCGCGCGCCTCGCGCAACGAGAGCGGCACCTCGATCAGATCGCCGTGGTATGCGCCGAGCCCGCAGTTGACGGAAGCGGCAGCGCCTTGCGCCTGCAAATCACGGACCGCGTTTGCCGCTGCCTGGCGCGCGCGCGCGACATCCACTTGGTGGCGAACCGGAAAGAGCGCGATCACGGCGGTGCCGGCGCCGCCCAGCGGACAGCTCGCTTCAGCGGGCGCGAGCGCTTGGGCCACGAGATCGCGGCAGTTCTGCGACGGCGCACCATCTAGATCGAACACGCCGACCAGGTACGATGGAGCGAGCGGAATGCCGATGGCGTGCGCCTGCGCGCGCAGCTCGGCGACGTCCGCGAAGCTGCCGCCCAAGAAATGCTCCCAAAACGCGAGCCGGCTCGCTCCTCTGCCCGTGCCGCGCCGTGCGTATTCGACGGCCGCCGCGCTCGCGAGGATGCGCAATGCAGGAGTCGAGTCGGGGCGCTGCTTGTTGCGGAGGAAAAGCGTCACGTAGCCCGGTCCGAACTCGCCGTCGCTCGCTCCGGGCATCTGCACGCACGTCGCGTGCAACGCGTCGGAGATGGCCACCCGCACGGCGACACCGTTGGAGCTCTTGGCCTCGCGGTAAAACGGTGCGAACGAGGGCGGCAAAGGCCCGACCCCGGGGCGAGGCTCGGCGAGGGCGAGATGGCGCCACTGGTCGTCCTCGATGAGGACCGCGCCATGCAGCTCGTCCGCGAGCATCTGCGCAAGCGCCCGCAGGCCGCTGCCCGATGCGATCAGGCGCGCCGCTTTTTCACTTAACGAGGCGAGTTCGTCGGCGGTCATGGTGTCGTGCAGTATCGCCACGCGGGCGAGAGGACAGATGGCTAGTAAGACGCGCTCTTTGCGGCGTGCGCGTGCTTCCCCCGCCGCAGTCGCACGGTTGACGCGCGCGCGCATCGCGCAGTACAATGGAAGCGAAGCGACCTCGTTAGGTGAGGCGTCGACACGCAGAGAAGCCGCTACCCGGAAAGGTCGAGAGACCCCAATGGGTGACCAGGCATCGCCGAAGTAAGGCGGTATCTAAGACGGCTAAGCCCAGACTTTATGGCGTGTCGTGCCAAAACTCAACGCATGAGGTGAGGCGACCGTCAGGCCCTGATTTCATGACCGTTGAGCGCGAGGAGCATCATCGGTCATCGTATTTTTATGGCGACACTGACAACGACTGAACGATTCGCGGCGACGCGGCCGAGCCTGTGGCGATCGGTTCTGATGTTCTTATCCATCATCGGCCCTGGGATCATCACGGCGAACGCGGACAACGACGTCGGCGGCATCACCACCTACGGTCTCGCGGGCGCCCAGTTCGGGTACTCGCTGCTCTGGCTGCTCATCCCGATCACGGTCGCGCTCGTCGTGGTGCAGGAGATGTGCGCGCGCATGGGCGCGGTCACGGGCAAGGGCCTCGCCGATCTCATCCGCGAGAACTTCGGCGTGACCATCACCTTCTGGGTCCTGCTCGTCTTCGTGCTCTGCGATTTGGCCAACACGACCACCGAGTTTGCCGGCATCGCGACGATCGCGCCGATCTTCCAGACCTGGGTGCCCTGGCTTTCCAAGTACCTGCTCGTGCCCGCGGCCGCGATCTTCGTGTTCACGGTCGTGACGCGCGGCAACTATCGGCTCGTCGAAAAGGTCTTCTTCCTTTTCTGCTTCGTCTATCTCTCGTACGTGGTGAGCGGTTTCATCGTGGCCCCGGACTGGCACGAAGTGCTCCGGCAACTCGTGCTCCCCCACTTCTCCGCCAACAAAGCGTACCTGCTCATGGCCATCGGCGTCATCGGCACGACGATCTCTCCCTGGATGCAGTTCTACATCCAGTCGGCGGTCGTCGAAAAGGGTGTGAAGATCCAAGACTACGGCTATTCGCGCGTAGACGTGATCACGGGAGCGATCTTCACCGACGTGATCGCGTTCTTCATCATCGTCGCAAGCGCTGCGACGATCTTCATCCACAACGAGTATGCCGGCCCGCACGCCCAGATCGTCATCAACGACGTGGGGCAGCTTGCCGCTGCGCTCGCGCCGCTTGCAAGCAAGTACGCGGCGCTGCTCTTCGCCATCGGGCTGCTCAACGCGGCGGTGTTCACCGCTTCGATCCTCCCGCTTTCGACCGCGTATTACGTGAGCGAGGCGTTCGGATTCGAGTCCGGCGTGGACAAGCGCTTCCGCGACGCGCCGTTCTTCTACGGATTCTACGCAGCGCTCATCGTCTTCGGTGGCGGTGTCGTGCTCATCCCGGGCGCGCCGCTGCTTGCGATCATCTTCTATTCACAGGTGCTCAACGGCGCGCTCTTGCCCGTCGTGCTGCTGCTCATGCTCTTGCTCATCAACAATCGCAAGCTTATGGGCGATTACACCAACTCGCCGCTCTTCAACATAATCGCATGGGCGACGGTCGTGATCGTGAGCGGTCTGACCGTCGTCTCGACGGTCCAGCTGTTCTTTCCTTAGGTCTTGGGGTTGCGCGGCTTGGCGCGTGACTTGCCGACGCGAGGCAGCATCTTGCGCAGTTTCTCGGGCAGCAGGACGTCGATCACGTCGTCCACCGTCACGATTCCCCGCATGCGTCCATCGGTATCGATGACCGGCACGGCGACGAAGTCGTAGCGGGCGATCGTCGTCGCCACCTCGTCGCGCGACGTTGAAAGCTCGACGGTGACGACGTCGTCGTGTGCGATGTCTTTCAACTTCGCGTCCGGTCCAGCCATGATGAGCTCGCGTAGCGAGACCACGCCCTCGAGCCGGTCGTCTTGGTCGAGCACGTAGATGTAGTAGACGAGCTCCGCATCCTGCGCAGCACTTCGGACGTGCTCGAGCGTCTCAGCGACCGTCAGCCCCGGTGGCACCGACAAGAACTCTGTGGTCATGAGGCCGCCAGCGGTCAGATCGGGATGGGCCAGAAGCTCGCGGACGTCCTCAGCTTCCTCCGGCTCCATCAAGCCGAGGATCTCTTGTTGCTTGTCGGTCTCGATCTCGCCGAGCAAGTCAGCGGCATCGTCCGGGGTCATGTTCTCGATGATGTCGGCAGCTTGACTGGGATTGAGGTCCTCGAGGATGGAGAGCTGCGTGTCGACAGGTAACTGCTCGAGCGCGTCGGCTGCCGTTTCTTCGTCGAGCGATCCGATGAGCGATGCCTGCTCGTTGGCCGCGAGGTCTTCGATGATGGCGGCGAGATCGGCCGGATGGATGCGGTCGATCTTGTTCTGCGGCACGCGCAAACGCAGCGCTTCGCCGGGAGCCTCGAGATGCAGCGGTTGCACCGCGTCCCAGGAGATCAGCGACGACCCGACGCCACCTTTCGGCATGCGCCCGAAAAGACGATCGCCGATCCCATGCAGACCGAGGCGGCGTAGCAAGCCTGGAAGACCGACATCTGCTGCGATGAGCCGCAGATGGTCTCCCGCAGGCGCGAGCTTGACGTCGTTGACGCGCACGACCTTACGCCCATCAACATCGACGATTTGTTTATCGAGCAGCTCTTTTTGGAGCAAGAGCTCGTCGATGGCTACCGGCGCGGCACTTCCTTCGAGCGGCGGAGCGCCTAAGGTGACGTCGCGGTCGTCGATCGAGATGACGGTCTGGAACGGCGCGTAGCGGATGACTCCGTCCGTGCCCTTGATGTACAGTCCGACCACCGGCGGAAAGCTCTCGGAGGCGGCCACCGCGATGTCGTTGACCTTGCCGATACGCGAACGCTGCGTGCCGGTCAAAAGCTGGACCGGCCGTCCATACAGTTCGCTTGCGAAGGCCTCTTGAAGCTCCACGCTTACCTCTAGCTCGTCACGCCTCGCGGATAGACCGATCCAAAACCGCGACCGCATGGTCGATTTGCTCGCGGTCGACGACGAGTGCGGGCGTGAAACGGATCGCGGAAAAACCGGCCGGCAAGAGCATGAGACCATGCACGAAGCAACGCGCCAGAACCCGATCCCGGAACTCGGTGTTGTGGCCGCGCGTGACGCGATCGGTGACGAAATCGACCGCAAGCATGAGACCCTTGCCGCGCACGTCACCGATGACCTGGTGACGCTCGGCGAGCTCGCGCAGTTTACCGATGAAGTAGTCTCCGAGCTGGGCCGCCCGCTCGACGAGATTCTCTTCCTCCATGACGTCGAGCGTCGCCTTGACTGCGGCAAGGCCGATGCCGTTACCGCCGAAGGTATTGGAGTGGGCACCGCTCTGCCCGAAGTCGAGATCCGCGTCGAGCACTTGCGCTGCCACAGCGACGCCCGAGCCGACCGCTTTACCGATGGACGTGCAGTTGCCAGTGACGCCGAAGTGCTCGATGGCGAGCATCTTGCCGGTCTTGCCGATGCCCGCTTGCACCTCATCATCCACGTAGGCGATGCCGTATCGCGCCGCGATGTCACGGATGATGTGGATGAACTCGGGCGGGGGCACGATATAGCCGCCCTCGCCTTGGATCGGCTCGACGAAAATCGCGGAGACCTCATCAGGTGGGATCAGTTGTTTGAAATAGACTTCTTCGAGGATGCGCGCGCACCAGATGTCGCAACTCGGATATGACATCTTGTACGGACAGCGGTAGCACGACGCGTACGGGACGTGGTGGACGTCTGGGATGTTCGAGGTGAAGCGCGCGCGCTGTGCGATCTTGCTCGCGGTGAGCGAATTCGATCCCATGGTGCGCCCGTGGAATGCACCCAAGAATCCGATGAGCCGCTTGCGCGTCGGGTTGTTCCAGCGGGTCGCCTTGAGCGCAGCCTCGTTCGCCTCGGTCCCGCTGTTGCACAGGAATACTTTCTTGCCGGCGATGCCAGGCACGAGTTTGGCGAGGCGCTCCGCCACCTCGGCTTGCAGGGGCGAATAGAAGTCAGGGCTATTGATGAAGATCCAGCGCTCGGCTTGCTCTGCGATGGCGGCCGCTATCTTGGGATGGGCATGCCCCGTGGCCGCGACCATGCCATTGGTGAAGTCTAAGAACACGTTGCCATCGACATCCTCGACGATAAGACCCTTGGCCGTCTTGACGACCACGGGGGCGGTTTTTGTGCCGGTGGTGAGACGTGCGCTCTCGCGCTCGACGATCGCCTTACCCTTGGGTCCGGGCAGCACATAGGTTGGGATTTCGGTCGAAATCTGCGGCATGCGACAAAGTTCGACAGCCCGGAAAGCGACCCATCCTGAGGGAATGCGACGCGCGTGGGACCTGTGGCCGTGGGCTTCGATTTCGATCACACGCTCGGCATGGATCACAAGCTCGAGCGCAGTGCGTTCGTGGAGCTGATGGGTCGGTATGCGGTATTGCGTGGCGCTGCGTTCGACGCAGCTGGGGCGGACAAGATCGCGGACGAAAACATTTTGCGCTATCGAGCGGGTCAGTGCTCCCTCGAGCAGGCATTCGATGCCGCGTTCATTGCCGTGCAAGGACAGAAACCGGCGACTGATGCGATTGCGCAATTCAAACAGCTCGTCATCGAGCGGGCTCCCGAACACGTCACCGCGTTACCTGGCGCGCAGGAACTGCTCGCCCGCCTCGACGCGGCGACCATCCCATACGCCATCCTCACCAACGGATGGAATCCGCTGCAACAATGCAAGGCTGAGCTTATCGGTTTTCAAAAGCCTGTCTTTGTGAGCGACGACCTCGGCGTGCGCAAGCCAAACGTGCACGCCTTCAACGTCCTGATCGACGAATTCGGACTGCCTGCAGCGCAAGTCTGGTACGTCGGTGATGACCCGAACAACGACATCCTCGGTTCGCTCGGCGCAGGCATGCGCGCGATCTGGTTCGACTGGGAAGGGAAGAAGTACCCGACGAACGTGCCCGCCCCGACCGCGATCGTGACGCGCTTGCTCGACGTCTTGGATCTCGTGCTGTAGATGTAGCGGCCGACCTTCAGGTCGGCCATGTAGGGGGCGATTGAAAATCGCCCCAAGGAGAACGGATGGAAACGGTCGACGCGATCATCATCGGCAGCGGCCAAGGCGGCGTCCCTCTAGCGACAGACATGGCATCGCAAGGCCGCAAGGTCGTACTCTTCGAGCGCGGGCGCTTTGGCGGATCGTGCATCAACTATGGTTGTACGCCCTCGAAGGCGCTGCTCGCCGCCGCCCATAGTGCCGGCCGTGCACGTCGCATGACGCCACTCGGCGTCAGCGCGCAGGTCAGCGTCGATTTCGGCGCTGTCATGTCACGGGTGCGCGGGATCCGCGACCGCTTCGAGCAGTCCATAGAGCGCCGTCTCACCGACGCGGGCGTCCGGGTCGTCCGCAAAAGCGCCGCCTTTTCGGGCGAGAGAACCGTGACCGGCGGCGATGTCGTGGTTTGCGCACCCATCGTCATCATCGACACCGGCACGAGCGCACACGTCCCCGAACTCCCCGGTCTCGCCGGAACCCCGTTTCTGACAAATGAGAACATCTTCGACCTGAGCGCCCTGCCGAAGCGACTGCTCGTGATGGGTGCTGGATACATCGGCTTGGAGCTTGGCCAGGGCATGGCGCGCTTGGGCAGCGAGGTGCACATCATCGACCCGAATCCGCGCGTTCTTGCCCGTGAAGATGCAGATGCGACTGACGTGCTCCAGCACAGCCTGCGACGCGATGGAGTGACCTTGCACCTGGGTCGCGACATCAAATCGATCGGCTACACTGCTGGATTCGAGGCTACGCTCGACGACGGCGAGCGCCTCGATGGCGACGCACTGCTGGTCGCCGTTGGCCGCACTCCGAACACCGCCCAGCTCAACGTGGGCGCCAGCGGCATCACGCTCGACGCGCGCGGCTACGTCGCGGCGAACGAGCGATTGGAGACAGCCTGCGCGGGCGTTTACGCCCTCGGCGACGTTGCGGGCCAGCCGCAGTTCACCCATGTCTCATGGGAAGATTTCCGCAGGATCAAGTCCATCTTGGCGGGCGGGCAGCGGACGCGCGACGATCGCATCCTCGCCTATACCACCTTCACCGAACCGCAAGTGGCTCGTGTCGGTCTCGATGCCGAGCAAGCGAAGCAGAAGGGCATCGCCGCGCGATCGGTCACTCTCGGACTGGATCGCGTCGCGCGCGCGATCGAATGGAATGAGGAAGAGGGATTCTATCGGCTGCTCGTGGACGACGACGACCGCATCCTCGGCGCGACGCTCGTCGGCTACGAAGCCGGTGAGCTCATCCACATCATCCTCGCGCACATGGAAGCAGGCGCCACGTGGCACGCACTCGATGCTTCGGTGCATGTGCACCCCACGTACGCTGAAGGGCTACCCACGCTTGCGCGGCTATTGGCCCCACCTGCCATGTCGATGGCTCCTGGGCAGTAGCTTAGTGACCACCGACCGCTTCGATCTCGCACGGGATGCGGCGCGTCAGGCCGGCGCGCTGTTGCGCGCCAAACTCGGGACCCACCTCCTCGTGCGTTCCAAGGATATACGAAGCAATCTCGTGACCGAAGCAGACACGCAGAGCGAAGCGCTCATCCGGTCGCTCGTCGCCCAACGTTTTCCCGAAGATGTTTTCCTTGGTGAAGAGAGCGGTTCGAGCGGGAGCGATCGAGGACACCGTTGGATCGTGGACCCTCTCGACGGGACGACCAACTACGCGCATGGCTATCGTTGTTTTTGCGTCTCGATCGCGCTCGAGCGCGAGGGTGTAGTCGTGGCTGGGATCGTCTACGACCCTATGGCCGACGAAGAGTTCGTTGCGCGACTCGGGCAGGGCGCGACCTGCAATGGAACGCAGCTTCGCGTTTCGGAGCGAGACGATATCGGTGATGCGTTGCTCGTCACCGGATTTCCGGCGCATCGCGTCGACGATCCCGTCGGTAATCTTGGTCCCTTCGCAGACTTCACCCGCGTGGCGCAGGCACTCCGCCGCGACGGCTCGGCAGCGCTCGACCTTTGCTACGTCGCCGCGGGTCGATTCGACGGCTTTTGGGAGCCCGGTCTGCACGCTTGGGATGTCGCGGCAGGCATGCTGATCGTCGCCGAAGCGGGCGGCACTGTCAGCGACTATCGCGGCGGCCGAGCACGTATCGACGCTGGCGAGCTCGTCGCATCGAACGGCAAGATCCACGAAGCGATGCTTGCCGTGCTCCAAAGCCACAGGTCATGATGCGGCTCTCTCCGCGAGTCGGTTGCGTTGTGCTCGCGGCGGGCGAAGGCAGCCGCTTCGACGCGAAGCGCGCGAAGCTGTTGCTGCCGTTAGACGGCGTGGCGCTCGTACAGCGCGCGGTCGACAACGCAGCGCGTTCGTATGCGGCCAGCTGCACCCTCGTCGTCGGGGCGCATGCGGAAGCTATCCTCCTCGAGATCGATGCGCGCCGTTGCGCGGTGGTGCGCAACCCGAAGTGGAAGGAGGGGCTTTCAGGCTCGATTCGCGTGGGACTGGGGATGCACGAGGACGACGATGCGTGCATCCTCACGGTCGCGGACCAGCCTTTCGTCACGGCCGACGATCTCAATCAGTTGATCGATTGCTACGCAGGCAACCGCAACGCGATCGTCGCGCTGCGGGCGGGGAGGATCTGGGGATCGCCTGTGCTTTTCCCGAGAAGCGATTTTTCCAAGCTCACCGATCTCAAAGGAGATGAGGGCGCCAAGCGACACGCCGCGTCGCAGAAAGAGCGCCTGCAATTCGTCGACGCGGTGCATCCCAACGCGTTCGCCGACATCGACACGCACCAGGACTACGAACGGATCAGACGCGCTAGCCGCTGATGGCGAAACGGCGAAACTCGCCTGTCGCTTTCTCAGCGATGTCGTCGACTGAATCGACAATCGCGCCCGCAGGCCCGTGAGCGGCCCACGAACGTAGTCGACCGAGAGATTCTGGGTCGCCCTCAGCGACGATCTCGACGGCGCCATCCGGCAAGTTGCGCACGAATCCGACCAACCCCAAGCTTTGTGCCGTCTCTTGTGCGCTTGCGCGGAAGAAGACGCCTTGCACGCGCCCGTAAACGATTAGATGCGCTCGGGCCATCGCACGAGACGAACGGTGTTGGCGGAGGGGGTGAGATTCGAACTCACGAGGGACTCGCATCCCTAACGGTTTTCAAGACCGCCGCATTCAACCGCTCTGCCATCTCTCCACGAGGACTCTTCTCCCAATCGGCGGCGGTTCTTTGCCGCGTCCCCTAGCCAGCCAGCGCGCCCCTCGCACCTACCACAAGACTTTGCCGATTTTGTTGCCGCTTTTTTCGGTGAACCACAGGTTTCCGTCGGGGCCGTTGACGATCCCGTTGGGTTGGCTGCTGCCGGTCGGTACCGCTATCTCGGTTATCGTGCCGCTCGTGGTGATGCGTCCGATCTCGTCGG
>DASPVP010000106.1:0-36740 GCA_035622315.1 Candidatus Acidiferrales bacterium | reverse complement strand
CACGCCGACGATGACGAAACCCTTGTCGTGGTAGCGATCATACCAGGTGCGCAGGTACGGCAGCGTGCGCAGACAGTTCACGCAGGTGTACTCCCAAAAGTCGACGAGCACGACCTTACCGCGCAGGTCCGCAAGGGTGAGCGGCGGACTGTTGATCCACCCCGTGTTGCCATCGAAGCTCAAAAGCGTCGGCGCATCAGCGGCAGCCCGTTGCGGGCTCCCCGAGCCAACCATGCAGACCACAAGCGCAAGCGCGATCGGCACAATCCATTTTGTCACACGCAGCATCACATTCTCACCATTTCTTCAAGGCGCACCATTTCTTCCAGACACCGTCCGTTTCTTCGACGTCATTCGCTGTGGTGCATTCCCGAGCTGCGCCTCGGCCAATACGGGAACTGTGTGCCTTTCTGGTGCCACTGAGGCGTCAGCTCTCCGCGTTTGCTTGGTGGTTCGTCAAGGTGTGCGAATGCCGAGCTTTTCTGACACAAAGTCTGAAGTCGGGCTGAGAGGAATGCGCGGTGTGCTTGCGTAGAACGCTCGCATGGCAATGGAGAGCAGTGCCTTTCTCGCGTACGCAGCAGAATCGAACTTCCCGGTCGTGCGAGCGGCAGGCGTGACCCTCTATCCGCAGTCGCACGAGGTCTTCATCGGCGCGCACAACGTGCGCTGCAACAGGACCCAATTCCGTGTGCTGTCAGCGCTGCTCGGCGAGTTCTGCCGGACCGTCCCTTACGCACAGCTCATGAGCACCCAGAGCACAACGCTCGCGCCAAACGAGCAGAATCTGCTTAAGGTCGAGATCTGTCATCTGCGACGCCTGCTCCGCCGCCACCGCGCCGGCATAGAGATCCGTAATATCTACGGGCAAGGTTACCAGGCTAGGCCCGCAAGCGAACCCAACCTCTTCCTCGGCTGCGGCTAGATCCCCGCATATAAGACAAGCGCACTCGCTTTCGTCGAGTGCGCTGATCGTGGGTAGCCTCGCAGCGCCGCTACATGCTGCTTGCGTTGGCGCTGGGGATGACGTTCGGGTTGTGCTCAGCAAACGCGCCTAGCGGATTCGGCACGAGCCAGAACTCGAGATCCCAGATGGCCGGGAACTGGAAGACGAACGCGACATCGCTGACCGCCTTCGCTTTGCCGAGCTTCACGATGTCCGCAGCGGTCGGGTTTGCGGCTGAACCGCCGACCTTGGCCATGCTCTTCGGCCCGACAGCGCCGAAGACGATCCCCGACGCGGTCTTGATGCCGAAATGAACGTGCTGATCGAACGTGGTCCAGCGAGATGGTGAGATCCCCCACATGCTGGGCGCTTTGGGCGAGTTCGCCATCAAGATGGAATAGTCGACACCAATGAGCTTGCCGTGCACGTCGTACCAAAGCTGGCTCGGATGGGTCGCATCGCTCGTCCAATAGTTGGTGTTGACCCAGCTGATGGCCCCGGTGTCGTCCTCGTTCGTATACCGGAAGTAGCCCGCGGCCGCGGCCTGCGCGGTCGTGCCGAAGCGCGCCTGCAAGTCCTTGGTCGCGGCAGCGATGAAGCTCTGTTCGCTCGCCGAAGCGGGCGGTGCGGGGGTTGGGGATGCAGCTGGTTTGCTCATCTGCATCGGCGCCGGCGTGGCCGCACTCGAGACTTGGGCCACCGATGCGAGCATTGCGATGAGAGCAAAAGCTGATGCTATGCGTGTAATCATGCGGCGTGCTTTCCGCACGCGAGCGACAGACCCTGTGCGGTGAACGAAAAAGCGAAGGCTCCCGTCGCCGGGAGCCTTCGCAGTTGTCAGGGTCGGTTTTTGCCTAGATGCTCCACTTCATCGAGAACACCGCCTCGATTGGCGAAGCGATCGGGTTGGCCTGGTACGGGTACTGGACGATCTGCTGGAACTGCGATCCTGGGTTGTAGATGTTCGCTCCGTACTTGAGCGGGGCACCATAACCCGGCAGGATGTAGCCGCAGTTACCACGCGGAGTTCCAGCGGTCCAAGCCTCGCTCGATCCGCCGAAGCAGGTGTTGATGATGTTCGCCACGTTGGCCGTGAACTGGACCCGCGACGACGCCTGGTACGACAGCTGCAGGTGCATCAAGAACTGACTAGGTTGCGTGAATGCACCGAGGCTGTCGAATACGTGCGTGTATGGATCCGGAACCGCGATGGTTCCGCCGCAGGTTGTAGCATCGTAGGGTGTGCCCGTGCCGCCATACGGATAACGTGGATCTCCGCTCACCGAGCCTCCGAGAGTGGCGCAGGTCGCGGGGTTCACGCCATAACCGCTCAGCGGATCGCCGTATTGCTCGCCTTCGAAGAGCTGGAACTGCGGCGAGATCGCCCACTTGTTGGCCTTGTAGTTCAAGACCAATGCGAGGACGTTCGGGATCTCGTACGAGCCCGATGCGGCTTCGACGCCACCTGGGATCGTGCTGAACGGTACGTAGTTGGCGCTCGGGTTGAGCGTCGCCTGAGCCGGCGCGTTGTAGTATGGATTCGCGACGCCGCTCAACTCGGTCGGCACTGCGTTTCCATTGCTACCATACACGCCGCATAGGCTGGTCGTGCTCGAGTTCGGCGCTACACCTGCGCAGGCTTTGGTGAACGAGTTGTACTGCTGGATCGCGAGGTTGATCGTATCCAGCACGGTACCGCCCGTGCCCAGCGCCTTGAAGTTGATGTAGCTGTGGTTGTAGGTGTAGGCGAGCAACGCGGACAGGCCGTTCACGTTGAAGTTGCCCCAGTTGAGCTGGAACTCAACGCCCTCGTTCGTCTGCTGACCGACGTTGAGGCCTGACACGAAGTTCGTCTTCTGGTTGAGGAAGAAGTTCTGGATCTGGTTTTGGGTCACGCGGTAGTACGGGGTCAGCTTGAAGCTGGTGTCGGTCCCGTTGAACTGGTGCTCCCATGACAGATCGTAGTTATCCGACGTCGGCGGATAGATCTCGTGCGTCGTGCTGGTGAAGCCGACCGGCCAGAAGTTGGTGCCGATATAGGCCGGCAGGTCTTGCTGCAGCACGTTATACTGCTGGTACGCCGTGTTCGGCGCTTGGTCGTAGCGACCGGCGCTGAGACGGAATACGTTGTCTTGGTTAGCCGTGAACGTCGCACCCAGGCGCGGCTGGAAGACGTAATAGTTATTCACGGCGTTGGGTGCATTCGTGAGTGTCGCTGGAACCGACTGGATGCCGTTCACAACCGGGCACGGCTGCGCTACCGCTGTGTCATCCGCGCTGTTGTAGAATGGCACCTGACCCCCTCCCGGCAACACGCAATACGAGTTGTTCCAGGAGTTGAACCAGAACGGCCGCGCAAGCGTCGCCGGCGAACCGGCGGTCGCATCGGTGTCAGAGAGCTGGTACGAGAACCGGTCGTAGCGGACACCCAAGTTGAAGAACCACTGGCTCGACGGCTTGAATTGGTCGGTCAACACGGCCGAGCCAAAGTTCGGTTGGGCGAAGTTTCCACCGCCGTACCGCCCGTTCTCAGCCACCCACCATTCGCACGCAGCACCGCCGCATGAGGCCGGGAGCGCCGGTAACGGATCGCCTGCCGCCGCACTTGCGAGTCCGAACGTTTCAGCATTCGCAGAGTAGCAGCTGATCGCCACTCCGGTAGCGCTGTAGCAGACGCCGGCAGCCGGGTTCTTCGAGTTCACTGCATATGCGAAGCTGTTCAGGCCCACCAGCTGATTGATCATGGTCTCGTCGTTCGAGCGGTAGTCGACCGCGACGAAGTCTGAGACCTGAGCCGTCAGGAGGTTCTTGTCATTGAGCTGGTCGCCGTACTGCGCGCTGCCGCCACTCGTGTTCGTCTTGACGTAGTAGTTCAGCGGGCAGTAGCCGACGTATTCCGTCGTCAACGTGATCGGGCAGGTCTGCGGCCACTCAGAGTAATCCGAGAAGCCATAGACCCGGAAGTACGCGGACGACCCGAAGTTATGCTGGTATTGCAGCTTCAGGATGTTGTTCGGATTTGCCGTGCCATCGCGTTGATTGAACGGGATGTACAGCAGACCGGTCCCGATGCTGTTCGGATTGTACGCGTAGTACACGGGATTGGTCATCTGCTTGTAGTTGGCGACAAGCGGCTGGCCGACCGGACCGAGGTACTGATAGCCGAATCCGAGGTTTCCAGCGAAGTACGGGAAACCCGCTGCCGGCGGAAGTCCTTCGGCTGTGTTGTACGGCACTGCAGAGGCTCCCGACATACCCCAGTCAGACGCCGAGCTGTAGTACTGGTTGTTCAGATAGGAGATATCGTACAACAGCTGGATGTCGTCTTTGCCCGCGTCGTTGCGGTGCGGAATGCCGAAGTGGAGATTGACGACGCCCTCACGGTCGTAGACGTTGGACGTAAGAACGCTATCGACCATTGGGGCGAGGAAGTAGCCGCCAGGACCGATGCCGCTCGCGTAGCAGGCAGCGTAGTTTTGCCTCACTGCGAGCGTTGCGGTGGCGCAGCCGGTGGCGGCGTTGTTTCCAGGGAAGAGGGGTGCCATCGGCGTGCCCCACACAGACTGGATGCTCGCTCCGTTGTTTTGGTCGTAGTATCGGAAGTCCTGAACCGAGTTCGTGTTCGCGATGTAGTACGAGAAGTTGCGGTCTGGCGTTGCGCCGCCCACTTCGAAGTTGTATCCATTGTAGAGCGCCGGCGTGCCGATCCCGACCGTCAGATCCGAGAAACCGGGATACGTGCCGGCTTTGACCACCTGGTTGATGTAACCAGCGAGACCTTGTCCTTGCGCATCGGCTGGCGCCGCTCCGGTGTAGACCTGGAGCTCTTGCTGACCGAGCGTGTTCGCGGTCGTGGTCGGATAGTTGTCGTACGAGCGCAGTACGGGAACGCCGTCGAACTCGTAGCCCACTTGGTCGAAGTCACCGCCACGGATATGGATGGTCTGGAACCAACCCATCTGTGATGGCGGGACCACGACGCCGGGCGTCGCGGCGAGTGCCGAATACGCCTGGTTGAGGCTGCCGCCACCGCCGAGGGAGGCGACCTTGGCCGACGTCGCCGCGTTGACGGAGTAGACGTCTGCCGTGGTACCCGGCTTGACGAGTTCTGCCGCCGCGCGAGTCGTGACCGTACCCAGCGTCTTTACAGCTGGTTCGGTCGTAACGTTCACGACGCGGGTGTTGTCTGCGATGACCGTGATGCCTGACTGGCTGACCGTGTCATAGCCATCCTTGCTCACGGTGAGGGTGTATGTGTCCGGTGTCAGTGATACGAATATGAAGTGACCGGCTGGATCCGTCACCGTTCCAAGCGATTCCGACGGCGCCGCGACGACCACTTTCGCATCCGCAACTGGCAAGTTGGACGGAGTGCGGACATACCCGGAGAGCGCACCGGTCGTGCCTGCCAATGCCCATGTTCCTTGACAGACCAAGACCAGGGCCACAAGTATGCCGGCTCGACTAAAGCCCTTTAGCATTGTGTACCCTTTCTATTAGCAGCCATGCAGTCACGCACGACTCCTAAAGCGCGACCGCCCCAGGGCGCACAAAGGCCCTGCGGCAAACCGCAAGGCCATTAATTCTAAATTAACGCTCTGATAATCCTCTGTCCCGCGAACCGCTTTCAGGACTCGTCTAGAGCATTTCTACCGCCACTTCTTCATTGGTATATATGCATATCTTCGCCGCGATGGCTAGGGCCTCGCGCGCGATGGCGTCCGCAGGCAGCGCGGTGTGTTTCAGCAAGGCGGATGCGGCTGCCTGAGCATATGGGCCCCCGCTCCCGATCGCGGCGACCGCCTCGTCCGGCTCGACGACATCGCCCGTTCCTGAAAGAACGAAAAGATGCTCGGTGTCTCCTACGATGAGCAGCGCCTCGAGGCGGCGCAAGTACCGGTCGGTGCGCCATTCCTTCGCGAGCTCGACCGCCGCGCGCGTCAGGTTTCCCCGGAACTCGGACAGCTTGCTCTCGAACTTGTCCAAGAGCGTGATGCCATCGGCAGCAGAACCGGCGAAGCCCGCAAGCACTTTCCCGTCGCCGATCCGCCGGATCTTGCGCGCTTTTTGCTTCATGATCGTCTTGTCGAAGGTGACTTGGCCGTCGCCTGCTATCGCGAGATGACCGTCGCGGATCACCGCCACGATCGTGGTGGATCGCATCATGCGTAGCTCTTCTCGAGCGGGCGGATCTGCAGGTCCACCGCTGCGCGTTGCGCCGCGAGTTCCGCTGCGATGCGGTCGACCTCAGACAAAGACCGCTGCGCCATCAACCTGCGTCGCTCGCGTTTATCGCGCACAGACGACGCGAGCGGGGAGAAATATGCAAAGGTCACGTTTTGGGGTTGGAAATCCGGGCTCGTCGTGTCCTGCAAATAGGCGAGCAACGCGCCGAGTGCGGTTGCAGTCGAGGGACGAAATGGGATATGGTTCTCAGAGATCCTTCGCCAGGCATTGTGCGCGGCGAGCAAGCCCGTCGCAGCCGCTTCCACGTAGCCTTCGCAGCCGCTCACTTGCCCCGCAAGAAAGACGTGCGCCGCATTTCGCAACGAAAGATCCTCGGCGAGCACGCGCGGCGCGTCGACGAACGTGTTGCGGTGCATGACGCCGAGACGCAACCACTCGGCATCGTGGAGTCCCGGAAGCTTACCAAAGGTCGCTTTTTGCGCGGGCCACGTGAGCCGCGTCTGAAAGCCGACCATGTTGTAAGCAGTCCCCGCGGCGTTCTCGCGCCGCAATTGCACGACCGCGTATGGGGCGATTTGGCAATCGCCCCCTACATCTCGCCTTTGAAGGCCGACGGGTTTGAGCGGCCCAAACCGAAGCGTGTCGACGCCGCGACGCGCCATCTCTTCGACGGGCAAGCATGCTTCAAAGTACTCGATTGAAGCTTCGTCGAGTGTCTCTAACGCTCCGTGGGGCGCTGCCTTGGGGCTATTCACAAGGTCGGTGACGAGTTCGAGATACTGCTCGCGATCGAGCGGGATGTTCAGATAGTCATCGCCGCCTTTCCCATACCTCGAGCCTGCGAACACCTGCGACATGTCGATGGAATCCGCGCTCACGATCGGCGAAGCGGCGTCGTAATAGTGGAGCTGCGGCTTGCCGCACAGACGAGCGAGCTCGTCTGCAAGCGCCGGCGATGCGAGCGGACCGCATGCGACGATCGTCGGCTCCTTGCCATCGAGCGATCGGACTTCTTCGCGCTTGATCGTGATGGATGGGTGGCTTTGCAGCCGCGATTCCACACTTTCTGAGAAACGCTCGCGGTCTACCGCGAGCGCACCGCCTGCCGGCACGGCCGTCTCACGTGCTGCGCTGACGATGAGCGACCCCAGACGGGCGAGCTCTTCTTTCAAGAGGCCGACCGCGTTCTCAAGCGATATGGAGCGCAGACTGTTGCTGCAGACGAGTTCTGCGAAGTCGCTTGTGCGATGCGCGCCCGTGCTCACGGAAGGGCGCATCTCATAAAGCGTCACATGCGCGCCGAGATTGGCCGCCTGCCACGCGGCCTCGCAACCGGCAAGACCCGCGCCGATGACCCGGATATTTCTGCTCACGCGCTCTTTCTGGTCCGGTGTTTTAGGCTAAGCCGAAAGCCTCGATGCCTCGGTGTCCTGGGAGATGTCGCTCGTCGCCTCAGGGCTCGCGGGCGTGGCGCTCGGTTCGACAAATCCATGCTCATGGCTTCCGTCCACAGGACAGACGATCTTCCCCTCGGCTCGTCCATGCTTGCGGACGAGGAACGACCCGCATACCGCGCATGCGGATCCAACGATCGGGCTATCCCAGGCGACGAACGTGCACTCCGGATACTTCTCGCATCCGTAGAAGACGCGTCCGCGCTTGCTGCGCCGCTCGAGGATGCGGCCACCGTCGCGTGGGCAGATGACGCCGGAATCCTTGACGATCGGCCGGGTCGTCTTGCACTCGGGGTATCCCGAGCATGCCAAGAACTTGCCGAAACGGCCGGTCTTGATCTTCATCGGGCGGCCACAGGTAGGGCAGACTTCGTCGGTCTCGTCTTCTTCGAGTTCGACTTTGGGGAAATGCTCCTCGGCACGCTGCAGATCTGCCGAGAACGGCCCATAAAAGGTCCGCAACAGGGAGACCCAATCGTCTTGAGCTTCCTCAACGCGATCCAGGCGCTGCTCCATCTCGGATGTGAAGTTCGTGTCGACGACCTCTTTGAAGTACTCCTCGAGCAGCTCCGTGACGACGTAGCCGATGTCTTGCGGCTCGAATCGCCGCTCGACGAGGCGCACGTAGCCGCGCCCTTGGATCGTCTCGACGATGGTCGCGTATGTGCTTGGGCGCCCGATGCCTTTCTCTTCGAGCGCTTTGACGAGGCTCGCCTCGGTGAAGCGCGGTGGTGGCTGCGTCTCGTGGCGGTCCGGGCTCAGCTTGCGGAGATCGAGGTTTTGGCCTTCGTCGACGGGCGGCAGCTGCTTGCGCCGCTCCTCTTCTTCCGTCGTGTCCTCGTCACGTGTCTCCTGATAGATCGCGGTGTAGCCCGCGAACTTCAAAACGCTGCCGGTCGCGCGCAGCACGCAGTCGCCGGCTTTGACATCGATTGTCGTCTGATCGTAGATCGCAGGCGACATCTGGCTTGCCACGAAGCGCTCCCAGATTAGCCGGTAGAGCTTCAGCTGCGGTGCGTCGAGGTACTGAGCCATGGTTTCCGGCGTCCGGTTGACGTCGGTCGGTCGGATGGCCTCGTGTGCGTCTTGGGCGCTCTCGGAAACTTTGTACTGGCGGCCGCCGTGATAGGCCTCGCCAAAGCGTTGCACGATGTACTCGCGCGCCATCATCTGCGCCGCCTCCGACAGACGCGTGGAGTCGGTGCGCATGTAGGTGATGAGGCCGACCGTCCCCTCGCCCGTATCGACACCTTCGTAGAGGCCTTGCGCGATCTGCATGGTCTTGCGCACGCGCATCTTCAAGCGCCGCGAGGCCTCTTGCTGGAGCGTGCTCGTGGTGAACGGACTCCGTGGATTGTCGCGCCGCTCGGCCCGCTTGATCGAACCGACGGAGAACGGCGTGTCCTTCAGCCGCTCGGCGATCGCGTGCGCGTCCTCGCTCGTCGTGACATACGCGCTCTTCGAGCCGACGGCTGCGGCGATATCGTCCGGCAGGTTCGCACGCTTGCCGCCCACCGAAATAAGATCGGCCACGAATGTGTGGAGCGCGTCGTGGTGGCCGTACGGCCACAAGGTCGCGGAGACCGTCCAGTATTCGTGCTTTTGAAATGCTTTGATCTCGCGTTCGCGATCCACGATCAGCTTGACCGCGACCGACTGGACGCGACCTGCCGATAGGCCGCCGCGGACCTTGCGCCACAGCAGCGGCGAGATCTGATAGCCGACGAGCCGGTCAAGGATGCGCCGCGCCTGCTGGGCGTTCACCCGGTCGACATTGATCGCGTCGGGATGCTTGAGCGCCTGTTGCGCCGCGGTCTTCGTGATCTCGTGCAGCTCGATACGTTTGGGATCTTGGAGCTTCAACAGCTCGGCCAGATGCCAGGCGATCGCTTCGCCTTCGCGGTCAGGGTCGGTCGCGAGATAGACGACGCTCGCTTTTTTCGCCGCGCTGCGCAGCTCTTTGATGACGTCGCCTTTGCCTTTGATGGTCACATAGGATGGCGTGAAGTCATGCTCGATGTCGACGCCAAGGCGGCTCTTCGGAAGGTCGCGCACGTGGCCGACCGATGCGAGCACTTGGTAGCGCGACCCCAAAAACTTCTTGAGCGTGCGCGCTTTGGCGGGCGATTCAACGATGATGAGGGACTTCGACAAACTGGCCTTTCCGGTCGAACTTGCTCTGCGGGACGCCGCCACAGCAGTTCAAACGTCCCCTACTATACACCATAGCGTCAAGATGCGTCAAAATCGGGACATGGGAATGCCCTGTAGCGGCCGACCTTTAGGTCGGCCCTAGCCTAGCCAAACAGGCCGGTCGTCGCGAGATGGAAGGTGTGGTTCGATCCTCGCGCCCGCCAAGATTGCCTGCTTTTGACTACTCGGCTGTAAGAACTTATTTTGTCACGGCGTGCATAAGGAACCGAGAGCGTGTGTTCTCGGACCCAGAGGTCGCAGCAATCGCCAGAGACGTGGTCCTCACCTACCGGGAGCGCGGGCGATACTATCTGTACGCCTACTGCATCATGCCCGACCACATCCATTTGTTGCTCAAACTTCGAGCGCGCAGCGGCCGCTTGTCAACGCTTGTCGCAGTTCTCAAAGCCAGCATTCGGCATGCGGCTCGCCATCTCGACGACGTTGTCTGGATGCGCGGGTTTCACGAGCGAGTTAAGCGAGAGTACGAGGACCCTAACGACTATGTGAAATACACCTTGCTGAACCCCGTTCGAGCCGGCCTAGTCCGAGAATCTAAGGACTATCCGTTCTTGGGTTGTGTCGATACGTACTAGGCCGACCTGAAGGTCGGCCGCTACATTCAAGGGTCGGCGGCACACTTGCGGGCCGACCTGAAGGTCGGCCGTTACACTTTAGGAGGCGGCGGGCGTTGTCGTGGTGCCGCGGATTTGGGGCTGGGCGCCGCCGAGTTCTTGCACTTTGTGGCAGGCGACTTGGTGTCCGTTATAGCTCAAAAGCTCGGGGACTTCGACGCGGCATCGTTCGTACGCGATCGGACAGCGCGTGTGGAAGCGGCAGCCTGACGGCGGGTTTAGGGGCGACGGGATGTCGCCTTGGAGGATGATCCGTTCGCGCCGCGCTTCCAAGCGCGGGTCTGGTATCGGGATGGCCGAGAGCAGCGCTTGCGTGTACGGATGGAGCGGCCGCTCGTACAGCTCGTCTCGGCTTGCGACTTCCACCAGCTTGCCGACATACATGACCGCCACGCGGTCGGAGATGTGCCGCACAACTGAGAGGTCGTGAGCGATGAACAGATAGGTCAGGCGCAACCGTTCTTGCAGGTCTTGCAAGAGGTTGACCACTTGCGCCTGGATGGACACATCCAATGCTGACACGGGCTCGTCTGCGACGATAAACTTCGGGTTCACGGCAAGGGCACGCGCGACGCCGATGCGCTGACGCTGCCCTCCCGAGAATTCGTGCGGATAGCGGTTGGCGTGGTACGGTGAAAGCCCGACCGTGCGCAAGAGCTCGTGGACCCGCACGTCGACTTCCTTGCCACGCGCCAAACCATGGATGATAAGCGGCTCGGCGACGATGTCGCCGACGGTCATGCGGGGGTTGAGGCTCGCGTACGGGTCTTGGAAGATGATCTGCATCTGCTTGCGCAGCGAACGCATGACCTTGCGGGGCACATGAGTGATGTCCTCACCCTCGAAGAGCACCTGACCGCTCGTGGGTTCCAAGAGCCGCAGCACGCAGCGTCCGAGCGTCGTCTTGCCTGAACCCGATTCCCCGACGAGTCCCAACGTCTCGCCCGGCTCGATGGTCAGGCTGACGCCGTCCACGGCCTTCACATCCGCGACGTGCCTCGAAAACACGCCGTGGGTCACCGGGAAGTACTTGGTCAGGTCCCGGACTTCGACCAACTGGGGGTTGTTCTCAGCCACTTTGCGCCGCGTTCTGGAGCTTGAGATCGCGCAAGTCGAGTCCTCTGTCTTCCTTATATAGCACGCAGCGCGCCAGATGGCCGTTTCCGAAATCGATCAGGGGCGGGGGCGTGGTCGGACATTCCGGGAGCGCATAACGGCATCGCGCGGCAAACGAACAACCGACCGGCAGCCGCAAGAGGTTCGGTGGCTGGCCGTCGATGGGGACGAGACGCTTACGTCCTGTCTCGTCGAGCCGCGGCAACGACTGCAACAGACCCCACGTATACGGGTGCTTCGGCTCTCGGAAGATCTGATCCACGGTCCCGTACTCCACCATGTTGCCCGCGTACATGACGAGCACGCGTTCGCAGATCTCTGCGACCACGCCCAGGTCGTGGGTGATCATGATGATGGCGGAATTGAGACGCTGCTGCAAGTCGCGCATGAGGTCAAGGATCTGCGCTTGGATGGTCACGTCGAGCGCAGTTGTGGGCTCGTCTGCGATGAGCAGTTGCGGGTCGCAGGCGAGCGCCATCGCGATCATGACGCGTTGGCGCATGCCGCCCGAGAACTGGTGCGGATAGTTGTTGATGCGCCGCTCTGCCTCGGGAATGCGAACGATCCTCAGCATCTCGAGGGCGCGCTCCATGGCATCCCTTCGATTGCGATGCTGGTGCAGCATGATCGCTTCCGCTACCTGGTCTCCGACCGTGAGCACCGGGTTCAGGCTCGTCATGGGGTCCTGGAAGATCATCGAGATCTTGTTGCCGCGGATCTGGCGCATCTGCGCCTCGCCCACTTTGAGCAGGTCTTGTCCGCCGAACTCGATGGAGCCGCCCTCGATGCGTCCAGGCGGCATGGCGATGAGCCGCATGATGGAGAGCGCGGTGACGCTCTTACCGGATCCTGACTCGCCGACGATGCCAAGCGTCTCGCCCGCCTTGAGGCTGAACGAGAGACCGTTGACGGCACGGACGATGCCGTCTTCGGTCTTGAAGGTGACCACCAGGTCCTTGACACTAAGCAACATAGGGTCCGTGTAAGCCACCCCGCTCTAGAAGTGTGCGCTCATTCCGATTGTCGGTGGGATTTTCCTAGCGCTTAGCGCGTGATCAAAAAATAGGCGATGGCGAGCACGACGTACGCCGACGCGATGCCACCTGTGAGTCTCGTCAACTGTTGATCGAAGCCGAGGCGTCCGCGGTAAGCGGACTCAGCGCGTCCGCCGATGCTGCCTGAGAGGCCTTCGTTCTTCGTCGTCTGCATCGACATCAGCGCGACGAGGACGACCGATGTGAGAATGAATAGCGCTTGGATGATGACGAGCAGGATCGGATGTTGGGATGCAAACGTGGCTTGGGCATACTGAAAGTTGGTGGGCAAAGCGTTTGGAACGGCGGTCGGAAGACTCGCGGCAGGGGTTGCCGCGAAGATGAGAGACGGAAGCATCCATGCGCCTTCGCGCGGCTAAACTTGGCCCCCTCTGGTATGGACCCCGGCGCCTGCGACGTGGTGCGCTTCGCGGGCGTTGAGAAACTCGAGGACGTCCTCGCTCACACGGTCGAGATCCGGTGGCATCGTGAGCAAGTGGCGTCCACCGCGATAGATCCGAACCTGTTTATGCTCGCTGCCGACATGAGCCGCGATGAAGCGCGCATTCGCGGCGGGCACCGTCTGGTCGCCCGTGCTGTGCAGCACGAGCAGTGGGGCAAGCACTCGTGGCAGTTCGCGGCGCACGTGTTTGAGCACATCGAGAAAGACGCCGAGCGACCGCAGTGGCGTCGTTCTGTAACCGACGACCTCGCCGCGCCAGGCCGCGTAGTTGCTGACCACCTGGCGGTGGGGAAGCCAGCGCACTAAAAGGGGCACGGTCATGCTCACGAGTTTCCCCATGAACGCGGGCGTGGAAATCGTGACGATCGCCGAGACCGGGTGGCGAGCGGCGACGTGCAGACCAAGCGCGCCACCCATGGAAAGACCGACGATGTAGACGCGCTCTGCCGAGCGCGACGCCTGCTGATATGCGTCTTCCACGGCGGAGAAGAAGTCCTCGCGCGTTGCGCGCGCGAGATCATCCGGCGACGAGCCGTGACCTGCAAGGGAAGGCGCGAACACGCTGAACCCAGCCGCTCGGATGCGGCCACCGAGCTCGCGGATCTCTGAGACGCTGCCTGAGAAACCGTGCAGCAGGAGCACCGACGCACGGCCTCCCTCGAGCGAGAAAGGCTCTGCGCCGGCCATGTAACGGGGGATGCTCACGCCGCGAGGTGCCCGTGTGCTATAATGGTCCGGATGCGCGACCAAAAACGCACGAAAGCGATTCCGTTCGACGAGTCCGCACAGCCACACGGCCAGCACGATGTCATCGTCATCCGCGAGCATCGTGCGGTCGCCGAGTTCGCCCGCAGCCTCTCGACCATCTTCAATCCGTTCATCTGCGCCACCGCGCTTTTCATCATCGTGGCTCGAGCTTTTTCGCTCTCGACGTGGCACTTCTGGGAACTGTCGCTCGTCGGCCTTTTCTTCTTCACCGTTGCGCCGATGCTTTGCGTCTTCTACCTCTACCTGTCCGGCAGGATCGGCGACTTCGACATGTCCGACCGCTGGGAGCGGCGCCGCGCATTCATCGCCTTCGTGATCGTGGACGTCGCCGCGGCGGTGTTCTTGATCCTCGTGCACGCACCGTCCGTGCTCATCGCTATCACCTGTGGTTATGTCCTGTCGACGGCGGTGATCATGCTCATCACGCGATGGTGGAAGATCAGCACGCACGCCTTCGGCGTGACTGGGCCTTTCGCTGTGATGTTCCTCTTGTTCGGATGGCAGCCGCTGCCATATGTCGCGATCGTGCCGCTCGTGTGCTGGGCGCGCGTCTACCTGCGTGCCCACACCGCGTTGCAGGTGCTGGCCGGCGCCGCGCTTGCCGTCGTCTCGACCCTAGCGGTGTTCCGCGTGTTTCACCTGATCTGAGAAATCCATGCGACGCACGTGCGTCGCCGTCACGCCGAGCAATGCGGCGTGGCTCACGAACGGCCCGGTCTCACCCGACACCAAGAAGGTGAGAGAGCCGTCTCCCAGTGCGCCACCTTCGAGCAGTTCGGCGACCTTGCGCGCGCACGCGAGCGCCGGATCGACGAGTTCGATTCCTGGATCGAGCGCGCGGCGGAAGCTCGCGCGGAGCAGCGGGAAGTGGGTGCAGCCGAGCACGACCGTGTCGCAGTTCGCGCGTGCGAACGGCCCGCAATACGTCGCGACCGCCTCGTCAGCCTCAGGCGTCTCCCACGCACCGGATTCGACGAGCGGAACGAGTTCTGGTGCTCCGACCGACGTCACGAACGCAAGAGGCAGCGCCTCGCGGATCTTTCGCTCGAACACACCGCTGCGCGCGGTCGCTACGGTTGCGATGACGCCGATCTTCCCGTTGCGCGTCACACGAGCGGCCGCCCGCGCCCCGCAATCGACGACGGGAACGATGGGCACGGCACTCGCGGGATAGCCAAGCGCGTCGAACGCAGAGCAACTCGTGCCGCAGGCGATCGCGATCAGACTCGGATCGAACTGGGTGAGGTGGTCGATGATCCCGCGCGCAAACCCGGCGACCTGCCGTAACGAGCGGTCTCCGTAGGGCACGCGAGCGGTGTCCGCGGCATAGATGACCTCGGCATCGGGCAGCATCGCGCGCAATTGGCGCAGCACGGTGAGCCCACCGAGTCCGGAGTCGAACATCCCGATGCGCCGGCGCTTTAGGGTCATCGCGGCGGGCCGCCCGTGAACGCCCCGACGCCCGAAGCGATGTCGTCCGCAGCCCGATCCAAAAACCACTGCTGCGTGAGCAACTGCGCATCGTGCTGATTGCTGAGATAGGCGACTTCGACCAGGATGGCTGGCATCATCGTGTGGTGGATGACGTAGAAGTTGTTGCGGATGACACCGGCGTTGGTGACGCCGGTGCCGTTGGCGACGGCGTTCTCCACATCGGTGGCGAACTGCCGCGCGTCATCCCGCCAGAAATAGGTCGTCACGCCGTTGGGATCGCTCGAAACGGACGCGTTGATGTGCACGCTGATGAAGAGGCGCGCGCCAGCGGCGTTGGCCACGTCGCAGCGAGCTTGCAGCTCCTGCTTATCGTTGCCCGCTGGGTCGCCCACCTCATAGTCGCCGTCTCGCGTGAGCGTCACGTGCCAACCCGCGTGCAGTAGATCCGCTTTCAGGCGCTTGGCGATCGTCAGCGTCAGGTTCTTTTCGGTCAATCCCATGGACTCGTTGATGGCACCGGGATCGTTACCGCCATGACCAGGATCGATGACGATGAGCCGCGGGTCCGTCGGGATGTAGGTCGAGTAGGCGACCGGCTCCGGGGTGGGAGCAGCACCCGAGAGATATCCGACGCCGCTCGAGGGCGCATCGGGCGGCGGCGTGCTCGAGGTGATGTCGATGCCCAGCACGTTCGGCGACCCGGCGATCGCTCCGATGTCGACCTCGACCGGTTGTGTCGGATCGATGGCGACGCGCACGACGTGGTCCGGCACCAGCTGGTTCTGGCTGATCGTGACCGAGCGGATCGTCTGGAGCTTCACCGCGAGTGTTTGTGACGCGCCCACGAGCTCGGCTTGGGAGATGTCGACCCAGAAGCGGTTGTCCGGATCGGCCAAGCGATGCCATTCGAACGTCACAGGCCCGCTCATCGTCAAGGCGATGCGGCTCACGCCCGGCGCATCGGCTTCGACGACTTGCAGCACTTTTTCGATCGGCTGACTGCTCGGACTTGGCGAGGCGCCGGAACCCAACGGCACGGGTGACAGGCTTGCTCCCGGCGAGCCTTCTTCAGTGACCTCGGGCTCTGGTATCGCTGTGGGTACGAGGCCAGAAGGCTGCGCAGTCGCGCTCGGACTCGGTGCCGCGACCTGCGGTGTCGCGCTAGGCACGGATTGTGTCGGTCCAAGCTGCACGAGCGGTCCGAAATCGGGCGTCGATCGCAGCGCCAGATCATTCGGGTCCTTTGCGAGCACGAGATCCATGGCGACGCTCGATGTGCGGTGCACCGCGAACTTTACGCCGTGTACGGCGTCGATCGTGATCGAGCTGATGGGATAGCCTGGCGGGCCTTGTTGGCTGATCACCGCCATCTTGGCTTCGCGCCCCCCAAGCTCGACTCGCGATCCGGCGGCGTTCGAAAAGCCTTGGAATGTGATGACCAAAGCCGGCTTCTTCGGGTCGCTTCCGTACTCTGTGTGCCAGGAGAGCGGTCCGGTCGCCGCCACCTGGACGATCGTACGGCGTTGGCCGATGCTGCGGGTGACGGACACGATCTCGGGCGACAGCGCGTAGCCACCTGCGAACTGACGCGTGCTCAACCCGAGAGCTCCGCTAAGCGCGATGAGCGGAATGTAGAGTCGGTCGCCGAGGGTGAACGGCGCCGCGGTTATCGCTTGGGAGGCGTCGTCGACCGTTGCTGCGTTGCTGCCCACAGTGAAGGTGACGAGTTTTCCATCAGCTCTCGTGAACACCACAAAACGCGTGCCCGGCTGGTATTGCAGTCGCGCGCCCACGAGCGTGAGAAGCTCGTCCAGACCCGCGTCGCCCACGGCCACGAAGAGCGTGCCGCTGGCGTCCGAGAGCCGGTCGAAGCGCACTTGGTGGCCCGCGACGTAGATCTGACTGCGATCGGCGGTCAGGTTGACGCTCACCTGTTGCGCGTTTGCTTGACCTGCGGCGATCGCGAGGACGGCAGCCGCAAGACATAACCACACGAGGCGCATCACTGTGCGAACATCGCCCTCGTCAAAGGTTCGTCGAGTTCGAACGCCCCGCCCGGAAGCGAGGCGACCGTTCGGCCGCCGAGGAGCACTTGGACCTTGTCGATGCCGGGCAGCGCCGTGAGCGTGTAGGTGAGCGATTTGAACATGCCGGTCTCGTCGCTGCCGCCGCTTTGGAACGAACGCTCGATGCTGCCCGTGAGATCGACCGTAGCAGTGTCGCCCGAGAGTGACACCGAGGCGCGCGTGCCCTGCGGGAAGAGAGCGACAAGGTCTGCGTTTTCCGGCGGACCGGCGAGCACTTGGTTGACGGCGTAGGCGGCAAGGCCGGCATGGGTGAGCTTCGGATCCGCGCTAAACGGAACCCGTACCAACTCGTTCGTGCCGGTCTTACAGTAGTAGATGGTGGCTTTTGGGGGCGGGGAAACCGAGACGTGCCGGCTACAGCCAGCTACGAGCACCGCGGCCAAGAGCACAATGACGCGGACGCGGATGTTCGACTCCCCCTTTTTGGCGCTTCCCCGCACATGAATCGCCACGTTCCGCCTTCAAAAATGCCCCGCGCAAACCCTGCGCGCGCGTCATCGCACGACGCGATGCTGCGGAAAGAAAACATCGCCTTGCGATGAGCGGAGGCGAAGTGTGCGGATATGCGCTGCGGGATGTTGGTGGAGGCGACCGGAGTTGAACCGGTGTCCGAGAAGACTCCCACGAGAGCATCTACAGGCTTAGCTCGAGATTTTCACTCGCGGCGCGTACTCCCTCGAGCGGGATTGCCGCGTCGCCAGCCTCGATTGATTTCCCGGCAGCATCGAGACAGCTACTCCCGGTATCCGCGCTTGGTGACACTTGCGGGCCCGAGACGGCGTCGTTGCCCCGCAAGCGTGACAAGCCTAATTAGGCTGCCAGTGCGTATTCGCTATTCGCGTTTATACGTGGTCCGATCGTTTAAGGAGGGCTCGGAACTCCGCCTGCTTCCCTCGCCAGAGCGCAACCCGTCGAAACCGTGACGCCCCCGCGACTTGGGTATTCTACCGTATTCGACAGCACTGTGACAAGTGCTCTCGGCCATTCCTTTAAGCGGCCCGAGCGCGTCCCATCGCACGATCGATAGCGACGACGATGAAACCGAGGACGCAGAATCCGGCGAGGATTCCGAGCGTGTTGATCGCGACCTGCCCGTAACCGAGCGCTCCTGCATCCGCGAAAGGATAGGGATAGTCCCCCGTGACTGCTCCGCGCACGAGGCACCAAACGACGTACGCGAGCGGATAGGCGAGCCAGCGCAGCGGCATCACCCAGCCAAGCGTTCCCTTAGGCACGAACGCGAACCAGAAGAGCACGTAGCAGATCGGCACGGCATCGTGCAACGCGAGATCCACCCACAACTGCAAACCCGTAGGTTCCCACAACGCTTTGAGCAAGAGCGCGTAGATCGCGCCGACGATCGTGATGTACACGGCGACCGCGGAGAGGGTGCTGGGACGCGTGAGAAACGTCTCGCCCTCGCCCCGCCGCGACACGGCAGTCGTGACGAGTGCGACGAGGATGTTCGTGAGGATCGTGAAGTAGCTCAGCGCCTTCACGACCCCATAGGCAGTTGAAAAACCCTGCTCGGCCTCGTGCCTCGTGGTCAAGACGATCTGCAACGCCACGGCGAGCCACGCCATGATGGCGATGAGCGAGGCGACGACCGCGGCGAGCGCGCGGGAGCGCGCCTGGCTCACTGCGAGAAGCGCTTACGCTCCTCGGACACGTCGCGGAAAAACAGGCTCCCGATCCAAGAGATCACGGTCACCACGATCGCTCCCCAGAACGCGGCCCAGAACCCAGGCACGTGCCAGCCCGGCAATATCTTCAGCACGAAGTAAAAGATGATCCCGTTGATGATGAGCGTGAACAAGCCAAGCGTGACGATGACAAGCGGACAGCTGAGCAGCGTGAGGATCGGCCGGAGCACAGCGTTGGCCAAGCCGAGCACCACCGCGCCAATGAGCGTGTCTGTGATCGAATCGGCGTGGATGCCGAACCAGTTGAAGTGCGAGATCAGGAACAGAGCGACAGCATTGACCAGGAGTCTAACGATGAAACTCATGCGCTAGGGTGCGTCGCCGCGTGCCGTCGTCCCTTTAGCTTTAGATGAGAACGGATGTCACACGCGCTCGTCCGCCAGCGCATCTTTGATCTTCTCAGCCAAGGCTCTCGTGATACCGGCGACGCCCTCAAGTTCCGCGACGGTTGCGCTGCGCACGGCTGATGCCGACCCGAAGGCCCGCAGCAGTGCGCGCCGACGGGCGGGGCCCACGCCCGGAATGGCGTCGAGTGCCGACGTCACGAGCGCTTTGCTGCGCAGTCCACGGTGATAGCCGACAGCAAATCGATGCGCTTCGTCTCGCAACTGTTGGACGAGGTGCAAAGCCGGCGAGTTCGGCGCCAGCACGACCGGGATGTCCTCGCCTGGGACGTAGAGCTCCTCGAACTGCTTGGCGAGCGCCGCGACGGGCAGCGCCACGAGGTCCAGCTCTTCAAGCACCTCGAGCGCTGCGTTGAGCTGGCCGCGGCCGCCGTCGATGAGCAACAGCGATGGCCGTTTTGCGAACTTGCGCTCCTTGCCCGGTGCCACAGGCTTGTATCCCGATGTCAGATAGCGCAGACGTCGCGCGAGCATCTGCTTCATGTTGGCGAAATCGTCGTTGCGCTCGTCGCCCTGGATCTTGAAGCGCCGGTATTCCGAGCGCGCGGGTCGACCCTCTTCGAAGACCACCATCGAACCGACGACGTTCGTACCCGAAACGTGCGAGATGTCGAAACACTCCAAGCGCGCGGGCAGCGCGGGCAAGCTCAACGCGGCGGCGAGCTCCTCGAGCGCCGCGTTCGTCCGTTCCTTTGCCACGTCGCGTTTGGCCAGGTGGTCAGCGAGATGCTGCTCGGCGTTGCGCGCCACTTTGCGCATGTACTCGGCGCGCTGTCCGCGTTCGGGCACTAAGATGCGTACCCGGCTGCCCCGGACGCTCGAGAGCGCCCGCGCAAGCCCGTCCGCATCCGCGATCTGGTCCTCGAGCATGATCTCTTTCGGGATCGCGGGTGACGCCGCATAGAACTGCTCGACGAACGAAGAGAGCACTTCATCCGGTCTGCGCCCTTCGGTTCCCTCGACTAGGAAGTGCTCTTGCCCCAACAGCTTGCCGCCCCGCACGAAGAAGACTTCCATGCACGAGACGCCTTGGCCGTGTGCACCTGCGATGAGATCCATGTCGATCTGGCTTTTCCAGACGACTTCTTGACGCGCCATCACCCGCTCGAGGTCGCGAATCCGATCGCGCAAACGCGCGGCATGCTCGAACGCGAGCTGTTCGGACGCGAATTCCATCTCGCGCTTCAGCCGATCGACGAGCACGCGGTGGCGACCTTGCAGGAACAGCATGACGTCGCGTACCGTCGCGTCGTAGTCGTCCTTCGACTGCAGGAAGGCGCACGGCGCCAAGCACCGCTTAATGTGGTACTGCAGGCACGGGCGGTGATAGTTGACGCCGATATCCGTGTACTTGCAGGTCCGTAACGGAAACGTCCGTCGGATGAGATCGATGACGTCGCGTAAACCCCCGGCGTTGCTGAACGGCCCGAAGTACACGCCGCCGTCACGGATCAATTTGCGCGTGAAGATGACGCGTGGGAACGGCTCGCCCAACGTGACCTTCAGATACGGGTACTTCTTGTCGTCTTTGAGGCGGATGTTGAAGGGCGGCTTGTGCTGCTTGATGAGGTTGCACTCGAGCAAGAGCGCCTCGCTGTCACTCTTGACGATGATCGTGCGGATTTCTGCCACACGTTCGACCATGGCGTCGAGACGCGCGCTGTGCAGACGGCTTGCCTGGAAATAGGAGCGAACCCGCGAGCGCAATTCGGCTGCTTTGCCGACATAGAGCACCTTGCCGGCGGCGTCGATCATCTGATAGACGCCCGGTTCGCTCGGCAGCCGTTCGAGCTGCTCTTGCAAAGCCGCGGGTTCGTGCGTGGCGCTCATGCCGTCTTTTTGGGGCATCGGGTCGACGCGACCTTTACGGACGAGCTGCTTGCCGCTCCGCCCGGAAATGCACCCATAACCATCCGACGATAGCAAGGACCACGAGCGCGAGCAACAGGAACGAGGCGGGTCTCGCGTACGCCCCGAGCCGGGCCCAGTTGTGGCCGAGCGTGTAACCGATCTCGCTGAAGAGCGTGCACCAAATCGCCGAGCCCAAGAGCGTGTAGAGCAAGAAGGGCGCTGCGGGCATGCGCGTGACGCCTGCCGGGTACGAGCCAAATGCGCGGATACCGGGGAGGAGCTTCGTCACGAGCACCGCGCGCGAACCATATTGCGCGAACCAGTGATCTGCCCGCTCGAGCTCACGCTCGCGGACGAAGAGGATCTGACCGAAACGGACGAGCAGCGGTCGACCGCCATAATAGCCGAGGAGGTAGGCGACGATGGCGCCCGCCACATCTCCCGCCGTGCCCGCGATGATCACCGGCACGATTTCCAAGACGTGCGACGATGCGAGGTAACCCGAGAATGAAAGCATGAGCTCGCTCGGCAATGGCACCCCGACCGCCTGGCCGAGCATGCCGCCGAACAACCCGGCGTAGCCCAAGTGCGAGATGACCCCGATGATCCATCGAGTCAGCTCTACTTCGAAATGGTGCACGGGCTAACCAGGCCTGATCGCAGGTGTGCCGGCCTGTATTTGTCCGAGCACGCGGGCGGCCACACCGCCACCGTCCGCAACGATCGCCTCCAGCAAGTGAATTGGTTCCACTGCGCCCGTCGAGTTCTGTCCTGCGAGCGCGCAGATGCGTTGCACGCGCGGCGTCACGATGACGCCCTCCCAGGGATGCTCGCTCGCCCCGTCCATAGCGTCGCGCAACGCGCGCTTCACTTGCCACGGCTCGATGCCCGCCGCTGCGAAATATCCCGCGACGTCAGGCGGTGGCGCAATGGCCATGGCCAGCAGCAGATGCTCCGTTCCGAGGTAGTATTGGCTGGCGTTACGACACTCTTGCTCGGCCAAGGTCACCACGGCGCGAGCCGACGGGCTGAAGCGCGCGAACATCATCCTCTAATTTTCCGTCGCCGGGGCCCGCGTCACACGTCGGGGCGACAGGATTTGAACCTGCGAACCTCTCGGTCCCGAACCGAGCGCTCTACCAAGCTGAGCTACACCCCGGCGAACGCGCCAACTCGCGGTCACCCGGCGACCGCTTCTGTTTCTTCTGGATTTTGGCGGCTTCCTTGAAGCGACACGTCCGACCGGGAATCACATCCTGCGTCCCCGAAGCCCGATGTCGCTTTTCTCTCACCGGAGTCAACACATGCGGTTTCTGATCGTCGGGTGTGGCCGCGTCGGCTCGACGCTGGCCAAGCGCCTCGTGCGCGAGGGGCACGACGTCACGGTCGTCGACGAGAATTCGAGCGCCTTCCGACGCGTCGGGCGCGACTTCCCTGGCAAACTCGTCTTGGGAACCGGCATCGACGTCGATGTGCTGCGCCGCGCCGGAGCTGAGAACGCCGACGGCTTCGCGGCCGTGACGCAAGGCGACAACCGCAATATCATGGCGGCGCTCATCGCGCAACAGCATTTCAAGATCCCACGGGTGGTCGCTCGCATCTACGATCCCGAGCGATCGGCGATGTATCGCGAGTTCGGCGTCTCCACGATCTGCCCGACCACTGTCGGCGCGCGTCTCATGTCCGGCGCACTGCTCGAGGGCGAGTTTTCTTCGCTGCTCTTCGATCAAGCGGATGCGGAGATCGTCGAACAGCACATCGCCGGCGATGCAAGGCGCGTGAGCGATCTCACCGTAGCCGGCAAGAGCCAGGTCGCGCTCATCGTGCGCGGCACGCAGAGCTTGATCCCGACGCCCGACTTATCGCTGCAAAAGGGCGACCGTCTCGTCGCGATCGTGAAGTCCGATTTCGTGGCGCAGTTCCGCAAGCTGATCGACGGCGCGCTCGCGAAAGCGGTCTCCTGATGTTCATCGTCGTTGTCGGGGGCGGAAAGCTCGGCACGTACGTAGCCAAAGCGCTGCTCGAGGAGAAACACGAAGTCGTCGTCATCGAGAAAGACGAGAAGAAAGCTGCGCGGCTTTGCCAGTTCCTGAGCTGCGAGATCGCCCGCGTGGGCGATGGTTGCGATCCGCTCGTGCTCGAAGAGGCGGGCGTGGGGCGGGCGGACGTGGTGATCGCGGATACGGGCGACGATGAAGACAACCTCGTGATCTCGCTCGTCACAAAGAAAAAATTCGCGCGGCCGAGGACCATCGCGCGGGTCAACAACCCGAAGAACAAGCAGATCTTCGAGGAGCTCGGCATCGACTCGGTCGTGAGCGGCACGGAGATCGTGCTTAGCATCGTCCAACAAGAGGTCAACGTCAAGGATGTCGCACCGCTCATGACTTTCCGCGGAGGCAACCTCGAACTCGTGCGCCTGTCGGTGCCCTCGTCCTCGCCCGCCAACCAAAAGCGGCTGTCGGATCTGCGTTTGCCCAAGCACTGCGTGATCGTCGCGCTCGAGCGTGAAGGGGACGTCATCGTGCCCGATGGAGAAACGCTCGTCCGCTCGGGCGACGCGATGCTTATCGTGATGCAGCCCGGCGCCACCAAAGAACTCCGCAACGAACTCGTCGGGGTCGTCTAGCCAAAACCTCTGGTGAAGTTGCCCACGTGGACTTGCGGATGTGCTCCCCGCAACCAGTCCAACCACACGCGCATGCCGATCGGTGTTTGGTGCGGGCGGCCGACAGCCGCGAAATAGAGCGCCGGATCCACGTTCAGCGTGCGGGTCTGCACCATGCCGATCGGGATCTCTGCGAGCAGCGCGTCGAGCGCCGCGATCTCTTCGCGGTCGTCCGTCACTCCTGGGTGCGTCAGGAGATTGAGCGAGATAGAGACGTCGAGCGACGCGGCGACGCGCAGGCTATGCACGACATCTTCGAAGCCGTATCCGCGCGGGCGGTAATACGCGGCGTAGATATCGGGCCGCGCAGAGTTCAAACTCACGCGGATCGATCGCAACCCCGCTTTGATCAAGCGCTCGAGCACGTCGGGCCGGCTGGCATTCGTATTGCAGTGAATCAGGCCTGAGCTCGTGGCAGCGCGGATACGCCGTATGCAGCGCTCGATGAGGTCGACCGCGAGCAGCGGCTCGCCTTCGCACCCCTGACCGAAAGAGACGATACCCGTGGGCACGGCGCGCAGATGCGCGACCGCAACATCGCAGATCTCGTCTTCCGAAGGCCGCGCACGGACCCGCTCCTGCGCGCTGCGCACGGGCGAATCCGGCTCCTGTTCGGAGATGCACCCCAAACATTTCGCGTTGCACGCGGGCGACACAGGTAGCGCGGCCTCGCCTTGGCGCAAGAAGACGTTGGCGGCAGTGTAGCACCCATACTCGGTCGCGCAACGCGAGAGCTGTGCGACGAGGCGGTTGCGCGGAAACTCCATCGATCGCAGGGCGATGCCTTCACGGATGGCGTCCTCACCGTGGCCTTCTGCTGACCAGCTCTCCAGCGCATCGGTGCGGATCGCCGCGACCTGGAAACCGGCATCGCTCCATGCGACCGCGGTGTAACCATAGAGCGGCAGCGTGGGCGCGCCATCGCGCGCTGCATATGCGGGCAACGACGCCCGCGTGTATCCAAGCGGTAGCGCGGCGCCGACCGCGCTCACCGCGTCGCCCGACATGCAATCGAGCGTGGCGGCCTCCCCGTTCGTCCAGCCGACGACCGATCGGCCGGGCAGCGTCAAGAGCAACGTGCCTTTCGGCATGGGGATGAAGTCAACCGGATCAGCTGGTCCGACGCGGCCGCCGTCCGCCGCCGCTCCAAGGTCTGGAAGATCCAGGACGGTTCCGTCTGCGTTTGCAAAGACCGAGCGCAACGGCGCACGCGAGGTGCGAGCTGCTCGTGGCACGGTGGTTACGAGATGGATGCGCGCGAGACTGGCATCGGGATGGTCGTCCGATAGACCAACTGCGCGTCACCCGTGAGATAGGCGGGCGAGCGAGGACCGCTCCACTCCACGGTCACCACACCACCTTTCGAGCGAATCGTCACGGGAGAGGTAGCGCGGCCCGCCTCGATCGCAGCCGCAGCAACAGCGCACGCTCCGGTCCCACATGCCCAGGTCTCGCCAACGCCACGCTCGCGAACGCGCATCGAGATCTCATTGCTCGCGATGATCGCGACTTCGAGATTCGTGCTATCCGGTTGACCCTGAGTGAGCTGGTCTGCGAGCTTGTCAAGATCGATCGCTTCGAGACCTGCAGATACGAAGACGACCGTGTGAGGATTCCCCATCGATATTTCACGTACGAGAGAGCCGTTGACCGTTCTACCCGAGTCGTCGCGCGACACGCTCGGGGCACCTAGACAGACGCGCACGCCGGGCGCTCCGCGAAAGGATACGATCTGTGCGCGCACCGCGCCGGACGCGGTCTCGATGTCAAAGGTATCGTTGCGGGTATCTTGCTCGTGAAGATAGCGCGCGACGCAGCGCAGGCCGTTGCCGCAGGATTCTGCTTCACTGCCATCGGCGTTGAAGATGCGCATCGCCACCGCGTTAGCGCTATGCGACGCGGGTTCCAACACGAGCATCCCGTCCGCACCGAGCGAGGTCCGGCGCCGGCAGAGCTCGCGGGCTAGATCGGGATACGGGATGTTGCCAAGCCCGCGGGCATCTAAGAGCACGAAATCGTTACCCGTCCCGTGACACTTGGTGACGGTCAACGATTGCACGAGCGGACCTGTTGTTGTTTACTGGGCGACGGGACTACGAACCGCGCCGTCGTGCGCGACGGTGTCTTGATTCTCCACGGTCCCCGCTCGGGGCGTGGCGATCTCGGAGCCTGAGAACTGCACGGGGCTCTGCGGCGAGACAGTCGAGACGGCGTGCTTGTAGACGAGATGGGGCTTGTTATCGTACTCGAGGATGATCGTGAAGTTGTCAAAACCACGCACGTGACCGCGTAGCTGGAAACCGTTTCGCAGATAGATGGTGACCGCCGCGTTCTCGCGCTTGATCGCCAACAGATATGCATCTTGCAAGGGGACGTTGTTCTTCACGCCATCTTCTCCATTATCTCTTGCGCGGCGTGCAATGCACGAGCGCCGCGGCTCTTGGCGGTTGCGAGTGCTTCACGCAGACACTTTGCTTTCCCTTGGGGCGGCTCACTGCGTGACGTTGTGCCCAAACCGTTCGGTCGCATATGCCACCACCGCGGCCGCGGCAACGCTTACGTCGAGCGTGTCCACGACCGCAACGTCCTTGAGGCGGCGAAACCACGTCTCTTGGCGCTTGGCGTATTGCATCGTTCGCGTGACGGTTCGCGCGACAGCATCGTCCTCATTCGCCAGACCATCCCACAATGAAAGCGCTTCTGCATAGCCAAGACCGGAAAGCGCAAGAGAGTTAGGGCTTGCCGCGCGAACGGCGACAGCCTCGGAAACGATTGCGGTCTCGAACATCTTTTTCACGCGACCTTTGATGCGCTTGAGGAGCACGTCACGGTTGGCCGACAATCGCACGATGGCAGCCGCGACGGGCACGCTCGACTCGGATAGAACGACTGCGAGTTCTCTCGCGAGGGCGCGCTCGAGACCTCGCACGATGCGATAGCCATCCCCCCGCTTCGTGTCGGCTGCGATCTCTGGCGCACGCAGACGAAGCCATTCCCACAACCATTCAGGCTCGTGGATCTTCGCCTCGCGGCGCACCCGTTCGCGCAACGCGTCGTCCGGCGGCGGACGGTCGAGCGGCATAGTACCGAGGAGCGCCTCGATATAGAATCCCGTGCCGCCGACAATGATCGGTAGCCGGCCCTTGCGGCTGATGTCACGGATGATCGCGGTGGCATCTTCAACGTAACGGGAAGCGCTGTAACGTTCCGCAGGATCCAAGAACGCATACAAATGATGGGCGACGCGGGAGCGCATGGCGAGTGGGGGAGTGCCAGTCCCAACGTCCATCCCGCTGTAGATCTGGCGCGAGTCTGCGTTGACGATCTCCCCGCCGAGCGCTTCGGCGACCCCAAGTGCAACCTCCGATTTGCCCGTCGCCGTGGGTCCGCAGATCACAAGAGTCCGGAGCGGCGCTCCGCTCAAGCGCGGTGGAAAGCCTTTGCTAAAGACACTGGATCGAAACGCAGCAGCGTCGGCCGGCCGTGCGGGCACGTCTGCGGCTCGCGGCATGCTCGCAACCGCTCGTACAGCGTCACCTGCTCCTGCAGGCTGAGCGGCTCGTGCGCGCGGACGACCGAGTGACACGCGACGCTCGCGAGGATCTTGTCACGGCGACGGGTTGACGCGAGGCCGACCTGAAGGTCGGCCGCCACAGGCTCGGCGTCGTTTTTCGCACTGGCCAGGTCGTCGAGGATGCCGACGAGGTCGAATCGACGCTCCCCGTAGCCGAACGGTAGCGCGCTGATGCGGTACGCGTCGTCGCCGAACGGCTCCACCACGACGCCCATGGCCTCGAGCTCTTCACGAAAGGTCTCGAGTGTCGCGATCTGATCGATGGAGAGCTCCACAATCTTGGGCAGCAACAGGGGAGCTGAGCCCGCTCTTGCCGGGTCGTGTTCGGCGAGCGCTTCAAACGCCACGCGCTCATGGGCCGCGTGCTGATCCAGCACTAAAAGCTGCTCGCCGTCGCGGATGATGACGAAGGTCTGATCGATCTGTCCGAGCGCGCGCGCTTCGCTACGTGAGGAGACGGGCGATCCCTCAACCGCGGCGTCGAGCAGGGATACCGACGCAACGGATTCGATCGAACCCGGCGCAGCAGGCAGCGGTCCGAACGGATCGGTGCGCTGTGCGAACGACGTCGTCGATGCCGCATCCTCGGAAACCGCGTCGCTGACGGCACTACGCACGACGTCGAAGATCGTCGCCGCGCTCACGAAGCGTACTTCGATCTTCGTGGGGTGCACGTTGACGTCCACATCGCCGGGCGGCACGGAGAGCAAGAGCACGCCAAAAGGATGGCGTCCGCTCTCGATGCGGTTCGCGTACGCTGCCGACCACGCCGCTGACAACGCGGCGCTGCGCACGAGCCTGCCGTTGACGAACATGACTTGTGCCTGGCGGTTCGGACGGTCGGCGCCGATCCGCGACGTGTAACCGCCGATGCCGATCATGATGTTCGGCGAGGAGCTCACCGACGCGAGCGATCCGCGACTGCCGCGACCGAAGACCATCTCGAGCCTCTCGAGCGGCGCGTCGACCGCAGGCAGCGACCAGATGTCGCGACCCTCATGGCGCAGCGAGAACGCCACCTTGGGCCATCCCAGGGCAAGCCGAGACAAGAATGCGCTGACCCGCGCGAACTCAGCTTTTTCGCTTCCCAGAAAGTCGCGCCGGACAGGCGTCTGTGCGAAGAGATCGCGGACGGTGACGCGCGTGCCGGGCGAGGCGGCGACCCGCGAGACGCCGCCCAGTGAGCCGTTCCTAGCCGAGATCCGGGCGCCGAAGTTCTGGCCAAGAGCGCGAGAGCAGAGTTCGAGCGAACCCGCAGCCGCCGCGATGCTCGCGAGGCCCTCGCCGCGGAATCCCAGCGTTCGAACTGCGAAAAGATCGGACGCGGCGGCGAGCTTGCTCGTGCCGTGCCGATGTAGGGCGATTGGGAGGTCTTCGGCGAGGATGCCGCGACCATCGTCCGCAACGGCGATCTCCGCGCGCCCGCCTCCGCGCAATTCCACCGCGACCCATGTGGCCCCGGCGTCCAAACTGTTCTCGACGAGCTCCTTGACGACGGAGACGGGCCGCTCAATGATCTCGCCTGCGGCGATTTGGGCGATGGTTTCTGGATCGAGAACGCGGATGCGTTCCAACGTCTGCACGCGCCGGGCTTCGCGACGAGTGCGGCACGGCCTGCCCTGGGGCGATTTCAATCGAGAGCGGGGCGATATTCTATCGCCCCCTACACATTTTGTCTAGCGGACGGAAGCGGGGCTGTGGACGCGCAGTGAGTTGCGGCCGTCTTGTTTAGCTGCGTACAGCGCGTCGTCGGCCGCCTTGATGAGCGCGTGCTTGGAGGTGACGTCCTGCGGGTAGCTGGCCGCGCCAATCGACACGGTCGTGCTCGCGCGCCCGTCCCCGAAGCGGAAATCCATCTCCTCGATCGTCTTTCGAATGCGGTTGGCGACGACTGCTGCCTCGGACTTGATCGTCCCCGGCATCACGACGACGAACTCGTCGCCGCCGTACCGGCAGCAGATGTCATCGCGCCTGGCTTGCTCGCGCAAGAGCGCCCCAAAGCGCCGCAAGACCTCGTCACCGGCCGGATGGCCGAAGCTATCGTTGATGCCCTTGAAATTGTCGAGGTCGATGATGAGCAGCGAGAGCGACGTACGCCCGGCTTGAGCCTTGCGGAATTCGAGCTCCAGCCGTTCATGGTAGGCTCGGCTCGTGAGCAAGCCGGTCAGCGAATCCGTGTCGGCCATGGCCCTCGTCCTGCTGTGCAACAGAGCGTTGCGCACGCCGACCGAAGCGAGCGAGACGAGCCGCCCGACGAGGCCGAGCTGCTCCGCGTCGTATGCGTTGGGATGTGCCGCGATGAGCTGGACGCACCCGACCGTCTGACCATCGCCGATGATCGGCACGACCAAACTGCCTCGCGAGTTTTTGTGGAGCTCGCCGTCCGGCTGGCGCGCATCCTTGTGCAGGTCCGCGATGAGCGCGGCTCGCTGTTTGGCTGCCGCGTATCCAGCGACGCCGGTGCCGAAGGCGATTCTCTTGTTGGCGTAAGCTTCCGCGTCCACGCCAGCAACCTCGGCTGCGACGAGCATTTCCTCTTCTGCGGTCTCGTCGTACTGCACCACGTAGATCACGGAGGTGTCCCAGGGGACGACGCGACGGAATTGACGGAGCAGGTTCTGCAGCTGCACGAGGACATCGGAAAGCGAGAGCTGCGCTCCGAGCTCGGAGCCGGCGTTGAGGACTTGGTCGATGGCGCGAAGCTGACGTTCTGCGCGTCGACGGCCGTAGAACGCGTATGTCACGGCGAAGTACGGGATGAGCGTCAGCCCCAAGAGGCGCACCCAGCCGTAGCCAGGTCCACCGGTGCCGAAATGCGCTGCGACCGCGAAGATCAGCACGTCCATGCAGACGAGCAATCCAAGGCCGAGCGGCGTCGCGATCATTGAGAGATCGAGCGCTGGGATCATCACGAGCAAGCTGATCCCATAGAGCTTTGTGATGAGCGCTGCGTACGCGACGTCGATCGCGACGAGGGCGGGCAGCACGAAGGGGTGCGCGTCGTTGATCCGCACTGAACCGCGCTCTCTCGGGCGATAGGTCGCAGCGAAAGCGGTGGTGATGGCGCCGTATACCCAGAGGGCCCAGTGGATCTTCGGCGGGATCTCGCTCGAGACAGGGAGCGTCAGGACAAACGCGATCGCAAGCCAACGTCCGGCCGCTACCGCGAGAGGAAACGAGAGCGCGTCCAAAGCCACGCGCACCCGCGCGCCGAGTAGGTCCTTGGTCCTCACATACAAAGGACGGCCTCGCGCGCATGATGTTACAGAACCTGGGAAACTCGGGCACGAGTGACCGCCGTCACACCGCGGCGAGGGTCAGCGGATCTCCATCTCGAGCTGATCGCGCCCGTTTTGAGCCTTGGTCGTCTGTTTCTGCTGGCGTCCGCGTAACGCGGGGCGCCGCTCGAGTTCGCCCGCGATCTCTTGTGCGCGTTGCACGACCGTTGGCGGCATGCCAGCCATCTTCGCCACGGCGATGCCGTACGATCGGCTGCTCGACCCCGGCAAGAGGCGGTGCGAGAAGACAGGGCCCGACGGTTCGTCAGCGACCGCGACGTGCAGATTGGCCAGTGCGGGATACGTCTTTGCGAGATCGACGAGCTCGTGGAAGTGGGTCGCGAACAGCACGATCGGCATCGCATCGGCGAGTTCCAAGAGGTGTTCGCTTGCGGCTTGGGCGATCGCCAATCCGTCGATCGTGCCCGTGCCGCGTCCCACTTCGTCGATCAGCAGCAGACTGCGCGGCGTGCAATGACGCAAGATCAGCGCCATCTCCGCCATCTCGACGTAGAAGGTGGAGCGACCGGCCGCGATGTCGTCGCCAGCGCCGATGCGCGTGAAGAGACGGTCGACGATGCCCAGCGTCGCGCTCTTGGCGGGGACGAAGGAGCCCATCTGGGCGAGGATCGAGATGAGCGCCGTCTGACGGAGGTATGTGGACTTTCCACCCATATTCGGCCCCGTGATCAGCAAGAAGCGACGCTCGCCGTCTGCCAGGGTGTCGTTCGGCACGTAATCCAAACCGCCGTAGGACTCGACGATCGGGTGGCGGCCGTCTGCGATCGCAAGCGAGCTCTCATTGACGAATGCCGGGCGGCAGTACCTGCGTTCCGCGGCCACTTGGCCGAGCGAGCAGGCGACGTCGAGTTCGGCGACCGCGTGGGCACAAACGAGCAGGGTTGCGCGGTGCTCGTCGACTGCCTCGAGCAAGTCGTCGAAGAGCCGCCGCTCAAGCGCGACTTGTGCGGCTCGGCCGGACAAGAGTTTCGTCTCGAGCTCTTTGAGCCGGGCGTCGCTGAACCGCTCGGCGTTGACGAGGCTCTGGCGGCGGACGAAATGGCTCGGCACGCCCTCCGATTGGCTGCGCGGCACTTCGTAGTAGTAGCCGAACGCTTGCGTGTATTTTATCTTCAGGGATTTGATCTTCGTCTCGGCTCGGACGTCTGCTTCGAGCGCGAGCAAGTGCTCGCGGCTGGTTGCACGCGTCAGGACGAGATCTGCAAGCTCGGCGTTGTGCTCGGGGCGCATGACACCCCCCTCGAGCAATGTGGCGGCGGGTTCGTCTAAAACAGCCGAAGCTATGAGACCGGCGACCGTCTTCGGGATTGCGTCCGCGTCGATGGTCTGGGCCAGCGTCGCGAACGGTTCCGCACCTTGCGAGCGAAGCAGACGCGACGCCTGCCCTGCGTGCTCGAGCGAGCGTCGCAACCCGACGAGATCGCGCGGCCCGGCTCGACGGGCATGGATCTTCTGGCAGATGCGCTCGATGTCGCCCACGGATGTGAGCGCGTGTTGCAGTTCCGCCCGCGCAGCCGGGCATGCGACGAACTCCCCGACCCTGTCGTGGCGCTCGCGGATGGCAGTCGCGTCCAAAAGCGGCGCGCACATCCATCGGGCAAGCAGCCGGCTTCCCATCGCGGTTTTGGTCTTGTTGAGAACGCTCAAGAGCGAGGCCGCCGCGCTCACGCCCGACCCCGCGAGCAGATCGAGGTGCCGCCGCGTGGAGCGATCGAGCGTCATGGTCTTGCGCGTCTCGTGCAGGGTCGCCGCATCCACGAGGCTTCTGCCGTCCAGCCGAAGCGAGCGCAAGTACCGTTCGAGCAACCCAAGCGCTTCGCGCGCGGCCCCGCGTTCGGCGACGGCCAGGCGTCCGATCACTGGCGGGTCGACGCCCTCGGGATCTACGGGATCGAGCACCGTGATGCGACAGGTCTCCGCAACAAGCGGGCGGAGTGCTGCGGCATCCTCATCTGACTGAGTGACGACTTCGGCCGGTGCGAGCCGGTCGAGCTCGGATGCCACCGCGTCCTGGTCGTCGAGGATGCTCACGTATGCCGTGGACGTCGAGATGTCCACGGAAGCGATTGCCCGGATGTCGGCCGCTTGCGCCATCGCGCATAAGAAATTATTGCGCGACGCGTCGAGGAATTGATCTTCCAAGACGGTGCCCGGTGTGAGCACGCGGACGATGTCGCGGCGCACGAGGCGGTTGGGCACAGGCTCTTCCATCTGCTCGGCGATGGCCACGACCCGACGCTGACGCAAGAGCCTGCCGAGGTAATGGTCCACGCTGTGATGGGGGACGCCAGCCATCGCGACCCTTGTCCCCTTACCCGACTCTTTCGACGTGCACACGATGTTCAACGCCGTGGCAAGCTCGTGTGCATCCGCCCCGTATGCTTCGTAGAAGTCGCCCACGCGCGAGAGCAGCAACGCTTCCGGATACTCGCTCTTGAGCGCGCGATACTGCGCGATGAGCGGCGACGTTGCGGCGGCGTCATCGATCCCGGTGCGGACCTGGACCTTTGGGTCGGTCTTCGAGCCGTCGGTCGCGCCGTTGCTCGCGTGCGGCGCGGCAGCGGCGCGTGCTTTGCGGACGATTATGCCACCTGCCCGATAAGACCCCAGCTGTGCGCCTGCTCCACGATGACATCCACGAAAGCGTGATGCTGCGTGCGTTCGTCGCGCGGCCAGATGACCGTGACGTTGTGACCGCTCTTGCCCGCCATCTTCGTGGCGTCTTTCTTCGAAGGACCGGAAGCGAGCACGCGCACCGTCTCGCCGATGAAACGCTCGTGAAAGCGCCGCGAGCTCTCGAGCTGCGCCGTGTTGATGGCCTGCAGCCTGCGCAACCGTTCCTGCGGGTCCACTTGCGGCGTCATCGTAGCAGCCGGCGTACCCGATCTCGGGGAGTACGCGAAGATGAACGCGTATTCGAAAGCGCCCGAATTGACGAGATCGAGCGTTTGCTGGAAATCCTCTTCTCGCTCGGTCGGAAATCCGCAGATGATGTCGGTCGTGAGCGCCCAGCCCGGCAACCGCTCACGGAAGTAGGCGATCTTCTCGAGGTACTCCTCAACCGTGTAGAGCCGGCCCATAGCGTCGAGCACGTCATTGCTCGCCGACTGGATAGGGAGGTGCAAGCGCGGGGCAACGGTCCGAAGTTCGGCGAGCGCGTCGACGACGTCGCGATTAAAGTCGTGCGGATGCGACGTGAGGAACGTCAGCCGTTCCAGGCCTTCGATCGCGTCGAGGCGCCGCATGAGGTTTGCGAAGTCCAAGCCTTCGTAGCAGTACGAATTGACGTTTTGCCCGAGCAGCGTGATCTCTTTTGCGCCGCAACGCACTTCGCGGCGCACCTGTTTTTCGATCTCCTCCGGCGCGATGCTCTCGAGCGGACCGCGCGTGTACGGCACGATGCAATACGTGCAGAACTTTTCGCACCCACGCGTGATGCTCACGAGCGAGCGCAAATGGGCGTACTCGAGGGCGACGCCGACGGATCCGTCTTCTGCTGAGGGCAGACGCAGCGGCGTGTCGCGCGGTGCGAGGTCGGTGGGCACGCCCCAGTCCGCGAGCAATGCTTTGAACGTGCTATACTCGCGCGGACCCAAAAGCGCATCGACCCACGGCGCCTTGGTGCGCATCACCGCGCGGTCTTTTTCGGCCAAGCAGCCCGTCACGAGCAGCTTGCTCTCCGGACGCTTGAGTGCTTTGAGTTGGCCGAGCCGCCCATAGACCCGGGTCTCGGCTTTCTCGCGAATCGCGCACGTGTTGACGATGAGGATGTCGGCGGCTTGGGGCTCGTCAGTGAACGAACACCCAAGCGACCAAGCTTGATGCGCCAAACCGTTCGAGTCGGCTGCGTTCATCTGACAGCCGAACGTCTGCAGATAGATGGCGGGCATCCGCGAGAGTTGCGCGGTGCTCAATTCGGACCCTTCGCGAGACGCTCGAGCAAGGACATCGGCAAGTACGGCTTGTCACCCACCATCGCCGGCGCGACGGAGAGGGTAGCCGCCTTCCCGTTGAGCGTGTAGCTCAACGACCCGACCGAGCACTCGACTTCAAATCCGTGATAGTGGATCGTGATGTCCTCGCCGTTGACGACGAAGTCGTTTTGCGGAACGTAGTCTTGGAGCGCGCCAAGCTCGTCGTCCTCTCCGGCGGTGGCTTGCGGCACGGAAGCCGCGACGGCAAGCGAAATGGTCGTGACCGTCTGCGGATAGATGTGGAAGCTCGTGGCTGAGCGCTGCGGGCCGCGTGCGACCGCGAGGATGTGGTCGCCCGCCACGAGAGTCTCCGGTTGATCGAAGTCTGCGAGCGCTACGCCATCCACCCAGACCTTGGCGCCTGCTGCATCCCTGATCTGCAGGCTGCCCTTCGCGCTGGCGCTTTGGTGGGCATCCGCGTTCTGTCCGAGCACGGCCGTGACGTAACCGATCCCGCCCACGGTGACGTCAGTGCCCGTGCTGACGGGCTGCCACCCGGAACGAGTCAACAGAATGACATGGTGGCCGATCGCTACGTCGTCCACGAACAGCGGCGTCTCGCCGACATATCGTCCGTCCATCCAGACGGTCACGCCGGGCGGCAACGTCGTCACATAGACGCTGCCATGACCGTTCGCCGCGCCGCACAGCTGCGGTACGGCGAGCGTGATCAGAACTGCCAGCACGGCTGCGCGTCGCGCCATGACGGAAGTCGTTCTGCCTGTGAACGCGCCGCCCCCGTCGCTTAAGGTCAGCGCGCCCTCGTGCGCGAATGCAAGAGCCATCGTGAGCAAGGATTCCTTGCCGACCGTCGCGATTGTCGGACGTCCGAACGTCGGTAAATCGGCGCTGTTCAACCGCCTGGTCGGCGACCGCATCGCGATCGTGGAACCCACGCCGGGCGTCACGCGCGACCGCCTCTATGGCGTCGTCGATTGGAACGGCAGAGAGTTCGCGCTCGTTGACACCGGCGGCATCGAGACCGGCCGGGTCGACGACGTCACCGAGCGCACCCGCGAGCAGGCACAAATGGCGATCGACGAGGCTGACTTGATCGTCTTCGTCGTCGATGCGAAGGCGGGGCTTGTGCCCGGCGATACAGATGTAGCGCGTCTTTTGCGCGGCCATCGCGACCGCGTGCTGCTCGTGGCCAACAAGGTCGAATCACCGAAGACCGCCGCGAGCATCTACGAGTTTTGCTCGCTCGGTTTTGATGTGCCGCTCGCCGTCTCAGCCATCCACGGCCTGCAGAGCGGCGATCTGCTCGATGCCGTCATCGCCCGCTTGCCCGAGCAGGCTGAACGCGGCGAAGACGATGTTGACCGTATTCGGCTTGCGATCGTCGGACAGCCCAACGTCGGAAAATCGTCGCTCGTGAACGCGCTGCTCGGGAAGCCACGTGCTGTCGTGGGTGACGAGCCCGGCACCACGCGTGATCCGACGGACACAGATGTCGAAGCCGAAGGGCGTAGCTACACGCTCATCGACACCGCGGGCATCCGGCGGCACGAACGGCGCGGCCCCGCGGTCGAGCACTATAGCGCGCTGCGCGCGGTTGCCGCGATCGGCCGCTGCGATGTGGCCGTCGTCGTCATCGATGCTGTCACGGGCGCGACCGCGCAGGACCAGCGCATCGCCGGGCTCGCCGACGAGGAAGGTAAAGGCCTCGTGCTCTTGATCAATAAGGTCGACTTGGTCACAGGCACCGAGTTCGACCGCAAGACGGCAAGCGAGATCCTACGCGAGGAGTTCGCCTTCGCGCCGTACGCGCGCATCCTCTATGCATCTGCGCTCACGAAAAAAGGCGTCGCCAAGATCTGGGCCGCCGCGGCCGCGGTGAACGACGAGCGGCGCAAGCGGGTCCAAACCGCTAAGCTCAACCTCGTCGTGCGCGACGCCTATCGTGCGCGACCTCCGGCACCGTTTCGGGGCCGCACGCTGAAGATCTAC
>DASPVP010000105.1:0-11024 GCA_035622315.1 Candidatus Acidiferrales bacterium | reverse complement strand
GCTTCCTCACATGCGTCGCATAGACGATATACTGAGAACGGTAGCGCGAAGCGTTGTACTGGCTGGGAGTGCTGGGGGACACAACGCCCGCGAGGGAAAGGCGTAAGACACACCCGTGGCTTTGGCAGGGGACCACGCACGATCAGAGCGCGATAGTTGGCGTGACGTCGTCACGCAGCTGTACGCATACAGCCTCGCCGGTATTTCGGTCTTACTCATCTATTTTTTCCAGCCGCATTTCGATCTCAGGCTCGGCACACTTATACAAGTAGGGCTCGTCGCCGCATTCCTTGCGACGATGGAGCGCCCCGTCAAAACGGCCGCAGCCAACGTAGCGCCACTCACCGCGCTCATGTCGGCGAGTGGAATCGTCTTTGGACCGTGGATCCTCGTGCTTGCGGCATTGAGCGGCATTACGCTGCAATGGCGGGTCGTACGTTCAGATGGAGGCAATTGGAGTAGGCTCATCGGGCTGAAGACTCTGATGCAACTATCGACCTCGGTCATCGCTTCCTACGCGGTGCTCGGAACCTGGAATCTAACGCAGCATCTCACGGCGCACCTCCCGCATCAATTGGCCAGCTTGGGCGTGTTCCTCGGTATCGTGGTCGTTGGTCTTGCTTGGCAGAGCGCCAACATCGTGCTGGTCGATATGTATCTGCTGATAAACGGCAAGCCTTTCGTGATGACGCAACTTCTGCGCATCGGTATCGTTGCATCGGTGTATGCCTATCTGCTTGTGGCCACGTACAAATTCGGCGGACTCTTGGCGACAACGATCTTCTACGTCGTGGTTGCTCAAATAAAGGTCGTCCAAGACGTCCTTGGTATCACGGCGCAATTGCACAAGCTGGAACGAGCGCAAGACCAAGCGGAGGGCCTTGTGCGTGATCTCGTGAGGTTGACCGACACCGAGGATGTCGAGTTCTCGTCCGAGGTCCAAAACATATCAGAAATGCTCGGACGTCGGATGGGCATGTCAAAGAGCGACGTTCAAGCACTCGGGTTCGCGGCGCAGCTTCATGAGATCGGGAAGGCGCGGCTTCCCGCAAGAGTACGGTCGGGAAGAGGGCTGAACACTCGCGAGGAGACGCAGCGCATAACCTATCCGCGCTGGGGCGCGCTCATGGTGCGTGCATCCGATGCGTTGTTGCCGGGACGAATCGCTGACTGGATCGAGTTCCACGGCGAACACTACGACGGGACCGGGTATCCGCGCGGGCTACGCGGTGAGGAAATCCCGTTGGCGTCGCGGATCATCACTATCGCGCGCGCCTATGTACGCTCGCTCACCGGCTACGATGGTGCCGAAAAGGTAGGAAAAGAAAAAGCGCTCACGCTGCTTCGCGACAGCAGCGGAACGCTTTACGATCCTAGGCTCGTTGCTCTTTTAAATGAGATTGTGAGTTAGAAAATCGGCGTGTCTGAAAGGATCGAGAAGAAGTGGGATGCTGCCGCCAGCACACCACCCAAGGCGTGGACAACGCTGAGAACTCCACCGAGTAGAACTAGCATGAGAAGGCTCCTTCTTCTTAGTGCAGAGGTCTCGGATGGCGTTCCGTCCACAGGGCAGGCGTTTTAGGATAACCGCTTCGCCGCGGTTGCGTGACGAGTGTGGCTGCCACCATCACGCGTCACCGGTCCCAGAGCGCCTGCTCGGCAACTCTCTCGATCCATCTCACGTGAATGGGTCGAGCCGTTTCACCCGAGCCTATACTAATACCGACGGGCGGAAATGTGATACCCGTCACACCCCATTATAGATGAGAATATACGACAAAAGCAAGGCACAAAGGCCTAACTTGGCGTCCCCGCGATTAGGACGCTATTGCGCCGCTGCTTTCGAGCTTTTCAACGACGAATTCCGCGCTACAGGATAGCACGGTGTCAACCACCGCCCGTACTGGCTAAGCTGGCCGGACACGATCTCATCGTACAGGTGTACGAGTGCGGCGCTGACCTTCCCCACGTTGCCGTCGCCGATGGCGCGGTGGTCGATCTGAACGACGGGCGATACCCCAACCGCAGTTCCGGTGAAGAAGACCTCGTCAGCCTGGTAGAGCTCGGTGCGGTCGATGCTGCGTTCCGCCACTTTCAAGCCCAGTTCGCTCGCGACGAGCTCCATGATGGTCAGCCGCGTGATGCCTTCGAGGATGTTGTCCGTGACAGGCGGAGTGATCACCATGCCGTCGCGGACGATGAAGATGTTCTCCGCACTGCCTTCCGCCACGTGACCTTCCGCGGTTAGCAAAATCGCCTCGTCGAACCCGCTCTTGACGGCATCGCTCTTCGCGAGCGCGGAGCCTACGTAGATCCCCGTCAGTTTTGCGCGCGCCGGCGCCGAGTTGTCATCGATGCGGCGCCAGGACGAGACCGTCGCTGAGAGGCCCTTCGACGAATCGATGTAGGGCTTGTGCGGCAGCGCCACGATGCTCAGGTCATGATCGACGCCATGAAGGCGGACGCCGATCTCCTCGGCCGACTTGAAGACGATGGGACGGATGTAGACGTCCTTGCGGAACTTGTTGGCGCGTACGAGCTGGACCGTGTGGGCGCTCAGCTGTGCTGCAGTCTCCTCGAGAGAGACACGCAGCAAGCTCGCAGAGCGGCGCAAGCGGTCGAAGTGATCGGCCAACCGGAAGATATAGAGCTGTTCTTGCGACTCGTTCCAATAGCCGCGTATGCCTTCAAAACAACCGGTGCCATAATTCAACCCGTGCGTGAGGAGTCCGATCTTGGCATCCCCATACCGCACGAACTTGCCGTTGTGGTAGATTTGAAGGTCGTTCAGCTCCATCGTATCTTGCTCGCTTTCCGCTGTGCAATTCAGCGCTTCCATTACTATACCATCGTCGGACAGGTCTTGAACCTGCCACAAGTCCAATCTGCGACCGTTCCCTTTGGTCCCGTCGCGCCTCGGCCGGGCCCGCGCTAGGACGCGGGCACGTTGCAATCGGGCTGACTTTGTGGTACAAAGTGAGGCATGGAAGTGGAACGCGCGCTCGCGGACTTGGCGGAAGTCCGGGATCGCCTCGCAAGCGTCCAGGAGTTCCGCGGGTACTCGGCGTCGGCCGCCGCCCTAAGCGGTTGCATCGCGCTGCTCGCGGGCGTCGCACAATGGGTTCTCGCTCCTCACCCGCGCACGGCCACGGATCTGCAGCACTACCTGACGATCTGGCTCGTTTGCCTCGCCGCTGCACTGGCGATCAACTACGGAGCGCTGCTCGTCTGGTACATCCGGATCGCGCGATCGCACGAGCGCCGGCAGACGCGCACGGTCGGCATCGCCATCCTTCCCGCGATCGGCCTAGGCGCTGTGATGAGTCTCGCGATGATCGGGCACGGATTGATCGCCCTCCTGCCTGGCGTTTGGTACGCATCTTATGGTATAGGGCTTTTCGCATCGCGTGCGATGTTGCCGCGCGCAGTCATCTACGTGGCGTGCGCATTCGGGGTCGCGGGTGCGGCGCTGATCCTTGCGCCCGACAACTACTCCCCGCTCGCATTTTGGGTGATGCCCGCCGGATTCGGCATCGGACAGATCGTCATCGGATACATCTTGTCATTGGATAGGAAAGCACGGACGTCATGAGCATGAAGAGAAACGGACGAAAACCGCAGCGCAGCCGAACAGACGCGCGCTTCGCCTACTCGGGCTTGGAGCGGATCTTCCACGAACGCGGCCGGCTCGCCGTGTGCACGTGTCTGTTCACACATCCCGAAGGCCTGAGCTTCACGGAACTTCAGGAAGCGTGCGGTTTGACCGATGGCAATCTTAGCCGTCATCTCACAGCGCTCGCTGACATGGACATCGTCGCCATCAGCAAAGAGAGCGGTGCGGGAAGGCCCATGACCGTCTGCCGGATCTCAAAAAGCGGTCGCGCTCGGTTCCTTTCGTACATCGATGAGCTCGAGACGGTCGTCAAGGACGTGCACGAACGGGCGGACGGCGTCGCCCGCCAAACCAGCCGATCGGTGCCGCGCCTTGCGCTGGCTCGGGAGTAGGGGAGCAAAGTTTTGTTGAGAGACGCGCAGCGATATCCGCTGCCCGATCCCGCAGGCCCGATCCCGCGCCACGTAGCCATCATCATGGATGGCAATCGCCGTTGGGCGCGCGAGCGCAAACTGCCCATCATCGAGGGCTACCGCCGCGGCATGACGGCGCTGCGCGAGACGACGCGCGCCGCAGCGGATTTCGGCGTGCCGATCCTCACCGTGTACGGGTTCTCCGAAGAGAACTGGAAGCGCGAGGCGGCGGAAGTATCGCTGCTGTTCGAGTTGTGCTGCGTCTTCGCGCGAAACGAACTCGACGGCTTACGGCGCGAAAATGTGCGCGTTCAGTTGCTCGGTAGAGTGGAAGCGTTGCCTCCGGCGCCCCGGAAGGCGCTCGAGCACTTGGTGAAGGGCACGGAGCAGAACACCGGGACCGTACTCAACCTCGCCGTCAACTACAGCGCTAGGACAGAGCTCAAAGACGCATTCAAGGCGCTGGCTCTTGCCCTTCGCGCGGGGACGCTCAAAGAGGACGACATCGACGGCTCGACGATCGCTTCGTATCTCTACACCGCCGGCATGCCGGATCCGGACCTGCTGTTGCGCCCGGGCGGTGAATACCGGCTATCGAACTTCTTGCTCTACCAGATGGCATACACCGAGTTGTGGGTCACGGAGGTCTTTTGGCCGGAGTTCACGCGCGAGCATTTCGCCGAAGCGTTGATCGAGTTCCAGCGCCGCCACCGTCGTTTCGGGAACTGACGCGCGTCGTCAGTGCTCGCCGATCTCCACCTGCATAGCCACCACAGCGACGGGCGTTTGGACCCCGCGTCGCTCGTGGACCTCGTGGCCGATGCCGGCGTCCAGATCCTCGCGCTGACCGACCACGACACGACCGCTGGACACATCGCGGCGAAGGCACGCGCGGCGGCGCGCGGGGTGCGGTTCGTCGGCGGCATCGAGATGACGACCTACGCCCACGGCCGCGTCATCCACGTGCTCGGGCTCGGATGTCAGGATGCGGACGAAGGCATCGGTGTTGCGAACTCCGCGGCGCAGACGGTTTGGGACGCGAACCAACTGCGTTGGATAAACGCTCTCGCGCGCGACGGCGCGGAGGTGGACGCGGCGCGCGACTTTCCGGATCATCCGGTGCGGCTCCCCGTGCTCATCGAGCGTCTCTGTCTCTTGGGGTTAGATGATGGCGATCCGAAAAAGGTGCACGCGCGGTTCAAGGCCTTCTTCGCGGCGCTTCCGGCGGAAGCATACGAACGGCTCCCGCACCCAAGCGCAGCCGCTACGGTCATCCGACGCGCAGGCGGGGCCGCGATGATCGCGCATCCCTGGCCGCTGTACGAAGCCGGTCTCGCCGAAGCGCTCGTCCGCGATTGCGATGGGCTGGAAGCCATCTACGCGGCGTACGAGCCGGCGCAACAGAGCGCGCTCGCCGCGATGGCGCAACGAGCTGGAAAGCTCTTCTGCGGCGGCAGCGACTATCACGGTTATTTCGAGAGCGGGTACCGCCCGAGCGGGTTCGAAGCCACGGGCGAGCTGCTCGAGCGGCTGACGCAGGCGTCGCTTTAGCGTTTGCGGGCGCGTTTGCGGCGCACGAACGCCAGCACGTCCTCGAGCGGACGGGCATTGAGCACTTGCTCCTTTGAGACGCCCGCCTTGCGAGCCGTGGCCACTCCATAAAGCATGTTGTCCATATCCTCGGCGTGATGAGCGTCGGTGTCGATCGACACCGTGCAGCCCGCCTCGCGTGCCTTGCGTGCGAGGTCGGCGCTCAAATCGAGCCGTGCGGGGTTCGCGTTGATCTCGAGCGCGGTTCCTGTCCTCGCCGCCGCTTTGAACACGGCTTCGCGATCGAAATCGTAGCCCTCGCGTTCTTCGATCAGCGTCCCAGTCGGGTGGCCGATGATGTTGACGAACGGGTTCTCGATCGCGCGCAGAAGCCGCTCGGTCTGCTGCTCTTTCGGGGCGCGGAAGGACGAGTGGATCGAGGCGACGACGATGTCCAGATCGGCGAGCACATCGTCTGGGAAATCTAGCGAACCGTCCGCTCGGATATCTACCTCGGAACTCGTCAGCAAGCGAACGCCGTACGCATCTGCCACCGCCTTCACGCGGCCGATCTGGTCGCGCAGCCGTTCGATCGATAGACCATTGGCCACCGCGCGAGACGGCGAATGATCCGAGATGGAGAGATACTGACGGTGCCGAGCTGCCGCAGCCTTCGCCAACTCTTCGATCGTGCACACCCCGTCGCTCCAATCCGTGTGGTCGTGCAGATCGCCGCGGATGTCCGCTAGCTCGACGAGCTTGGGCAGGGCGTTGCGCTTCGCGAGATCGATCTCGTCGAGCCCGACGCGCAGCTCGGGCGGGATGTACTGCAGGCCGAGGGCCTCGTAGACGCCGGCCTCCTCGGCACAGGTGATCACTTTGCCCGAGGCATCCTCGAGCCCATATTCGCTCACGCTCAAGCCTTTGCGCAATGCGAACTCGCGCAACTTCACGTTGTGCTCTTTATTGCCGGTGAAATGTTGCAGCAAGTTCCCGAAACATTCGTGGGGCACGACGCGCAGGTCGACCGAGATGCCGAGTGCGGCCCAAATGGTGGCCTTGGTCGTGCCTCGCGCCGTGACCCGTTCTGCGATCGGCAGCGTCACGAACGTCTCGATGACCTCGTCGGGAGCCGCGCTCGTGCAGATGATGTCGAGGTCGCGCACGCTGCGCTCCATGCGCCGCAGGCTGCCTGCGGCCACGAGATTGTGCGCGCTCTTGCGCTTGGCCAAAGCGGCCACGATCCGTTGCGCGAGCGGCCAGGCGTCGCCCAAGCGCATGCGCTTGGTGTGGGACGACATGCGCGCGAGCTGGTTCTTCATGTTCTCGATCGTCTTCGGGCCGAGCCGGGGGACGCGGCTGATGCTACCATCGGCGATCGCTTTTCGCAAGTCTTCCAACCCACCGATGTTGAGCTCGCGATACATCCCGATTGCGGTCTTGGCGCCGATCCCCGGCACCCGGAGAAGCTCCAATATCGTCGGCGGGAATTTGGCGCGCAGCTCCTCGAGATACGCGCACGTGCCGGTCCGATCGATGTCCGCGATCTTGTGCGAGATCGCCTTGCCGACGCCGGGCAGCTGATCGAGCTCGCCGCTTGCGATGAGCCGCGCTACCGGCGTCTGGCTGTCCTCGAGGCTGCGCGCGGCGCGTTCGTACGCCTTGATCTTGAAGAATGGTTCCCCGTCGAACTCCATGAGGGCGGCGATCTCGTTCAGCCGCTCGGCGACTTGCGCGTTGGTCACGGTGCGGAATTCGTGCTCACGGCAGCGAGGGATTCGCCGTGTCGAATAGCCCGTACGGGTTCGGCATCCATGCCCAGATGACGATCGCGCTTGCTGCGGGGTGGACGAATGCGAACACGAGCTTCGCGTCGGGCGGCATCAATTTGCGCGCGATCAGGTTCGCAGCCGTGGGCGGATCGTCGCTATCCCACGGCTGCTGCGCGTAGTACGTGACGCCGTCCACGATGATGTTGTAGTGCACGTGCCGTGGGATTTGATACCAGCCGGTGACGTCTGGACTTTTCAGCTGGTCGGGGGCGTTCGCTTTGTCGACGTATTGGTAGCCGCACGCGACCAGCCGCCCGGCGAGATCGTAGATCAGCACCGTCGGTTGCGCCAAGGTCCGCGTATCGAAGCGGTCGTGGTTCGTGTACATGGTGCCGAACGACGGGATGTAGTCCGTCGTCTGGATGTAGCCATCGTCTAACGCCCACACGACCAGGCGGTATTGCTGCGTGGCCTCGCGCACAGCCTGTGCGAGATTCGAGTCGTAACCGTCTGAGTCGTCGGCGTGCGCCGCCGTGCAGACGACGAACGTCACGAGCAGCGCGAAGAGCGTGAATCGCCTCATCACAAGAACGCAAAGGGGTTTACGTGCTCTCGCCGTCAAACCTGCCCACGTTCTGCTGCGTCATCGTCATCGCTGGAGGATCCACGTGCGGGGCTTGGCGACCTGGATTGCGCTCTCGGCCATCATCGTCTTGGCCGTGTGGGGCGCACCGCCATCGCCGGCCGCGACCAGCTCGGCATTTTCGCCCGGCGATCAGATCGTGTACGACATCACGGTGGAGCTGCAGCAACATCACGTGCTCGGCACGGCGAAGGGCAAAGATACCGTGACCGACGCTTCGGCGCAAGGAACGGCGACGTTCGCCGTCTACTCGGTCGCCCAAGATGGTATCGCATTCGCGAACGTGACCCTGGATTTCAAAGGGACGAACGCCGGACAACCGGTCGAGATGCAATCGGTGACCTCGGGGAAGATCTTGCCCGACGGTCAGCTCCTGACCAAGGCGCAGGTGGGGCTCGGCGTCTCAGACGCGCTGGGTGCGGCCAACACGATGAGCGGCGAGATCGCGAAGCACGGTGCGCTGGTCATCGGCAAGTCCTGGACGAACTCCGCGAAGACCCCATTCATCAGCCTCGACATGAAACGCACCGTCATCGGGCAGACGAACTATCAAGGATTCACGGCTATCGCTCTGCGATCCGAGGGCAGCGGATCGCTTTTGCGCACGGCCGACGGCCAGCCGACAGCCGGCACGATCACCGTCGGTGGCACGACCTACTATGACGAGCAAAACCGAGTGCTTGTGGGCGAGGCTTTTCGCACGCTCATGGTCGTGCAACCGGCCAGCGCGACCACGCACGACGACTACTCATCCGCGTTCAACGTAGTTCTTGGCAGTTGGACCCACGCTTCGCCCGCACCACAAGCAAGCGTAGCACCCCAGCCCGCAGACACGAGTTCGTCCGACGAGGACGAAGGCACGCCGACTCCCACACCGACCCCTATGGCGTTCTTCGGTAGCGAGCCAGAATCGGGGCCCGCAGTCAGGTCGAACGCGTGACGGCTGCGAGGAGCGCCAGGCTGCGTGCGGCGGTCTGCATCGCGGCGCTCGTCGCATTCGTAGCAGCCGGCGTTGCCGATCCGAGCGGCCAGAGTTCGCAGGCGAAGAGCGTCTATTACGTGGCGGGCCATGTCTTCGGTCTCGGCGAGCAGCAGGTCTACGTCGTGACACGCATCGCCACGCTCACCGTCCGTTTTCGCGATGCGTCCGGCGTCGTTCAAAGCCGCGTCTTTCGCCAGGACGACAACGCGAGCGTCGCTTGGACGATCGAAGGCATCGCTTCCGGCGGTGGTCCGATCCTCGCAGTGAGCACGGCCGCGCCACCCGTCGCGAGCAGCGCAAGTCCGTCGCCCGGGCCGACCGCGAGCGCCCCGCCGCCGGCGACGGCGTCACCGCAGCCGAGTCCGATGCTCGATGCGCAGGGCGCGGGCTCGTCCGCCGGCGCGATGGGTGACCTGAGCGCGGCGACCTTTCTGCTCGGGAGCCTCCAAAGCGAGCTGCCTGATATCGGGAAACGCTGGTTCTCCTCCGGCGTCCTTCCGTTGCGTTATGGCGTCCTGACGCTGTCGATGAACAACATGGTCGACTTACCCACCGGCGACCAGGGCACGATGGTTCTGATCTCGTCAACGGGGGGCTGCGATTTTCAATCGCAGCTCAAAGTGAAGGGCTTCGGTTTGGCGACACTGCGGGGAGGCGGCGGTGCCACGAGCCGGACGTATCTCGAGTCGCAGAACAAGCTGCTTCTCGGGATGGTCATCGACGCATCGAGCCATGGCAACGCGAAGGCAAAAGATCGCCTCGGAAGCTACACGCTCCAGACAGACGTCACGATCAAACTCCTGCACTACATACCGGGCGTGCCGGTTTTCACGGGGACCGTGGGCTTCGTCCCCGCATCCGCATATCTCGGCAACACCACGGCGCCGGACACCTCGATCTATTCGACCAGCGTGCCGGCGGCCATCGCAAGTCCGGCCGCCACGAACACCGAGTTCATACCTCCGCCGATGGCCCCCGTGACGCCATACCCAAGCGCGCTGCCTGAGGTAAGCTTGCCGCCAATCCCCATCCCGCAGAGCAGCGACGAGCCCATCGCTTCTCCGCCCGCGCCGCCGACGCCGACGCCCACGCCCTCGGTGTATCCGTAGGAGTGCCGACGACCGCCGACCTTATCTTCGGTCATGGCTTTCGAACCGGCATCGTCAGCGTAGAGCCGGATTCAAGCGCGGGAACCGCAACGCTGTATCGCCGGCTCGGCGATCGCACCGAACGCGACGTGGTGCCCCTCGCGAATTGGCTCGTGGCGCGCAAGCCGCAACCCGCGAGCATCGAACTGAGCGGGGCGCACGAATTGCGCCACCTCACGATCGGCTCCAATGCGCGCGCCATCGGGGATCGGGCGCGGATTCTCGCACCGGATCAACGGCTCGCCTATCTCGACCCGATCACCTCGCACCTCGTGGCCACGGGCGACACATTCTTCAAGGACCTGCGGTTCTCGCAGCTGCGCCGGATGCAGTTCGATATCGAGACGCTCGACGTCGACCCTGACCGCGATGACGCCGCGATCGTCATCATCGCGCTGCGCGACGATCGAGGATTCGAAGAGGTCCTCTCGCTCGACCGCTTTGCGAACGAAGGGGCGATGATCGAGGCGTTCGCGCGCTTGGTCCGCGAGCGGGATCCGGACGTGCTCGAAGGGCACAACGTCTTCAACTTCGACCTCTGGTACCTTGCAGGCCGCGCGCGACGCTTCGGGGTCGACCTCGTGCTCGGCCGCGATGGCCGTACGCCGATGTGGCTTGACGACAGCCTGCGCCGTTCGACGCAATCGGGCATGTTGGTGAAATATTACCGCATCGAAGGCCGGCAGATCTCCGACACTTTCATCAGCGCGGTCCGCTGGGACGTGGGGCGCAAGCTCCCCAACTACAAGCTCAAGCATATCGTGCGCCATTTGGGGATCGGTGACGAAGGGCGCACGCTCGTCGACGCGGCCAACATGCGCACGCTGTGGTCGGATCCTGACATGCGCGCGAAGCTCAAGGCCTACTGTCTCGACGACGCGCGCGACACGGACCGCTTGTCGGTGCTCGTCACGCCCAACGAG
>DASPVP010000104.1:0-10903 GCA_035622315.1 Candidatus Acidiferrales bacterium | reverse complement strand
CCCGTCGCGCAACAGCTCTTCGACCGGGTCGTCGAGCTCTTGCGCCGAGAAGGATTGCGCGTCGAGACCGGAATCTTCGGAGCGACTATGCGCGTCGAGCTCGTCAACGAGGGGCCGGTCACGATACTTTTGGACTCGAGGAAATCCTTTTGAAGCCGACCTTGTGCGTCCGTCTCGACGCGATCCGCCACAACGTGCGGGTCTGGCGCTCCCGATTGGGCGATCGACCCCTGTGGGCCATCGTCAAATGCGACGCGTATCGGATGGGCATGGTCCCCGTTGCTAAGGCCGCGCTCGAAGCGGGCGCGCAGAGGCTGTGCGTCGTCGAGATCGCCGAAGGCTCGGAGCTGCGGGCAGCCGGAATTGCGGCGCCGATCGTGCACGTGGCGGCGACCCCGGTTGAAGACTTCCCGACTGCACTCGCGGCTAAGCTCATCATCTCGATCGGCGATGCCGGCGCGGCGAAGGAGCTTTCGAGCATCGCGAAGCGCATGGGTGTCCGCGCCATGGCGCACGTCGCTGTTGAGACCGGTACGGGCTGGTGGGGAGTCCCCTCGTCGCGCGCGGCTGAGTTCGCACGCGAAGTGGCATCGCTCGAGAATATCGTGTGGGAAGGCACGTGGACGCACATCGCCGGGCGAGATTCAATCGAGGCGCAAGAGGAGCGATTCCATCACGCGGTCGCCGCGCTGCGGCAGGCCGGGCTCGCAGTCCCTGCAGTGCACGCCGCGAGCACTGGGCCGACACTGTGGGGATTAGACTCGGGTATCGCGCGTATCGGCGTGGGGCTATATGGCTCTTCCTTGGGAACAGACCTCGGCGCCGCCGCTCTCAAGACGGCAGCGGAGGTCCGTGCGCCCGTGTATTCCGTGCGCACCTTCAGCGAAGCGACCCCGCTCGGCTACGGCGGTGCCCACGTCGCGCAAGCCGGCGAGACGATCGCCACCTTGCGCATCGGCTACGGCGAAGGGCTGCCGAAGACGCTCTCAGGCTCCGGCAGCGCGCTGCTCGATGGTGTAAGCGGCCGGATCGTCGGCGCGATCGGCATGAACTTCACCATGGTCAGCTTGCCGAAAGGCGCGAAGATCAACGCGCGTGGCGATGCGCTGTTGCTCGGCGATGCGCCCGGCGTTCGTCTCGATGAGGTGGCAAAGGCAGGCCAGACGATCCCACATCACGTGCTGACGCAGGTCGGCGCAGGGATGACGCGGATCTACGAAAGCTAACCGCGCTTCGAGAGGCGGCTGAGCCCGGTCTGCACGAGCTGTTGCATTTGGGCGAGCGTCAATGGCCCCGCCACGTTGGCCCACACGCGGCCACGATCATCCATGACGAAGGTCGCCGGGATGAAGTGCACGCCGAGCATGCTGTTTGTCTGATGCTCGTGGTCGATGTAGATCGGGAAGTTCCACGAATACTGGCGCGCGAACGCGAGGATGACCGCCGGATACTCATCTTGGTCGATCCCGATGATGTCGACCGGTTTGCCCGCGTACTCCGTGGCGAGCTGCGAAAGCGCCGGCGCTTCTTGGTTGCAGTCGGGGCACCAGGTGGCGAAGACGTTGAGGACGAGGACGCGGCCCCTTTGCGGGGCTACATTGGTGCGGTTGCCTAAGAGATCGACGAAACTGACAGCGGGCAACTTTTCCCCGAGATCGAGGTGGACCCGTACCGGCGTTTGCTGGCCGAAGACGAGCGTCCGCAGCAGCACCTTCACGCCGTGGCGGTGCATGTAAGCCAAGATCAAAAACGCAACGAGGAAAATCGCGAGTACCGGCCAGTAGGCGCGCCCTGCCTGCATAGCCGAGAAGGATTCTCCTCGCGCTACAAGTCTCCATGCACTGGCGTCCACGCACAAACCACAGGCACTGCACATACTTATGCACAACCGCTCCCTTGTCACCTCAATTCTGCGTGTGATATACTGTCCGGGCTTGCCGGGCGGTATCCGCCCGCTTTCCTTCCTGCTCGCTACCGCCGAGGTCTCTCAGCACCGTGGTGAGCCTTACGCCCAGAGGGAGGCAGCGCACTGCGCATGTCACAGTACGAGATCACCTATATCATACGGCCCACGTTCGAGGATCCGCAGGTCGACGAACTGGCCGCCCATTTCGCCGGCGTCGCCAAGAGCAACGGTAGCGAGACCGTCGAACTCGAGCGTATGGGCCGCAAACGCCTCGCGTACGAGATCAACAAGCTGCGCGAAGGCCATTACATCTGCATGAAGTTCGCCGGCAGCCCCGACGCGGCGAAGGAAGTCATCCGCCAGATGCGTCTGCACGATGACGTCCTGCGCGCGTTGCTTATCCGCTTATAGATGTAGGGGGCGATTGCAAATCGCCCCAACGTAAGGGCGATCGCAAATCGCTCCAAAGGTAGGATCTATCATGGCTGGTTCGTACAACCATATCGTACTCGTCGGACGACTCGTGGCCGACCCCGAATTGCGCCAGACGCAAAGCGGCGTTCCAGTGACGTCCTTCCGCATCGCCGTAGACCGGCCGAAGAGCCGAGACGGCGAGCGCCAGACAGATTTCTTCGGTGTCAGCATCTGGCGACAGCGCGCGGAGCGCGCCGCCGAGTTCCTTCAGAAGGGCAGGCTTGTGCTGATCTCGGGTCGCGTGCAGATCCGCGAATACACCGATCGCGAAAACAACAAGCGGACTGCGGTTGATGTCGTGGCCGACGACTTCCAGATGCTCGATTCACGCCCCACGGGTGAAGGCGCTGCACAGCGCAGCGCACCGTCCGCAGCTGCGCCGAACGCAGAGCTGCCGGAATACGAATACAACCCGGCCGATGAAGAAGTACCCTTCTAGGTCGAATAAGGAAGCATAATGCCGCCCAAACGAAACGCCAAACCCAAGCGTAAACTCGCAAAGGATCGCAAGCCCAAGCGCAAGTCGTGTAGCATGTGCATCGAGAAGATCACGGCGCTCGACTACAAAGATACACCTCGACTGCGCAAGTACATCACCGAGCGCGGTAAGATCGTGCCCCGCCGCATCTCGGGTAATTGCGCCAAGCATCAGCGCTGGCTGACGGAAGCGGTCAAGCGCGCTCGGGTCATCGCTTTGCTCCCATTCACCGCAGAGTAGCGCAACGTGAAGGTCATCCTGCGCGCAGACCTCAAGGGCGTAGGCAAGGCCGGTACGATCACCGACGTCTCTGACGGGTACGCCCGCAACTACCTCTTGCCACGGGGGCTCGCGCAGGAAGCGACCGAGGGCAACCTGACGCAGGCCGCCGCCCGCAAGGCCGCCGAGCAACGGCGTGACGAGAAGGCGCTTGCCGAAGCGCGCGAGCTCGCCGCACGACTGCAGAGCGGGCCTGCGGTCGTCAGCGCGAAGGCTGGCGAGCGCGGCAAGATCTTCGGAGCAGTGACCAATGCCCAGATCGCGGAAGCGATCGAGCGGACTTTTGGCGTACAGGTTGATCGCCACAGGATCGAACTGGACGAGCCCATCAAAACGATCGGAGATCATGCTTGCACCGTGAAGCTCGCGCCGGGCGTGACGGCGAAAGTCATCGTGCGGGTGAGCCCGCAGTAGGAGGCGACCTTCCGGCATGGTGTTGAGCGCGACCCTCGACCGCATCCCGCCGCAGAACCTCGAAGCCGAGCAAGCGATCCTCGGCGCGCTCATGGTGGACCGCGATCTCATACCGATCGTGAGCGAGATCGTCCGTAAAGCCGATTTTTACGCGCCCCACCATGCCACGGTTTTCGACGCCATCACTTCGTTGTACGAACGCGGTGAGCCGGTCGACAAGGTCTCGGTCGCAGAAGAGTTGCGCCGCCGCAAGCTGCTCGATGAGATCGGTGGCGCGGATTTCATCAGCCAGCTGCTCAACACCGTACCGACCGCGGCTTCAGCAGAATACTATGCGCGCGTCGTCGCTGAGAAGTCCATCCTGCGCTCGCTCATCACGGCTGGCGGCCGCATCTCAAACGTCGCTTTCGAGCAGCCTGAGAACGTCGACGAGGCGGTCGATCACTGCGAGCAGATGATCTTCGAGATCGGCCGCCGTGCGACCGGCGGCTTCACGCTCGTCCGCGACCTTCTCAAGCCGGCCTTCGAACGCATCGACACCCTGTACCACCAGCGTGGCTCGGTCACAGGCGTGCCATCGGGATTCAATCGTCTCGATCAGTTCACGACGGGCTTCCAGCCCGGAGAGCTCGTCATCATCGCGGCGCGGCCATCGATGGGCAAGACCTCGTTGTGTCTGAACATCGCCTTGAACGCGGCGAAAGGAGCCAACAAACACGTCGCGCTGTTCTCGCTCGAGATGAGCAACGATCAATTGGTGCAGCGCTTCTTGAGCATGGAGGCGCGCATCGATGCGCAGAGCTTGCGCACCGGCAACATCAAAGACCGCGAGTGGGGCGAGATCACCCGCGCCATGGGCGTGCTCGCGGAGATCCCGGTGTTCGTCGACGATTCCGCCGCCCCGTCGGTGAGCGAAGTGCGTTCGCGCTCGCGGCGCTTGGCGGCGACCACTGGGCTCGATCTCATCATCATCGACTACTTGCAGCTCTTGCGCTCGACCAATCCGCGCGTCACGAACCGCGTCGAGATCATCGACGAGATCTGCCGCGGTCTCAAGGCGCTCGCCAAAGAGTTGAAGGTGCCCGTCATCGCGCTCGCCCAGCTCAACCGTTCGCCCGAGTCGCGCAACGACAAGCGCCCCATGCTCTCAGATCTGCGCGAGTCAGGCGGCATCGAGCAAGAAGCCGACGTGGTCGCGTTCATCTACCGCGACGAGTATTACAACCCGCCGACGCCGGAAAACGAGAACGTCGCAGAGATCAACATCGCTAAGCAGCGCAACGGTCCAACCGGCCTCGTGCAGCTGCGTTTCGACAAGCGCTTCACGTCGTTCTCCGACCTCGACACGGAACACGCGGAGTTCTAAAGGCGCGAACGCAAGAAGGCTTGCGCGGCGCCTGCAATAATGTCGGCAGTGCTTGGGCAGGCGCGGGACTTGCTTCCGAGAACTCTGTTGATCGCAGCACAATCGCCACGCCGACGTAGCTCAGTGGTAGAGCAGCGGTTTCGTAAACCGCGGGTCGTCAGTTCAACTCTGACCGTCGGCTATTGAATTTATAAAGCTTTGCGCGACACGATGGGCTAATGGCAGCCAATCAATCTACCCTCTGTCAACCCTTTTGCACGAAGGGAGCTCAAATAGCCCCTAAGCGACGCAGAACGAGCCCGACAGGAATCCCGCGACTGTCCTCAGTTCTTGTGATGGCGATGGTGGTGCTGCTTTCGGCTTGTACCTCAAGTAACGCTCCCTGCTATTGCAAGCCTGGGTGCTCCCAAGCCGCACCCTGTCCGATGCGGCCTCCGTCGCCGTCACCTTCCCCAGCAATGACCAAGACGATTCTCCACCGCCCGCGCTAGTTTCAAAGACCGGGGTGATTCCCGAGCGCTCGATTGGGTTGGGATTACTGCAGTTGCCACCGCACCAAACTAGAGATTGAAGATGCTGCGGAGACTAGGAGATTTTTGGAATTGGATCGGGAGGGGGCGTAAGCGTCGGTAACGCTGACCAAGCTCGGCCTAACCCCCTAAGAGATCTTATGACGCCAGATGACCTTTCTTGTCCGGTCTGCGGTTTAGAAAATGCCTTTCCAGCAGCAGGCGAATTCCACAAGTGTGGTCGCTGCGGTTGGTATGATGATCCAACTCAGCGCTATCATCCTAACGATGAGGAAGGCGACAATCAGCCTCTTAGCTTGAATGCAGCACGTTTGAATTGGAAATCAGGAATTTCTGTAAATGAGTGGTTTCGCCAACAATACTACAAGAAACTAGAGGCTGCAACCAACGAGAAGGGGGTTAAACCCGGCGAAGTCCCCAGGCCCGATGCTAAGAGTCTGAGTCGGATACTGAAGAGCCCGAGTGATCACGTGTTCCATTTAGCGTCCGGAAAGCGCTGTCTGAAATATAGGAATGAGGGAGAAAGGTACACTCGATCGTCCGGATCGTAAGTAAGATTCGAACGAACTTGAACTTTGCCATCGAAGAACAAAACATAAGTTCCGACGATGCTCCCGAGACCCCCATATGGCGTGTTATTATAGGTCACCACGAGACCGTGAGCCGGTAAGCGCTTATAGTCAGGGAAGCCTCGAAATACGGGCACATGACACCAGCGAACATTTTGGCGAGTTCTTGGCGATAGCGCCAGCATGACTTGCCGAATTATCCGTCGATCAATGTCGTTCGTGCGCGCCAGAATATGCGCATCGATCGAGTCGTCAGCGACCGAACGCGCGGGAATTACGCTGGATGGGATGTCGGCGCACCAGTCCGCCACCGGAAAAAACATCGATGCCAGAACGAACGACGGAAGACTTGTGAAATAGTGCGGCCTGAATTGACTACATGCGCAAAGTTGAAGCAAACCGTAGAGAAACAGCGCAGCAACAGCGGGGCGAGAGGCGTGGGCTCTGAAGCTAAACATCGGGCATGAGCGTCGTCTGGTTGTCAGAGACGCCCCCTTGTAGGCGGTTGAGGGTACAGATAACCATGGATTCGCCGACGACACTTTAGCCCTTGAGCGCTTCTTCGACCGCCTGATTTTCGAACTGGACTACCAATCGTCCGAATCATTGTTGAATTCCGGGCGCAGGTCGGGATCAGAATGCGCCCAAGCTTCGCCGAACCTCGTCGCCAGTTCGTCTTGCTTACCAGCAAGGGCTGCCCAACTGTACAGCGTGCCGGGATTCTGTTCGATTTCAATCCACGCCCCCTCGCCCGTAACCTTCGACACGGTAGCCTTACCGCCGCGGAAATCGTCGGCACCGTGATGGATATAGAGGTCAGTGTCGACGTAGATGGTGTCGCCAGGCTGCGGAATGTTTCGCATTATTACTACTATACTTTGAGCGCTTCTTCAACCGCCTGATCTTCCGACCAGGCAGCACCTTCGGCCGCAAGCTTTTCGATCTCAGCATCGCTGAGCCGCTCGCTTAGTGCGGCCTTCAGCTTGTCGTAGCTCCATTGTTCAGTGAATTCGCGCTGATACCCAAAAGCTTTAAACTGGGCATCGACATAGCCCAACAGCTGGGCCGCGTGACTCTCTTGTCCTGCCATCGCCGCGATCAGCCCTAAGTGCTGAACAGCTATCGCAGCAAACACGCTGCTCTGCGCTTCTCGGGCCAAACGTAGCCCTGTGCGCGCTGATTCTCGAGCACCTTCAACAGCACCGAGCGCAGCGCGATACGCCGCAAGGTTGCTATTATTGGACGCCAGAGCTTCTGCGCTCTTCACTCGCCGGTAGATTTCTAGCGCCTCTTCGACCAGACGTACTGCTTCCTCGGCATGTCCATCTTGAAATTCAAGTTCAGCGAGATTACCGAGCCCTAGAGAAATGCCGGAATCGAGCCCGAGCGCCCTAAAGGCTGCAATTGCCTGCCCAAACAAGTCCTTTGCGGTCTTTGTATCGTTGCGTGACTTTGAGATGACTGCTTGCGCGTTCAGCCCGTTAGCAACATACGATCTATCCCCACATTTGCGAGAGCCCGCGAGCGCTAGGGCGATTATGTTGTCGGCTTCGTCAAGGCGACCCATCTGAATAAGGCCGAAGGCAAGACTATGCTGCGCACGCGCGGCTCCTCGCGCATCCCCGACCGACTCGTAAAGCTCCACAGCGTGCTCGGCCGCCTCAACCTTAGCCTTCGCCGTTGAAAAATTTGAAAGCGCAAACCATAGACGCGCTGCAACTCGCGGGTGCTCGGCATCGCTCACCCGCTCGAAAGCAAGTCCGGTCCAGTAACGGCCCTCAACAACAAGACTGCCATTCCGCCACAACCAGTCGAGCGCGCCGGCTATCGCGCCGCCTACCGCATCGTCGTTGCCTCGCGTGATGCTCCACTCCAGCGCCGCTCGGTAGTTGTCCAAGTCCAGTTCCACGTCAGCGATCCATGCGAACGCTGAGCCTATGCCAAAGCGCTCGTCAGCAGCTTGCGCAAGATCGCGGAAGTATTCGGCATGCCCGCGAGCCAACTGTTCGTGCTCGCCCGCGGCTGCCAGTTTCTCTAATGCATACGCACGGGTGGATTCGAGCAGATGGTAACGCTCCTGCTCACCCGTAGTGTCGGCGACCACGAGCGACTTATCGGTCAGCGAGCCCAGCAGGTCCAAGACCTCGATTTCGTCCAGTCCCTTACCACCGCACACCTTAGTGGCTGCATCCAATCCAAACCCGCCCGCGAAGATGCCTAACCGTTGGAAGAGCGTCTGCTCCTGCGGCGTAAGCAGATCGTAGCTCCAGTCAATCAGGGCGCTTAAGGTCTTCTGTCGCGGCAAAGCTGTGCGGCTGCCGCCGGTGAGGATCTTGAAGCGCTCGTTCAACCGCTGCGCTAAGTTCGGGATAGAAAGCACCTTGACGCGTGCAGCAGCAAGCTCGATAGCAAGAGGAATCCCGTCCAGGTGTCTGCAGATCTCAGCGACAATCGGCGCGTTGTCATCAGTGAGGGCAAAGCGAGTGTCCGCGCTCCTTGCACGATCCACAAAGACCGCGATCGATCCGTGATGTATAGCCTCGTCTGCGGTCAACGTCGGGCTGGCTTCGGGCACAGAGAGCGAAGGAAGGCGATGCGCTATTTCACCAGCAATCCCGAGGGCTTGACGAGACGTGCATAGGGTCCTGACGTCGGGAGCGTTTCGCTGGATCGCGTCGACCAAGACGGCGACTGCACCCAAGAGGTGTTCGCAGTTGTCGATAATGAGCAACAACTTCTTGCGCTTGAGCCGTTGCGGGATCAGCTCATCAACCCGTTTGCCTTGCACCTGCTCGATGGAAAGCGCGCTTGCGACGACGCTTGAAACAAGCTCGGGGTCCGTGATCGGAGCCATGTCTGCAAACCATACGCCGTCGGGAAACTGGTCGAGTAGCTCTGCACCGACCTGTACTGCCAGGCGCGTCTTGCCGACGCCGCCCGAACCGGTGAGCGTCAAGACGTGGTGCTGACCCAGCAATACCTTTGCTTCTTCGAGGTCCTGTTCGCGGCCACGGAAGCTCGTGGTTTGGACTGACAGGTTGTTAGGAAACTCGTCGAGTGAGTGGAGCTGCGGAAATATCGATGGCAGATTCTCGATGCTCAGTTGCCACACTTGCTCCGGCTCGGCAAGGTCTTTGAGCCGGTGCGAACCGAGGTCGACGAGCGTGGCACCTTTGGGCAGATCGTTATGGGCGAGGTCACGAGTCACGCCAGATAACAGGATCTGTCCGCCGTGGCCGATGGACATCAGGCGTGCAACGCGGTTGACAGCCGGACCAAAGTAGTCACCTCCGCGCTCGGAGGCTTCACCTGTGTGTATGCCGGCACGTATCCGAAGGCCATCAACTGCTGAGAAGTCTTCCCTATTTAGTTCACGTTGCGCATCAACGCTGGCCGAAATAGCGTCCGAGACCCGCGCAAACGTCGCGCAGACAGCATCACCGACCGTCTTGAAGACATAACCATTGTGGCGCTCAATTACTGACCTTAACAGCTGATCGTGGCGCTTTACCGCGGCATCCATCGCTTCTCGGTGCTGCTCCCAGCGCTGGGTTGAGCCCTCGATATCGGTAAAGAGAAACGTGACCGTGCCAGTAGGTAAAGGCACAGGCTTCTGAGGCTCTTGCGCCTCACTTGCGCGTGACATTGTCCGATAGGTTCAAAACAGCGCCGGACTAACCCCGGTGCGCTAGGCCGGCCCAACAACCACAAGCCGCTATGGCCAGCCGCCGCATGGGTGTTGCCGTGTGGCGCTATTTTGAGGGGAGAGCTAGAAGGACAGGCGGTTTACGTGGTTCCCACGGTGAACCTGAATCCCGCTGGTGCTACCATAGCGTTAGTAGCCGAGTGAGACTATGACATTTCCAAGCAGTTGACCGAGGACGCCGCAGATGAGCGAGTTGGCGAGGCACAATACAGCTGGCATTTTAGCGAGATGTATCGTTCTGCTGGGGGTCGTCGTTGCGCTCGGCTTTCTCTTCGGCATCCCCGGCAAAGCCGACACTACCAACCAGGGCTCTCAGACTACCGGAGTCGGTTTTGTGGCTGACTTTGTAGGAGTCTACATTTTTAGAGACGGGCGCCAGGCGACCCGAGACATCGAACTAAGTGGCATCCATTGTGGTTATCCGTTTCCTGGCGAGGGTCTTTGGTACATCATGGATGATGAAAACGACTCCGGTGTTTTCGGCCATTCGGGCACGTTCATAAGCACAGTGGATTTCGAGTATGACACGGGACCAGGCGCATCACTTGTCGCGCAGTGGACGGGAGCGGTCGGGCCTGTAACGTCAGGAAACCAACAAGCCAAGGATACCGCGAACATGAATATTTGGGGCGGCAATGCTCATATCCAGTTTTATTTCATTACCGCTAGGGGATCGGTGCAGTCACCGGCTTACCAACTGAAGACGGTGCCCTTAACACCAACTACAACTCCTTGTCCACCCCCATCCCCAGCCCCGGCCTCGACCCCTTAGACTTTCCCTGGATTAGTACGGCTCGCGTGAAGGATGCAAGCACCATGGATCGATCGCCCTGGGAGTTCCGGCTGCGGTCTTCCATCGCGTTCATCATCTATTTCACTGGTTTCTACGTCGGGTATTTCATCGATCATGCGCTGGGCGGGAAGGGCATCCCGACCTTCGTCCTTCTCGGTCGTCATCTCGGGCACGCGGGCATCCAGATCGTCGCGGAAATCGCCGCCGTCTTGGGCATTGCAGGTTTTCTCATCCGCTGGTGGGGGTCGAGCTATCACCAAGCCGGCGTCGTCTTCAGCGGTCAGATCGAGACACAGACGCTCACCGCGAGCGGTCCGTATCGCTTCGTGCGAAATCCGCTCTATCTCGGCAACATGCTCCAGGGCATCGGCATCAGCTCGCTCGGGCC
>DASPVP010000103.1:0-4203 GCA_035622315.1 Candidatus Acidiferrales bacterium | reverse complement strand
CACTATCTCGCGACGAGCTTGGATCTGCTCTTGGTGATGACGGGTTGCGCGCTCGTGGGCACGCTGCCCGCCGGCATCGCTGGAGATCGCATGCGCAAAAAACCGCTCCTGTACATCGCGCTTGCGCTCTTGGCGTGCGGCGCTCTTGCCCTCGCGCTCTTGAGCGCGCGTGGCGCGCTTATCCCTATCGCCATGGCGCTCGGGGTTGGGTGGGGCGCGTATTACTCCGTCGACTGGGCGCTCGCGTGTGTGTTGCTCCCGCCGGGGCGCGCTGGAGCGCTGATGGCGATCTGGAATATAGGTGCTTCGGGTCCGCAGGTGGCTGCACCAATCGTCGGCGGGCTGCTCGTCGATCACCTCGGCGCTGCGTATGGCTTTTCCACGAGCTACCGGTTGCTCTTCGCGCTCATCGCGGTGTTCGTCACGCTTGGCGCCGCGGGGCTTGGCTTCGTGCGGGAGGAGCGGGCAGGATTGCCGTCTGGGACCCCCTAACGGCCACCCCACTCAACGCACGTTCTTAAGGAGAAAGGCGATCGTGAGAAACGTTTTCTTCGTGTTGGCCGCGTTGATCGTGGCCGGCTTTGCAGTTTCGTCGTGCTCCAAGAGCTCGGATTCGTCGAGCAGCTCGATGACCCAGTCCGCTGAATCGACGATGGCCACCGCGGCGAGCAACATGGCGGCAGGCGCCAGCCACATGACGGGCGCGATGGCAAATTCTGCAGGCGCCATGGTCGCACAGGTCAAGCTGCCGATCCCGCTGAGCAAGCTGCCCGTGGCGACCGTCGCCGCCGGCAACGCAACGGCGGGCGCTGCGGTCTTTGCTGCGAACTGCGCGAGCTGTCACGGCGCGGGCGGCAAAAACGGCCAAGTCGGACCGCAACTCGCGGGCGTCGGCCTGAAACCCGGTCAAGTGGCGTACATGGTGCGCAACCCGCAGGGCGTCGACAAGGATTCGGGCATGCCGAAGCTGCCGCTGACCGACAAACAGGTCGCGGACGTCGCGGCGTACGTCGCCTCGCTCAAGTAGTTCGCGCCGCTTTTAGCGCGTCGGGGCGCCGCAGGGTCTCACCCGTGGCGCCCTTTGCTTTTCTGAACGCCCCATGACGACAAGTCTCTTCTGGTTCCTCCGCGATCTCCGGTTGCACGACAACCCGGCGCTGTCGGCTGCCGTCGCGTCGTCCGACAGGGTGTACGCCGTCTTCTGCACGCAGACGATGGACCAGTTGAACGAGCGACAGCGCAAGTTCGCGACGGCTGCGCTCGCCCGGCTGCGGACCGCGGTCGGCAAGTCGGACGCAAGCTTGAGCCTTCTCGGAGGCGATCCCGCAGCTGCGCTTGAGGAGGCTGCTCGCCGACTCAACGCAACGGCGGTGTTCTGCGCGCGACCCTTCGACCGGTTGGAGTGCGGGCTCGTCGAGTCGGCGCGCAAGCGCCTTGCGAGCGCGGGCATCGGTTTTCGAACATTGGGCGCAGGCGTGGTGCACGAACCAGAAGCCGTCGCCGAACGCAAGCAGGCTGAGGGCGAGGGCTACCGCGTCTTCCCGCCGTTCTACCGCGCGTGGAAGGCGGTAGAAGTGCCTCGTCCGCTCGCATCGGTCGCTCCGACCGGGCGCGATGCGCAAGCCGGCCCGCTGCCTGAGGGCATCGGGGAAAGCGATGGTCCTGACGCGAGCGAAGCTGCGGCGCTCGAGACGCTTTCGCGGTTCGTCAGCGCTAGAGCGGCGGATTATGGCGCGAACGCGGAGTTTCCCGGCCGTGCGGCGACGTCGACGCTGGCACCGTATCTACGTTTCGGCCTCGTCAGCCCGCGCACGGTCTATCACGCGATCGCCGAGCGCATGGTACGCAGTTGGACGCTCGCGCAAGAGCGGCTTTCGATGAGCGCCTTCCTGCGACGCTTGGCGCTGCGCGACTTCTACATCCATCTCGCATTTTTTTGGCCGGATGTCTACGACGAGCCGTTGCAGCAGAAGATGGCCGGTTTTCCCGCCTCGCACGACGAGCGGTTCGTCAACGCCTGGACGCAAGGCCTCACAGGATATCCGCTCGTCGATGCAGCCATGCGTCAGCTACGGATGCGCGGCCAGGTTCACGGTCGCGCAGCGGTGGTGGCCGCGTCGTTCTGCACGGCAGATCTCGGTTTGGATTGGCGCATCGGCCGCGACGTTTGGATGCGTGAATTGCTCGAAGCCGATGAGGCGCTCTGCGTGGGCAACTGGCAGCGGATCGCCGGCATCGGTTCCGATCAAGCCTCGTATCCGCGCATCTACAACCCCGTGCGCCAAGCACAGCTTTTCGATCCGCAAGCGACCTACGTGCGGCGCTGGTGCACGGAGCTTGCGAAGTTGCCGACGCGTGCAGCGCTCGCACCCTGGGCGGTCGGCGAAGCACAGCAAACAGAACTCGGCTTCTTCACGCCCGCACAATACCCGCGTCCGATCGTCGACCACGAAGCAGCGGCTCGCGCATACCTGGCACGCTATCAGGCATACCGCGCGAAGGCATTCGCCTAAGGGATTTGCCGTCGAACGCGGGTAAGTCGTCCGCGCGCATGGTCTACCGCAGGCTCCTTTCGTACGCCCGGTCCTCCATCCCCAAGATGCTGCTCGGTGTCTTGCTGACCGGCGTCGCCTCGTTCGCGACGATCGGCTACGCCTATGCGGTGAAGCTGTTGATCGGGTCGGTCCAGCAGCACAGTCTGCGCACGCTCTTGTGGGCGCTGCTCGGCGGTCTGGCGCTCAACATCGTGAAGAACGTGGCCCAGTACGCCGGCGGCTATACGATGACCACGGTCGGCCAGCGAGTGGTCGCCAAGATCCGCAAGGACCTGTTCACACGGATCCAGTTCCTGCCGTTGCCGGTGTTCGACCGTTGGCGCGCGGGCGAGCTCATCTCGCGCTTCGACAACGATGTCTCCCTCATGGTCATCGGCGTCACCTCGCTGCCCTTGTTCACGAGCGCCATCCTCACGCTCATCGGTGCGCTCGCGTTCATGCTGTACCTGGACTGGGTCTTGACGATCGTGACGCTCGCCGTGGCCCCGCTCGTGTCGTTCGCCGTCTACCGTTTCTCCCTCATCGTGCGCAGCGTGACGAAGCAGTCGCTCTCGCGGGTGGCCGATGTCAACGCCATGCTGCAGGAGTCGCTGGAGTCGATGCGGGTCATCAAAGCGTTCGCACGCGAACCGCACGAAGTGTCGCGTTTCACGGAGCGTAACGATGCGTATCTCGGAGCAGCAATGAAGCTCGCGCAGATCTCGCTGACCCAGGTGCCCGTCGTCGACTTCATCGTGACCTGCGGTCTCTTGGTGCTGGCTGGCGTGTCATTCTGGGAGCTCGTTACGGGGCGCAAGAACCCGGCCGAGCTCGCGCAATTCCTCACCGTGGCGATCGTCGCGAGCAATCCGATCAACCAATTGACCAACTATTTCGGCGAGCTGAACAAAGCGATGGTGGGCGCGCGGCGCATCTTCGAGATCCTCGATCTCCCGATCGAAGAGCGCGAGGCGCCCGGTGCGCGCAAGCTGCGCGACGTACGCGGCGCAGTGCAGTTCGACGACGTCCGCTTCGCCTATGACGGCCGCAACGAAGTCCTTCGCGGCGTGAGCGTCGACGTGCAACCGGGCGAGATCATCGCGCTCGTCGGGCCTTCGGGTGCCGGCAAGACGACGCTCGTCAATCTGATCCCTCGCTTTTACATCCCCACATCGGGCACGGTGCGAGTCGATGGGAACGACCTGCGCGACGTGACGCTCGCATCGCTGCGTCAATCCATCGCCATCGTGCAACAGGACCCGCAGCTCTTCTCGGACACGGTCGAGCAGAACATCCGCTACGGGCGGCTCGACGCGACCCGCGACCAGATCGAGGAGGCCGCGCGCCTGGCTAACGCCCACAACTTCATCATGGGTTTTCCGGACGGCTACCGCACGCTCGTCGGCAATCGCGGCTTGCGGCTCTCCGGCGGCGAGCGCCAACGCATCGCCATCGCGCGCGCGATTTTGCGCGACCCGCGCATCCTGATCCTCGACGAGGCGACTTCGCAGCTCGACGCGCAGTCAGAGGCGCTGATCAGCGAGGCGCTCGACCGGCTGCTCGTCGGTCGCACGACGTTCATCCTGGCACACCGCTTGTCCACGATCCGCCGGGCGACGGTCATCCTCGTGCTCGTGGATGGGCAAGTGGTCGAGCACGGCAAGCACGC
>DASPVP010000102.1:0-8794 GCA_035622315.1 Candidatus Acidiferrales bacterium | reverse complement strand
CGCAGCCCGCACTACGGCGATCAGCCGGCGGGCCCATCTGCCGCTTGTCGCATGGTCGGTCTGGCCGGCGAAGAGCGGCCACTCATTGGTGAGTAGCCACGCCGCGATGCGCTCATCGCCGGCGAAGTGCGAGACGACAGTGCCGATGAGCAACTCGGACGCGTCGAGCACAACAGGATCGGTATACCAATTCTTTCCTCGGCTCCACTCGGGTGCCCAATTCTCGCCGGACATGTGGCCGACGAGGAACGTAGGGATGGACCACAGTCCGGCTTTCGCGGCGAGATCGACCGCGGAGGCCAAGCGGTCGCACGCTTTGGCGTCGACGACGTCGGGGGCAGGCATGAAGTCTGGAAGAAAGCAGAAGAGACGCACCGAGTTTGCTCCAAGGGCGGCGAGCCCCTGAAAGTCACCTGCGATTGCTTGCGCATCCCACGGGTCGCGGTACATCCACGGGCCCGTCCGGCTTGGCCAAAAATTTGCGCCGATTAGATACACGGGCTTTCCGTCGGGGGCTCGGAAAAAGCCGTCGCGGACTCGCAAGCGTTGCACCCCGCCATGTTCCTAGAATATAGCGGCCGACCTTTAGGGAGGCCAAGGCGCACCTAAAGGTGCGCCGCTACATCGGCGCTTGTGCGGGTAAAGGTGCGCCGCTACATTTCACTTGAACTGAAAAGGCATGGATGCTCTCGTCGTACATCGTCCCAAAGAGGTCTCAGTCGCGGCCTGGGAAGATCCGGTTGCCGGAGCGGGCGAGGCGATCGTTGCGGTCGCTTCGTGCGGTGTCTGCGGTACCGATCGCCACATCGCGGACGGCACCTATCCAGCTACCTATCCGAATGTCCTCGGTCATGAGATCTCGGGTACTGTGATCGCGGTGGGTCCAGGCGTCGATCGTGTTCGCGAAGGCGATCGCGTCGTGGTGGACCCGAACATCCCCGATCACGAATGCGCCGCCTGCCGGCGCGGTGATATTCACCTGTGCGAGAATCTCAAGGCGATCGGCGTGACGCAACCCGGCGGGATGGCGCCCAAAGTCGCGGCGCCACAATCCCAGCTCTATCGCATCGCTGCGGGATTGTCGCTGGAGGACGCGGCCTTTGCCGAGCCGCTCTCATGCATCGTGCACGGTCTCGAGCGCGTCAAAGTGCAATCCGGGGGCACCGTAGCCGTGCTCGGCGCCGGAAGCATCGGGCTACTCGCGGCCCAAGCGGTGCGCGAGATTGGCGCAGCCTCGGTCGTGATGGCGGAGCCTTCTGCGATTCGCCGCGAGCTCGCAGAAGCGCTAGGCGCCGATGAGGTCTATACGCCCGAGATGATGGAGCATGATAGCCACTCAGAGGAGTACGATCTCGTCTTGGAGTGCAGCGGCAACCCAGAAGCTGTCGGCACGGCGATCCGGTTGGCTCGCCGCGGCGCCGACATCTTGCTTTTCGGCGTCGCGCCGCGTGGAGCGAAGGTGTCAGTCGAGCCGTACGAGCTCTACCGTAAAGAGCTGCGCCTCGTCGCCTCCAACATCAATCCGTTCACGATGGAGAAAGCCGTCGCGCTGCTCGACGCGGGAACGGTCAAGGTGAAGGGAATCGTTTCGCACGCTGTCAGCCTCGAGGAACTTCCCAAACTTTTGCTCGGCCGCCCGCCGGCCGACCTCGTCAAAGCGGCGCTGCGCTTCGAACAGGCAAAACCCGAACCTCGCTAGACGACCGCGCAGCTTCGCGCGCTGCGAACGCCACACGAAGCCCATCGATCGCAATTCGAACATCGTTGCGTGCGACATAGCCGGGCTCGCGGATGGAGCGGGCCATATCTTCGGCAGCGGCGCGCACTCCTTGAGCGTAGAGCTCGAGCTTCTTGCCCGCGTCGAAGATAAAGCCGGTCGTCGCATCGGGAATGCTGGCAACGGTACGGCTCATCATCCGTCTGATCGTGGTAGTGCCGACAGCCGCACCGCGGCCGCGTAAGTGCATCGTAGCGGGTATCCAGCCGTCCAGGACGATATCGAGGTCTTCGAACGACACAACGGTTCTCGTCCGCTCGCTTTCAGGAGTCGCGATGAAGGCATGGAAGTAAGTCGCAAGCGTTCCGCCGGCGTGCTCGACGGCCGCAAACACGCGATCTTCGCGTTTTCCGCGGCCCGACGCGCCGCCCGGCTCCGGTGAGAGCGCGACCACGCGCTCGGCCTCGCCAGCCATTCGCCCGACCCAATCGAAGAAGTGGACGCCGTGCTCGACAAAGATACCGCCAGAGAGTTCGGGTTTCCAAAACCAGTGACCGCCGTGCAACCCCTCTGCGCTCGCGATGTTCTCGACCGAAACCCGCAGGAGAGGACCCGCCAGGCGGGATTTTTCGAACAACATCACCGCTTGGATCAGTGGCGAATAGATCATAGGATAGTCGACGGCGACGACTCGGTTCGTCGCGCCGGCGGTCTCGATGACGCGATTCAGACCATCCCATTCTGTCGCGAACGGCTTCTCGACGAACACGTTCAGGCCGGCTTCGAGAGCGGCTGCGGCTTGCGCAGCGTGCTGGCCCGGGGGCGTGCAAAGGATGACAAGATCGAGATCTTCATCCTGGCACAGCCGCTCGTACGTCGGCTGGACTGCCACGCCAAGCTCCCTCGCAAGCGATGCCGCGCGCTCAATGGACCTGCTCGCGCACGCCACCACCTTAAGCTCGGTGCTTGGCTCAAGCGACTTCGCGACGAACCAGCCGAACGAGCCAGCGCCGTACAACCCTGCCCGCAAGGGGCCGGCGCTTCGATTTTCAGGTGACAAGAAAGGCCGTCCTCACCGGAGAAGATGTCTAGAAGTATAGGAATAAGAGCAATACCGCTCGCGGTCCGAAACAAATTCGGGACCAGCTTGTTATAATCCGGTATATATGTGGCTGACGCGCTTCGCGATTAAGAACCCCACGATCGTCACGCTTTTCTTCCTCGGCGTGACCGTCTTTGGCCTCATCGGCTATCTCCTCATGGGCCAGAACATCAACCCAAACGTGCAGTTCCCGGACGTCAGCATCGAGGCGGATTATCCCGGCGCGAGCCCTGACGAGATGGAGCGGCTGGTAGTTAAGCCGATCGAAGACCAGCTGCAAAACGTGGCGCACGTGCAGCACGTGAACACGACCATCGAAGATGGCGTCGCTTTCATGGACGTCTCGTTCAACCTGGGCACCGACGTCAACTTTGCCGCCAACGATGTCCAACAGGCGGTCGACGCCGCGCGGATCTACTTGCCCTCAGACCTCGACCCGCCTTATGTTTCCAAGAACGACACCTCGGGCGACCCGGTCGTCATCGAAGCCGTCACGGCTCCCTCGCTGACGCCGATCGAGCTTTCGAATATCATCAACAACGAGATCATCCCCGATCTCCGCAACGTGCGTGGGGTTGGCGGAGCGTCGGCAGGCGGGTTGTACGATCGACAGATCACGATTGAGCCGGACCTGGCCAAACTCAACGGTGTGGGCGGCACGCTGCTCGATGTGAACAACTCGGTCGCCGTGGGCAACGTCAGCCTGCCCGGTGGCCGCCTGGATCAGCCGTGGCGCGAGTCGACAGTTGGTGTTCGCGCTGACATCAGCAGCGCGGATCAAATCGCAGCCCTCCCGCTTGCGATCCCGAGTCTTGCGAACGGATATGTCACGAACGGCCTCATGAAGGTCGGCGATGTGGCGCAGGTCGTCGACGGGTTTGCGGACCAGCGTCTCGTGTCGAGCGTCAATGGCACGCCCGGCGTCGTGCTCCAGGTGGTGCGCGACGCCAACAGCGACACCAAGAACACGACAGCGGCCGTTCGCGCAGAGTTCAAGCAGCTGGCCGTCCAGTATCCGACGCTGCATTTCAAAGAACTGGAAGCAGACGCCGACTTCATGCACGACTCGATCAACGGCGTGCTGCAGAATCTCTTCGAGGGCATCCTGCTGACCGCGATCGTGCTTTTGCTGTTCCTGCATATCTTGCGCAGTGCGGCGGTCGTCATGATCGCTATCCCGACGTCGATTCTGGCAACGTTCTTCGTGATGTGGCTGACGGGGATGACCATCGACCTGCTCTCGTTGATGGGCCTCTCGCTCACCGTCGGCATCTTGGTCGACGACTCCATCGTGGTGCTCGAGAACATCACAAGGCATCGACTGATGGGTAAGGGGCCCGAGGAGGCGGCGGTCGACGGGCGGACGGAGATCGGCAACGCGGCCATCGCGATCACCTTGGTCGACGTCGTGGTCTTTGCGCCGATCGCGTTCATGTCGGGAATCGTCGGTGAGTTCTTGCGCGAGTTTGCCCTCGTCATCGTCGTCGCGACGCTCTTCTCACTGCTCGTGTCATTCACGCTCACACCACTGCTCGCCGCGCACTGGGCGTTAGTCAAACGGCCGCGACCGTTGCGGTCCTCGACGTCCAGATTTGCCTCGATCATCAACGCTTTCGGCAATTGGTTCGAGGGCGTGCGCAAGAAGTATCACGATGTCGCACTGCCCTGGGCTTTGCGCCATCCGTTGTTCGTCGTCATCGGCTGCTTCGTGCTCGTCTTCGTGTCGTTCATCCCAGTCATCGCGCAGATCGTGCCCTTCGAGTTCCAGCCGACCACCGACTGGGGCTTCGCCATCGTCAACATCACCTATCCGCCGGGCACGCCGATCGCGGTCACGGAGGCGGGCATCGACCGTCTCGAAGACGCCATCCTGAAGATGGACGGCGTCGAGGGCATCAACGGCACCGCCGGACACGAGGCCGGGACCCGCGGTGGCAATGTGGGCGAGATGTTCGTCACGCTCGATCAGAAGAAGCGGCACAACGAGGACAAGGTGATCGCCGCGGTCGCAAAACTGGGCGCGCTCGTCCCCGGCGCGCGCATCGAAGCAGAACATGGGCAAAACGGCGGTCAGGCCTCGATCCAGTACACCTTGACCGGGGCCGACAGCCAAGCAGTCGAAGCCGGGGCCGACAAACTCAAGAACTACATCGCGAGCTTGCCCGACGCGATCAACGTCCAGACGACGACGGAAATCGCAGGCCCTCGCCTCGAGATCGACATCGATCGTGAGCGGGCCGCGCTTCTAGGGGTTTCACCGCAGGACGCCGCCACGACAGCGCGCGCCGCGATCGGTGGCGTGATCGCCACGAAAGTGCGCATGCCCGAAGGGCTCGTCAACGCCATCGTTCAGCTCCCACCCGACACGAGAAACGACGAGGACCAGCTCAAGGCTGTGATGGTGCGAGCGGGCAATGGCATGCTCGTGCCGTTGAGTTCCGTCGCGAGCTTCCAGTGGATGCAAGAGCCGACGGAGCTCACGCGCGAGGACCGGCAACGCATCGTGACGGTCAGCGCCGACACGAAGAACGGGGCACCTATCAGCAAGGTGCAGACCAAGGTGGACGCCGTGCTCGCGCAGCCCGACTTCCTGCCGGCTGGCGTGAGCCAGAAGCAGACGGAAGGGAGCGACAGTCAGCTCTTGACCGAAACGGTCCAGAAGATCGGCATCGCGCTGCTCACATCGTTCGTGCTCATCTACATGCTCCTCGTGATCCTCTACCGTAGCTATCTCGCGCCGCTCATCATCATGTTCACGGTGCCGCTCGCGTTCATCGGCATCTCGTTCCTCTTGACCGGCATCAACATTCTCCATGACATCTTCCCGAACGTGCGCTATTTCCAAGGCCAGACGCTCAACATCTTCTCGATGCTCGGCATCGTCATGCTCACCGGTCTGGTCGCCAAGAACGGCATTCTGCTCGTCGACTACGCCAACACGCTGCGCAAGCGCGGCTTTTCGATCGTCGAGGCAATGCGCGAGTCGGCCGCCGTTCGCTTCCGGCCGATCATCATGACGACGGCGTCGATGATCTTCGGCATGCTGCCCCTCGCGCTCGGCATCACAGAAGGCGCTGAGTTCCGCAAGTCGATCGGCACCGTGATCATCGGCGGTCTGCTCAGCTCGCTCTTGCTCACGCTCTTCCTCATCCCCGTCATCTACAACGGGCTCGTCGGCTGGATGGAGCGTTTCCACGAGCGGCGCCAGAGGAAGCTGCTGGAGCTCGCCGAGGACGAAGAAGAGGAAGAAGAAGCGCAGCCCCTGCCCGAGCGCGTCACCGCCCACCTCTAAATCAAGCGTTGCCTGTGTTCCGCGTCGCACTTGGCGCGCGGCGCAGCGACGCGTGCACGCAGAGCCGAACCTTCATCTATGACTGGGTGGGCACGAAGCGCTCTCTTGGCTGCGTTGCTTTTCGGAGCAGCATGCTCGAGCGGCCCAAGCACGCTTGCCGGGCCAAATGGTCAACTTCAGATGAACCCGACGCCGACGCCGCAACCGACTGTCGGGCCGTCTGCGACACCCACACCGGTCGGCACGGCTCCCGCGGAGCCCATGATCGATGGTTGTCAGGTCTTCCCTTCAGACAACCCTTGGAACACGGATATCTCGAACTATCCGGTCGATCCGAATTCTGCGAACTACTTGGCGAACATGAACGCGGCGACCACGAACTTGCATCCCGACTTCGGATCGAACCCGACCTATGGGATTCCCTACATCACGGTACCCGGCACGCAGCCCAAGGTGCCGATAACGTTCACGCTCTATGGCGATCAAAGCGACCCCGGTCCGTACCCGTTCCCGCCGAACGCTCCCATCGAGGGTGGCCCGAATTCAACGGGCGACCGCCACGTCATCGTCATCGATCGCGACAACTGCATCCTCTACGAGACCTACGATTCGTATTACGTCGGACCGGGCTGGGACGCCGGCTCGGGCGCGATCTTCCACTTCGATTCCGATGCGTTACGACCTGACGGCTGGACCTCAGCGGACGCCGCGGGTCTACCGATCTTCGCAGGCCTCGCTCGGCTTTACGAAGTGCAAGAGGGCGCTATCAACCACGCGTTGCGCTTCACGGTGCATGCGACCCAGGAAGGTTACATCCACCCAGCCACGCACTGGGCGAGCAACTCCACGAACCCCAATCTCCCGCCGATGGGTCTGCGCGTGCGTCTGAAGGCCAGCTACGACATCTCGCACTTCACGGGCGAGTCGAAAGTCATCCTCGTCGCATTGAAAAAGTACGGCATGTTCGTGGCCGACAACGGCTCGGATTGGTATATCAGCGGCGAGACGAACACGAGTTGGGACGATAACGACCTCGATCAGCTGAAGACGGTGCCCGCGAGCGCCTTCGAAGTCGTCGAAACAGGCCCGATCCTCCACTAGCCCGAAACAGCCCGCACGGGGCTGGCGAGGTTCGTGGCATTCATGAAGATACTACTCTTACTGGTCGGAGGCGTGCTCTTCGGGGCTATCGCTCTGTTCCTCATGGCCGGCCAAGCGCGCGCGCTTTCCGTAGGCGATGCTGCTCCCGATTTCACCGCCAGCTCGGCGCTCGGCGGAAAGACCGTGAAGTTCAGCCTCAAAGACGAGTTGGCCAAGCATGCGATCGTGCTCTACTTCTTTCCCAAGGCGTTCACGACTGGCTGAACGATTGAGGCGAGAGCCTACGCCGCCAGGTTGGCGGACTTTCAAAAACTCGGAGCTGAAGTGGTCGGCATCTCCTCAGACGACGTGAAGACGTTGATCGACTTTCAAGAGAAGACGCCCGCCCCGCAGCAGTTCGTGAGCGACACGGACCTGTCCGTGATCAAGGAGTACGGCGTGGACATCGGGATTGGTTCGCTCACCCTCGCGAAACGCCAGACCTTCGTCATCGGCAAGAACGGTAAAGTGCTTTTCACCTACTTCGATTGGAGCCCGCTGACCAACGTGAACAAGACCTACGCATGGCTGCAACAACACCCGCAAAATTGAAGCTCGCACTGGCGAGCGCGATCGCCATCCTCGCCATTGGGGGGCTGCTCGCTGCCCGGTGCTGGGCTGCAGCTCCTCCACGAGTGGGAAGCCCGGCGCCGGCTTTCTCGTTGCCTGTGGTGGCGAACGGGAGCGGCACGGTCTCCCTCGACTCGCTCAAAGGACACGCCGTCTATCTCAATTTCTTCGCCACCTGGTGCGAGCCGTGCAAGCAAGAGGTCCCGTACATCTCCAAACTCGCCCAGGCGTACGCGAAGCACAACGTGGTCGTCATCGGCGTGGATGAGCTCGAGTCTCCCGACAAGGTCAAGCAGTTCGCATCGACCTACAAGCTTGGCTACCGGCTCGCAATCGACAATAGCGGCGACGTCGGCGGCGATTACGGACTGCTCGGCCTGCCTTTACACGTCTTCATCGCGCCGAACGGCACGGTCGCGCAGTATAAAGTCGGAGAGATGTCCGAAGATCAGGTCAAGGCCGCACTACAAGCGCTCGCTCACCCCTGATGGGGCAATCCTACGACTTCCTCACCCCGTGGCGGTTTGACAACACGTCGATCTTCGAGGTCGCGGACATCCTCGAGGACACCGCATCGTTGCCACGCTGGTGGCCGCAGCTGTTCAAGTCGGTCACGATCCAGAAGCCGGGCGGCGAGCATGCGCTCGGGCAGGTGGCATACTGCGAGTGCCGCGCCCGGCTGCCCTACACGTTGCGCTTCACCTATACGGTCGCCGAGCAGCGCTATCCCAACGGATCGAGGATCGAATCGGTTGGCGACTTGATCGGCACCGGCATCTGGCGGTTGGCCGAGCGCGATGGCGGGGTCGATGTCGAGTACTCGTGGCGCGTGCGATTGGAGAAGCCGCTGCTCAAGCTGATCTCGCCGATCGCGAGGCCCTTTCTCGCGAACAACCACGAATGGTCGATGCAGCGAGGTTACGAGGGGTTGTGTGGCGAGATCGCTCGCCGGAGGGCAAACCGCAGCGTGAGC
>DASPVP010000101.1:0-4927 GCA_035622315.1 Candidatus Acidiferrales bacterium | reverse complement strand
CGACCGATCGTTCGGCTGATCGCCACCATCGGTGTCGAGCAGAAGAGGCCGATCTTCACGCCGGGCGTCGCGAACCACGCGAGGTCTGACGCTATCGCGAGGTCGCAGGTCGCGACGAGCTGGCAGCCGGCGGCGCTCGCGGGGCCTTGAACGGCAGCGATGACAGGCTGCGGGATGCTTTGGATGGTCTCCATCATCGTCACGCACGTCTCGAAGATCGTGCGATAGGTTTCCAGATCCCGATCGAGGAGTTCGCTCAGATCGTGCCCGCTCGAGAAGACCGGTCCCTTCGCGCCGAGCACGACGACCTGCACGTCGCGATCATCGCCGACCGCTCGCAAAGCTGACTGCAGCTCGCGCATCAGCGAAAGCGACAGGGCATTGCGTTTCTCCGGCCGGTTGAGCGTCAGATAGGCGATCGCACCGTTGCGTTCGACCAGAACTTGCGCCGTTGGATCAGAGATCACGTGTGCCAGCTTCCTTTTTAGAATGCGGCCTCATTATAACAGCGGGTTTGGCGAGCTTCAAGGTCGCGCGTGCGCCGCCAATGGACCGAACGCCTGTGATGGTCCGCACGGCACCAGGGTTGCGGAATCGAGTCCAATAGATGGGCGACCGGAGAAGGCGCCGCCCTGGTAAGGATAGGCCGGAATCGTATGTGTAAGAAAATTCTCACAGCTTTTGGCGTTGCCGTCGTTGCGGTGATGGCGATGCACGCACCCGCGAAGGCCGCGTTCACCGTGTGCAACCAATCGACATACGGACCTGTCATGGTGGCGACCGCGTACGAGTACGACAGCGGGTCGGACTCCTGGTCGCGCAGCGAAGGTTTCTACACTATCAACCAAGGCGAGTGCGTGTCCACCCTTGATGGGTTGACGGGGGCAGAGGACCTCTACCTGTTCGCTTGGGCGAGCAACGATCAGAGCGTCTTCTGGGATGGCACGTCGAGCTACTCCGACAACGCTAAACCGTTCTGCGTTGACGGCTACAGCAGCGCGTTCGTCTACCGCGCGGACGATGCCGAACCGCCGTGTTCCAAAGGCGTGGAGCGGACGTTCCGTTACGCCGGTGCCGCCGACACGAGCGGGGATTTCACGTACACGTTGCACGACTGAAACAAACCGCCACGTTTCGCGACGCCGCCACGACCGCTTGATAGCGGTAGGAGCGGCGTCCTGATTTGTGGCGGGAGCTTTAGTCTGCGTCCGCCCCGCGCGGGATGAGGTAGTAGATGACGATCGCGAGATACAGCACGAAACTCGCGATCGGCGCGAACAGCGAGACGACCGTCGCGAGGGCATACGTCGCCCAACCCACCCGATAGGCGATGACGGTGGCCCGCAAGGTCGCGTCGGTCACCTCGGGTGCGAACGCGCGGCTCCCCACGAGGTGGTTGAGCATGAGATTGTAGGCCGTCGATGCCGCGGTCAAGGCCAGCCCGTAGAGAAATGTCGCCGCGTGCCGTGTGGGATACGAGCCCAGCACTGAAGTTGCGAACGGGATGAAAGCCGTGACCGCGAGCAGCACGAGGTTGAAGAAGATCGTCTTGCGATCGATGCGCGTGACCAGTCTGAAGAGCGCGTGGTGGTTTTGCCACATGACGCCGATCACGGCAAAGCTCAAACAATACGCGATGAGGTTCGGCCAGAGACGAAGCAAGGCCGACGACAGCGCCGCCTCGCTCGGTGGATGCGCGAAGACAGGCAGCACAAAGCCGAGGACGAGCAACGTGACCGCGAAACCGAAGACCCCGTCTGAAAAGGCTTCGAAGCGGGCTTTGTTCATGCTCGCGAGAAACAGGTCAGATGCAGTTCTCTCTCCTCCCGCAGCCGGAGATCGAGGTGCTCATCGACGAGCCGACCGGGCGGATCGTATACCGGCGCGCGCTGTTCGATGCGGCGCAAACGCGCGCCTGGTTCGAAGCGCTGCGCGACGAGGCGCACTGGCGTGCGGAGCGTCGGCCGATGTACGACCGCGTCGTGGACGTTCCGCGCTTGGTCGCCACGTATGCGCTCGACGAGCAAGACGTCCCCGAGCCGATCCGTCTCATGCGACCGGTTGTCGAGCAGTTCTGCGGGGTGAGCTTCACATCTGCGGGCCTCAACTTCTATCGAGACGGACAGGACAGCGTTGCGCCGCATGGTGACCACGTGGAACGTGGTCCGGAAAACGCGCCGGTCGCGCTCGTCAGTCTCGGCGCGACGCGCAAGATGACCATCCGCAGCAAAGCGAAGCCGCGGCGCATCCTCGACCGAGACTTGGAAGCCGGCAGTCTGCTCGTCATGAGCTACGAGAGCCACCTCAATTTTTTGCATGGCATTCCGAAGACCCGCGAAGCGGTGGGGCCTCGCATCAGCGTGGCCTTCCGCCAGGTCCACGCCAATAAGCTCGGTGCTTCCGTGCGCTACGCTCCGAGCGCGGATAACGCCTCGAGTTGAGCGCGGCAGCGCAGATCCTCCAAGCGCAGGATGACAGCGGAATCCGCACGCTGCGGCTTGCGCGACCCAAGGCAAACGCATTGAATGCGGAACTCGTCGAAGCCCTGCTCGCCGCTGTCAAGGCCGCCGATCGTGATGACACCGTTCAGGGCGTCGTCTTCGAAAGCGCACAGCCCGGTTTTTTTTGCGCTGGCTTCGACGTGGCGGAAGTGTTTGCATACGACCGTGCGGCCATGCGCGCGTTTTTCGCGCGCTTCGTCGAGCTTTATGAAGGCCTGCTACGGTTGCCCAAGCCGGTCGGCGGAGCGCTCACCGGACACACCGTCGCGGGCGGCGCGTTTCTCGCGCTGTGCTTCGACGTGCGGGTCATGGCCTTGGGCGATTTCGCCTTTGCCGTCAACGAAGTGAACTTCGGCGCCATCGTGCCGTCGGCCGTGACAAAGCTCCTCATCGACGCGGTCGGGCCCTCGGTCGGCACGCGCATGATCCTCTCCGGGGAACCGATTTCGCCGCAACGCGCGCAGCAATTAGGTTTGGTCGATGCTGCGGTCGCCATGCACGAGGTAGGCGCGGCGACGCGCGCGCTCGTGAGCCGGTTTGCAGCCAAGCCGCGCGGCGCGTTCGGATTGGCGAAGCGCAAGCTGCACGAAGACCTCGGGCACCTGCAGACGTCCAAAGACGCAGCCGCCACCGAGGAGTTCCTCGATCAATGGTTCTCGCCCGAGTGCGTTAGACTGCGGCGCGCGCTCGCAGACGGCTTGTTGAAGCGCGCCTAGCGAGAGCGGCAGTTTTCGTCGAGGAGATCTTCCCCGTGTCCGTGGTCGGGTCCATCCGGCGTGTCGCTCGCACGGTCGTCGAGGATGTAAAAGCCCCGCTTTACACCGCGGTCCCACGTCGCGCCGGTGACGACAAGCGTGTGCGCGCCGATCTCATCGGCAGCGCCAGGCACGCGTAACAAGAGCGTGAACGGATCGACACCGTCGAGCGTGTCGCCTTCCACTCGCATGACCCGATACATCTGCGGTCCGTAGACGAGGATCGGCGCGGACCACGACGGGCCGAAGCGATCCTCGTCGGCTGCGAGTTCTAGGCGCACGCCCATCTTGAGACACGCGATATGGATGTGGAGCTGGTTTTGGCTCCGCCCGACCTCAGAATTGACCGCAAGCCCGATGCGCGTTCTATCCTTCGTGACGCGGCTAGGCAAGTAGTGTTGCGCGGCGACCCAGGCGAGGGCCCAATAGTTGGGCGCGTGCGGGTCCATCACTTTCGGATCTTCGATGCCCGTGATGCGCACGGTGGGCACGGCAAGGAAGTGCCAGCGGCCACCGATGAGACCGGGCAGGATAGCGATCTGATCCTTCAGGTCCACCGACAGGCAGCCTGCACGCAGCGTGTGGCCGTGCTGTTTCGCGGCAACGCAGCGTTGTACGACGGTCCACAGCGCGTCCGGATTCTCGAGCGTCTGCCACAGCACGCCGACGCCCACGCCTGCTGCGATGACGAAGGCCGCGATCACCGCGGCCAACCAGAGCTTGACCGGCCTCACGTCACGCCGAGGTTCGGCCGAACCGCAGACTCGCGAGCCCGAGAGCGACGAGACCGAACAAAATCGTGGCCAATGCAGGCAGCCAGAGCTCGGCGATCGTCGCCCCACGCACGATGATGCCGCGCAGCACCTCGAGGAAATAGGTGAGGGGTAGCGCGTAGGCGACAACACGCATTGCCGGCGGCATCAACTCCACCTGGAAGAACATGCCTGAGAGCAAGGCGGACGGGATGACGAAGAACGCGGTCATGAGCAGCGCCTGCAGCTGCGACTGCGCGTAGGTCGAGATCAACAGGCCCAAACCGAGCGAGGTCATGAGGAAGCCCGCGCCGAGCACGAGCAGCACGGCGAGATTGCCCGCGATGGGCACTTGGAAGATCGTCGTCATCATCACGAGCACAAGAGCGAAATCCAAGAACCCAACGATCGTGTACGGCACGATCTTGCCGAGCAGGAGTGCCGTGGTCCCGATAGGGGTGACGAGCACCTGGTCGAGCGTGCCGCGCGTGCGTTCGGCGACGACCGAAAGCGCCATGAGGACCATCGTGATGTTCTGCAGCACGAGCCCGATGAGCCCTGGGACGAGGAAGTTCGGCGTGCGCAACGATGGGTTGAAGAGGATCATCGGCCGGACGTCGATCGATTGCAAACGCGAGGCCCGCGGATCCAGTGAGATGGCCATGGCAGTGCCGATCTCGGATGCCGCACCGGCAGCGGCCTGCGCGATGGTCGACTGCGAGCCGTCGACGAGCACCTGCACCGGCGCCGCCTTGTGCAAGAGAATGTCGGCCGAGAAGTTCTCGGGGATGTCGAATCCGACGTGGGCCGTTCCGGCGACGATCGCCTGGCGTAGCGCTCCAGGCGAGTTCACGCGCCCGACGACATCGAACGCCCCCGAACCTTGCAGCGCGCTGATGAAGCGATCGGAGAGGCGCCC
>DASPVP010000100.1:0-13674 GCA_035622315.1 Candidatus Acidiferrales bacterium | reverse complement strand
CTTCGAACCACGCCGCCGCGTTCGACGGCTTCGCGACCAACCTCGAACTGGGGCTTGACGAGCGCCACGACCTTGGCCCTTTGCGCGAGCGCCTCGCTGAGCTTGGTGGCGAGCTTGACGAGCGAGATGAACGAGACATCGGCGCACGCGAATGCGAACGGGGCGCCGAGCGCGCTGACTTCGGCATTGCGGAAGTTCGTCCGCTCGAAGAGCGTCACTCGCGGATCGTTGCGCAAGCTCCAAGCGAGATGGCCATAACCCACATCCACCGCGACGACGCACGCTGCGCCCCGCTGTAAGAGGCAGTCGGTGAAACCGCCGGTGGAAGCGCCCACGTCGAGGCAGCGAAGACCCTCGACCGGCCAGTCGAAGACGTCGAGGGCGCGTTCGAGCTTGAGCGCGCCGCGGCTTACGAAACGCTGGCGAGCGAGAATCTCGATCGTGGCAGCTCGTGGAACGGTGACGCTCGGCTTGCGTCGGGTCTCGCCGTCGACGCGGACCGCTCCCGCCAGGATCAACGCCTGCGCTCGCTCGCGAGAGATCCCGCCCGCCGCGGCCACGGCCACATCAAGCCGCGTGCTCTCGCGTGCCTCGGCGGATTTGCTACGCCCCGTCTTCTTCGTCCAGCACGCGGCCGTCATCGGGAAGGCCGGCATCGTAGTCCGCGATCTGACGAGGCTGTTCGAGGGCCGTCTTCACGTCGAGTTCGGCCTGTTCGAGCAACCCGCGGCAGAACGCCGCAAGCGTCCGGCCTTCTTTGAAGAGCTCAAGGGATTTCGCGAGCGGGAGCTCGCCGTCATCGAGCTGTTCGACGATGCCTTCGAGCCGAGCCAGCGCTTCTTCGAAGCTCGGTTTCTTCTTCAACCCCGCGTTGGTGCGATCAATCTGCTTCGCGTTCGTCTTTGCCATAGACATCCTTCTCCGTCACCTGCGCTCCAAGCGACCCGGATTTCAATTCGACGCCGATCCTCTCCCCGATGCGCGCTCCAGAGGAGCTCGTCAGCACGCGCCCCTCCGCATCGTAGACGATCGCATAGCCCCTCGCTAGGGTCCGGCGAGGCGCGAGGGCTTGTAAGCGAGCGTCCAAGACTTCAAGCGGTCCGGTGCGCGCGGCGAGCGCGCGGAGGACGCCTCGCTCCAAATCGCGATCTGCTGCGCCCGCCGCGGCTCGTTTGGCCAGCAGTGCCCTTGCGCCGACGAGCGGCAGTCGCGCTGCGGCACGCCGCGCTCGTTCTCGCCAGCCGGCGATCTTCGTCTTGGGGTCTTTGCGTGCGAGCGCGCCATGGAGTTCGTCGAGCTGCTGCCTGCGGCTCGCGACAACGGAGATCGCAGCGCGCGAGAGCCGTGCGCCCGCACGCGCCAGCTCGGCGAGCGGAGCTTTCGTCGCGCGCGAGAGCGCTCGCTGCAGCCGTGCTTGCGCGATCCCAATCCGCTCGAGCAGCGCGGCACGCTCTGCGGCTACGAATTCGGCGGCCGCGGTCGCGGTCGGCGCCCGCAGGTCCGCAACGAGGTCCGCGATCGTGTGGTCGATCTCGTGCCCCACGGCGCTGATGACCGGCAGGGGCGATCCCGCGATCGCGAGCGCGACCTCTTCGGTGTTGAACGCCCACAGATCTTCAGGCGAGCCGCCGCCCCGGGCCACGACGATCACGTCGACGGGCAATCGCCCGGCAGCACGTATCGCGCGTACGAGGCCAGGTGCGGCCGCGATGCCTTGCACGGGTGCGGGAACGATGCGGATCTTGACGTATGCGCCTCTGCGCCGGCACGTCGTGATGAAGTCCGAGAGCACGGCTGCGTCGGGGCTCGTGACGATCGCGACGGCCGTGATGAACGATGGAATGGGGCGCTTACGCTCCTGCGCGAACAGCCCGAGTTCTGCGAGCCGGGCTTTGAGCCTTTCGGAGGCCACATGCATCGCGCCGAGCCCGAACGGCACGATGTCCGTGACGCGCAACTGGTATGCGCTCTTGCGATCGTATATCTGGACGAAGCCCGCGACCTCTACCGCCACACCGTCTTCGAGCGGCAGCTTCGTCTGCAGCCGGCGCACGTCGCTCTCGAAGCAGACGCAATCGATGAGCCCTTCGCGATCCTTGAGCGAGAAGTAGACGTTGCCGCCGCCGGCGCGATAACATTTCGAGATCTCGCCGACCACCCGCACCGGGCCTGGGAATTGCGACGCGAGCGCCCGCCGGATCCGGCGGCAGAGCTCGCCGACCGAGATCGCCGGGGCGTCGAAGAGGCTGCGCATCAGGTCTGCGTGGGCTGCGGCTGCGGGGCGTCCGTCGAATCGGTGCTCTGAGGCAAAGGACTTTCCGCCGGACTCGGCTGCGCTGCATCCACGTCTGTTCCCGCAGACGGCGTCGCGAGCGGGCCGAAGGGGAGCGCTACGCCTCCCGTCAGGGCGGTGCTCGGTTTTGGTGCGGGATGCGGCACGCAATACGCGAGCGGCGCCGTGCCGTTCAAGAACCACTCCGAATACCCGCGTACGCCCGGCGGCGCGCGCCGGTTGTCGCCGCAGATGCGGACCGCCACCACGTCCGGGGGCACCGGTCCAAAATTCTCCACCGGCGTCTTGGTGAGCGCGCTTTTCATGAAGGCCGCCCAGATCCGCGCGGGCACGTTACCGCCGTATGATTCGTACATGCGCGAGTAGTCGTCATTGCCTACCCACACGGCGGCGGCGAGTTGCGGCACGAATCCCACAAACCAAGCGTCGCGGAAGTCCGATGTCGTGCCCGTCTTGCCCGCAGCCGGCCGGCCGATGATCGCATTCGGGTAGCCCGTGCCCTCCGTGATCACGCCCTCCATCATGGTCGTCATGATGTAGGCGGTGCCGGGCGCGAGCACAGGTCGCCGCTGGGGATAGCGATTGTCCACGATGATCTGGCCGTAGGCATCGGTGATGTACCTGATGCCTTGGGGCGGCGTGAACACGCCGCCGTCAGCGATCGTGGAGTACCCCGACACCATATCTAAAGGAGAGACGACGGCGGTTCCCAGGGCGAGCGACAGATCGGGTTCCAAGTCCTCGGTGATGCCCATGTTGTGCGCGTAGTCGACGACGGTGTCGATCCCGATGTCGTTCGCCAAGCGCACCGCGACGATGTTGCGCGACAGCTCGAACGCTTTGCGCAAGGTTATGGCGCCGAGATAGCGGTGATCGTCGTCGAGCGGTTTGTAGTCGCTGCCGTCGCCGGCGGCGTAGGTAACGGGCGCGTCCTGATAGACGCTCGACACCGGCACTCCCTTGTCGACCGCTGCCGAGTACACGAACCCTTTAAAGGAAGAACCGGGTTGGCGCCTGGCTTGCCACGCGCGGTTGAACTGGCTTTTGGCCGAAAACCCGATGCCTCCCACCATCGCGAGGATCTCGCCCGAGCTCGGGTCTTCGGCGACGAGCGCGCCCTGGTGCATGCCGTACCCCTCGGCGCTACCCGCCGCCACGCCTGCGGTGACGGCTTTTTGCGCGAGGTCTTGCAGCCGCGGCGATAGCGACGTGTACACGGTCAGGCCGCCCCGGAAGATGCGATCGTAGCCGAATTGACGCACGAGCTGCGCGATCACGTACGTCGTGAAATATGGATAGCGATAGGACGCGATGCCGTTGTCGGGCGCGCCGCTCAGCTTGATCGGCTCGGCCGCGGCGGCGTCTGCCTGCGCTTGCGTGACGTAGCCGTTCTCGACCATACGATCGAGCACGTGGCGCTGTCGGTCCTTCGCCGCGTCCATGTCGTTGTAGGGCGAATAAAGCGACGGCGCGGCGATGAGACCCGCGAGCAGACTCGCTTGCGGCAAGGTGAGCTTGCTGACGTCGGTGCCGAAGTAGGCGTGCGCTGCGGCTTGGACCCCATATGCCCCGGCGCCGAAATACACGAGATTGAGATAACGCTCGAGGATCTCGTCTTTGCTATAGTCGCGCTCGATCTCGATCGCCAAGAGCGCCTCTTGGATCTTGCGGGTCATCGTCCGCTGGTCGCTGAGGAACAGGCGCCGCGCGAGCTGCTGCGTGATGGTGCTCGCACCCTGGGTGATCTCCTCATGCTCGTAGTTCGCGATCGCAGCGCGCACTATACCGCGCAGATCGATGCCGTGGTGGGAATAGAAGCGCTCGTCTTCGGTCGCGATCACCGCCTCGCGCATGACGAGCGGGATGTCCGTGATCGGGACGTAGACATCGAACTTGTTGTACAGGCGCGCGAGTTTAGTGCCATCGCGCGCGACGATCGTGGTGGGGGAGGTGGGTTCGATGACCGCGAGGGTGCTGATGTCGGGCAGGCCTTGGCCATAAGCGCCGATCACCCAGATGACCGCTCCGGCGCCGGCGAGCACGATGGCAGCGATGCAGAGCAGGATGAGGCTGATCGCGATCCGCATCCGTCTGCGCCCTTTTGCGCTCACGACGCCGTGCTCGACTTGGGCGGCACTGGGGTTTTCGCGAACGCGTCTAGCAGCGCGTTGACAAAGCTCGCAGACTGAGCAGTGGAAAGGCGTCGCGCGAGCTCGACCGCATGGTTAATCACGTCAGTTGTCGCGACGCTGTGCCGATACCGCAGCTCCCACGCACCCATCTCGAGAACGATGCGATCGATGCCGGCAAGCCGATCGAAAGTCCAATGCTGCAGCAAGGCGGCGAGTTCGCCGGCAAGCTCTTCGCGGTGCGCCAGCGTGCCTCGGACGATCTGCTCGACGAGAGTCCAGTCGGTCGCCTTGGGCGCGTCCGAGCGCCGTTCGACGGCGGGGTACTCAGGCTCGTACGGATCCTCGAGGCGAGCTTGGTCGCCGCGGCTGAAGACGCCGACTTGTTCCCGAGCTTGCCGTAACGCGTCGTCGAGCGTGGTCTTGCCGACCTCGACCGCGTAGAGGATCTCGAGGGCCAATCGGTGCTCGCGCCGCTCAGCCGCCATGGGCAGCTCCCACCGCGCTCTGCGGCTGCAGGACGTGTTCGCGCAACCAGGTCACATAGGTATGCCCGTCGAGGAACGAATTCATCGCGAGAATGCGATCGTGGATGGGGACGGTCGTCTCGACGCCTTGGATCTCCGTCTCGGCGAGCGCGCGCCGCATGCGCACGATCGTGTTGTTGCGCGTCCGGTCGGTGACGATGATCTTCGCCAGCATCGAGTCGTAGTACGGCGGCACTTCGGTTCCTGAGAAGATGTGCGTGTCGACCCGCACGCCTGGTCCGCCCGGCAGCAACACGGTGCCCAACCGTCCGGCGGTGGGGCGAAACGCGTGCGCAGCGTCCTCGGCATTGATGCGGCATTCGATGGCGTGACCGTTGGGCTTGATCTCCTCCTGACGCCGCGTGAGCCGCTCGCCTGCTGCGATCCGGATCTGCCACTTCACGAGATCGATCCCGTAGACGACCTCAGTGATGGGGTGCTCGACTTGGATGCGCGTGTTCATCTCCATGAAGTAATAGCGGCCATCGTCGCTCACGAGGAACTCGAGGGTCCCCGCGTTGGCGTAGTCTACCGCGCGCGCGGCTCTCACCGCGCTCGCGAGCAGATCGGCGCGGATGCCGGGATCGAGGTTGGGCGCCGGGGTTTCCTCTAACAGCTTCTGATGGCTCGGCTTTTGGATCGAGCAATCCCGTTCGCCGACGTGGATGGCGTGACCGTATTCGTCCGCAAGCACCTGGACTTCGATGTGCCGGGGCCGCACGAGCAGTTTCTCTACGTACACGCGGCCGTCGCCGAAGGCTGCCTGCGCCTCGCCTGTCGCGGCTGCGATGCCGGCCGCGAGGTCTGCCTCCCGGCCGACGATGCGCATGCCCTTGCCGCCGCCGCCCGCCGTGGCTTTGATGAGCACCGGGAAACCGACTTCGCGTGCGAACCTGCGCGCTTGCTCGTCAGATTCGATGATGCTCGAGCCGGGGATCACCGGCACGCCGGCTTCCAGCATGCGCTCTTTGGCCGACGATTTGTCGCCCATGAGCGAGATCGCCTTAGGCGAGGGTCCGATGAACTTGAAACCGTGCGACGCGCAGATCTCTGCGAACTGCGCGTTCTCGGAAAGAAAGCCATAGCCAGGGTGGATCGCATCCACGCCCGCGATCTCTGCCGCGCTGATGATGTTGGGGACGTTGAGGTACGAGCGCGTCGTCTGCGGTGGGCCGATGCAGTACGCCTCATCTGCGAATCGTGGATGCAACGCTTGGCGATCTGCTTCCGAAAACACCGCCACCGTCTTGACGCCGAGCTCGCGACACGCGCGGATCACGCGGATCGCGATCTCGCCTCGATTCGCGATGAGGACCTTAGCAAACACCTTCTATCTCCAGTGACCGCGCCGGTTGGTGCAGCGCTACATGCGCGGGGGTTCGGCGACCTCGTCCGCCGCCGGAGCTGTGGCCGCGATCTCCTCGGTCTGCAGTTGCGCGGGGGGAGCACCGGTCGTGTCGACGACGAAAAGCGACTCGCCGAAATCCACAGGTTGGCCGTCCACGACGACCTGCGCGACGAGCGTGGCATCCAGCGGACAGCGCACCTCGTTGCGCAAACGCAACGCCTCGATGTAGCCGAGCACTTGATCGCTCTTCAGCGCCTCTCCGGGCGCTGGAGGCTGCGCGGCGTCGCGGAAGACGCCGACGACTTCCGCGTTGATCGTCACGTAGGTCCGGCCAGCCTCACCGTTTTGGCTGGGCACGAGGGCCACGTGCCCGTGCCGGCCGGCCGGTTTCGCGGCGTCGGCTCCGCGCACGTCGGCCGATCCAGGTTCTGCCCCCTTACGAGCGGGTGCGCTTGAGGTCTTGGCGAGCGTCACGCTGCCTTGTGCCGTGCGTACCGTCAATCTCGCGAGCGGCGTCGCGACGAACGCCCGGGAAAGCGGGTCGACCTGCGTGCGGACGAACCGCAGCAAGCTGGAAGGCTCATCGTGGGCGCGCGCCTTCTTGTTCTCCGCCATTTTCGATCAGTTCGGCATGCCCGGGTGGTCGGCCTTCGCTCGCACGAGCTCCACCTGTGGCGTGGCTCCCTCAAGCAAGCGCGGTTTGCTCACGCGCACGATCGCCTCTGTGACGCGTGGCATCTCGCAGACCCTGTCGAGGATCTTCGCAGCAATGGCTTCGAGCAGCGCGAACGATTCCGCGGTCACCACGCGCTCGCATGCGTCGAAGAGCGTAGTGTAATCGATCGCATCGTCGAGACGGTCGGACGCGGCCGGCACCGCCATGTCGGCAGTCACCTCGAGTTCCACGTCGATAGGTTGCTCAGTTTCGCGCTCGCCCGGATTCGCGCCATGTTTGCCCCAGAAGCGCATGCCGGTGATGCGGATGCGCCCCGGCCGCGGGCTCGGGCTCATCGCAGACGCGGAACGGAGGTTCGTGGCGGTGCGTTGGCTGCGCCGACGCGGCAAATCGCATCTGCGACGTCAACGACGCTTCGCATGTCCAGCACGTCATGGACGCGCACGATGTCGGCGCCAGCTGCGATCGAGAGCGCGAGCGCCGCTGCGGTGCCAAAGGCCCGCTCGCTCACCTGCCTGCCCGTGATCTTCCCGATAAAAGACTTGCGCGAGACGCCGACGAGCAGCGGGTAGGGAAGACGCTCGACGAACTCGTGCAACCGTCCGACGATCTGCACGTTGTGATCCGGAGTCTTGCCGAATCCGATCCCTGGGTCGACGATGATCTTGCCGGCGGCCATCCCGCACTCGCGCGCGTATCGCGTCGCGAGCTCGAGCGACCCGATGACCTCCGAGACGCAGTCGCTGTCATACTGCGGGTTCACTCGGTTATGCATGACGACGAGCGGCACGCCCGCGCGCGCAGCGAGCTCCACGATGCCGGGGATGGCGCCCCAGACGCAATTGATGATGTCCGCGCCTGTGGACAGCGCTTCGACGGCGACCGCGGGCTTGAAGGTGTCGATCGAGATGGGTAGATCGAGCGCATTGCGCACGGCCTGGACGACCGGGATGACCCGGCGCAATTCTTCCGCTTCCGACACGGGCTCGTGGCCGGGGCGCGTCGACTCGCCGCCGATGTCGATGATGTCCGCGCCTGCATCGGCGAAAGCCGCAGCGCGCACCACGCACGATTCCACGTCTCGGCCGAGCCCATCCCCAGAGAACGAATCGGGCGTGGCGTTGATGATCCCCATGATGAACGTGCGCGTGCCCCATTCGAAGACGTGATGGCGCACGGCGAGCGGCGCGATCGGCGGTCGCTCAAACATGGACGGTTCCCGGCACGAGTGAGTTCTCCAGGAACCACTTGCGCAGCGTGCCCACGAGGAAGGTGGAGCCGGTCACGACCACCATGTCGTTTGCGCCCGCGATCCGTCGCGCGATGGCAAGCGCTTCAAGAGGATCGTCGACCGCGCGCGACGGCAGGCCCGCGTGCTCCGCAGCATTGACGAGCGTGCGCGAATGCCGCGAGCGCCGGTGCGAGACGTCGAACGTGGTGAAGATGAATTGGGCCGGCAGGCCGTGCCAAGCCGCGAACATGCCAGCGGCGTCTTTCTCCTGTGCGATAGCGACGACGAACACGCAGCGCTTTGTGGGGAAGTGACGTGCGATCGCGGCGCGCAGCGCGGCGGCTTTTTCGACGTTGTGGGCGACGTCGAAAAGCAGCGAGGGATGAGCCGGATAGTACTCCGCCCTCCCAGGCAGCGAGATGTCGCGCAAGCCCCGCGCGACGTCGGCGGGGTTGGTCGGCAGCGTTTCGCGAACCTGCTCGCAAGTGAGGATCGCGGTCGCGGCATTGGTCGCCTGGAACTCACCGATGAGGGGAAGGACGAAGCTGTAGGCGCCGTTCGACGTCGTGACATCCACCTGTTGGGCGTAAGGAAGGTCGCCCAAGCGCGAAAGCACGTTCGCATCTTTGTCGAGCACCGTCAGCGCCGATCCGCGTGCGCTCGCGGCCGCTTCGATGACGGCGAGCGCAGCAGCGTCTTGCGCTGCGGTCACGACGGGGATGCCGCTCTTGATGATCCCCGCTTTGTCGCGCGCGATCTGCTCGATCGTGTCGCCGAGGACGTCCTTGTGGTCGGTCCCGACGTTCGTGATGACGCTGATGAGCGGTTGGATCAGATTAGTGCCGTCGAGCGCGCCGCCGACGCCCACCTCGACGACGGCGACATCGACGTTCTCCTGCGCGAAGTAGACAAACGACAAAGCCACGAGGAGTTCGAAGTATGAGGGTGGCCCCCACTCGCCGCCGCGCATCTCCTCGATGATGGGCGCGAGCTGCTCGAAGATGGCCGCGAAACGCTCTTCTCCGATCGGCACGCCGTCGATCTTCGCGCGCTCGACGACGGAGTGCAGATGCGGTTTGGTGTGCAGGCCGACGTGCAGGCCGGAGGCGCGCAGAATCGCCGCGCACATCGTCGCCGTCGAACCTTTGCCTGCAGTGCCTCCTACGTGGATGGAGCGGAAATCGCGCTCGGGATTGCCGAGTTTGGCAAGCAAGGTTCGCATGCGGTCGAGACGGCCTGGGAAACGCGCCGAGACGGATTCGCCGATCGACCGGTCGAGGAGCTTGACCGCGGTATCGAAGTCCATCGTGCTAGCCCGATGCCGCGTGCTCGCCCACAACGCCGCGCAAGACGTCGAACGCGTGGCCCAAGACCGGCGCGATCACGGCAAGCGTCTCGCGTACGGCTTTCGGATTGCCGGGCAGATTCACGATGAGGGTGCGGCCGCGCACGGCAGCCACGGCTCGGGAGAGGATCGCTTGCGGAACGGCCTGCGCCGTGCGGAGCCGCATCGCTTCGGCCAAGCCTGGGACTTCATAGTCAGCGACCGCGAGCGTCGCTTGGGGCGTGATGTCGCGTACGGCCAACCCAGTGCCTCCGCTCGTGAAGATCCCGTCGACACGCTCGGCATCTGACAGCGCTCGCAATGCTGCTTGCAACGCATCACTGTTATCGGGCAAGACCTTTTCCGTGACGACGATGCAGCCTGGCGGAAGAGCCGCGCGCATCGCCGGCAGGCTTTCGTCCGCGCGTTGACCCGACGCGGCCTTGTCCGACAGCACCAGAAGCGCGATGCGGTATCCCTCAGCCACGCGCATTCCTTTGGAAGCGGCCGCTCTTGCCGCCTTCCTTCTCCAGCAGCTGCAGGCGATCGATCGAGATCGAGCGATCTGCCGACTTGCACATGTCGTAGATGGTCAGCGCCGCTACAGCTGCGCCGGTGAGCGCCTCCATCTCGACCCCGGTCTGACCGCTGCACGCCGCCGCGCAGCGCACGCGGATCGTGTTCCGGCCCTCGATCGTGCAGGTGACATCGACGTGCGTCAGCGCCAGCGGGTGGCAGAGGGGGATGATCTGCGAGGTACGTTTGGCGGCGAGAATGCCGGCGAGCTGCGCTGCGACGAGCACGTCGCCTTTCTTCATCGCGCCGCGCTTGACGAGCGCGAGCGCTTTAGCCTGCATCCTGACCTCGGCTTGCGCGACCGCCGTTCGCTGGGTCACAGGTTTGCCGGCCACGTCCACCATGCGCACCGAACCATCCCGCGCGACGTGCGAGAGACGCGGCACAGGCGTGCGATCTGGGCGCGAGTTCCTTAGTCGCGAACGGGTTTTGGTCACAGCATGCCGGCGTGCTGCCGGAACTCGATGAGGCCGATCATGACGATGCCGAAGATCCAGCAATACACCGCAAACGGCGTGAGTTTGTGGCGATCGACAAAGCGCATGAAAAAGCGAATGGCGACGAGACCGGACACAAATGCCACGATCGTGCCGAGCGCGATGACCGCTGCAGGTTCTGGAGCGACGCCGAGTTGTGCGATGTTGTGCTGGCCGAGCGCGAGATCTGCCGCTTTCGGATGGATGATGCGGCGCATCTCGAGCAAGCTCGCGCCGACGATAGCGGGGCCAGCGAGCAAGAACGAAAAGCGGGCGGCTTCCTCGCGCGTGAGGCCCGCGAGCATCCCGCCGGCGATCGAAAATCCCGATCTCGATCCCCCAGGCACGAGGCCGCCGATCTGGGTCAGGCCGATCCAAAGCGCCTTACCCAAGCCGATGCTTTCAAGACCTCCGCCTTGCTCCGGCAATCGCTCCACCAAGAAGAGCACGAGTCCAGTGACGATCAGAAAGCCAGCGGCGAAGAGCGGTTCGCCGAAGAGACGGTCGAACTGCTTCTCGAAAAGCTTGCCGACGATCGCCAGTGGAATGGTGCCCGCGATGATAAGCAACGCAAGTCGCTCGAACGGCTGCGAGAAGCCGTGGATGAATCCCGAGAAAAAGCCAGAGATCAGCCGGCCGTAATCCTTCGCGAAGTAGACGAGCACTGCCAGAAATGTGCCCAGATGCAGCATAACCACGAAGGGCAAGCTCGGCAATCGCCAGCCGAGCGAGTACGAGATGAGCAGGGTGTGCGCCGCGCTGCTGATCGGGAAGAGCTCGGCGACGCCCTGGATGATGCCCAAGGCCACGGCATGCACGTAATCCATGTGCGACGCTTGGCCGCGACTTCGGGCATCGCCTGCGCGCACTGTGAGGCTTGGAGCGACCGCTAGTCGAGATAAAACGTGTAGATGATGCGATAGGTCTGCGTCGCCGGTTGCCCATCGACTTGCGGCGGAGCGAAGGTGCTCGCTCGCGCTGCCGCCAGCGCGGCCCCGTCGAGCGACGCGTCCCCAGACGATTGCGCGATGCGGACGTCGCTTGCCGAGCCATCCGGACCGATGGTTACAAGCACGATCACGGTCCCTTCAGAGCCGCGATCGATCGCGAGTTGCGGATACACGGGCTCAACGCGGTGGATGAAGCGCGCGCTGATGATGATGTCGCGGGCGTCGAGCGGTGTCGAGTTCGGCTGCACGGCGGGTGGCAGGCTTGCCTGCGGCGCTGGAGCTTCCGTTGTGATGGGCTCTGCCGTCGCCGCGACCGCTGGTCCTCTGCGCGAAGGCAGCGTGACTTTTGCAAGTCGGCGGCTTGGCGCTTTGTGCTGCTGCGCCACCTGATGCCGGATCGGAGCCACCGTCTGTTGCGGTGTGGGCGAGGGCATTGGAACCGCTGTCGGTGGCGGCGTCTTGAAGATGTCAACGCTGATGACGTGGACGTTCTGTTGCTGCTGCGGTTGCGGCCACTGGGGTTTGAAGGATCCACCGAGGATCACGTGCAGTGCGGCTGAGATCGCGACGAACCCGAGCGTGGCGAGGGCGACCGAGCGGCGAGACACGCGCCGCGAGGGCGGTTGGGCGGGCATCTTGGTCATGCGGCGTACCCGAGCGATAGAAGCGTGCTGCCCTATTCGCAAGTACGCACGCCGTCTCATATCGGATGCAAAAAGAAGGAGCCGCGTTTGCGACGGCTCCCTTCTTAGCTTGAGTTAGCTTGAGATGCGGGCTACTCGAGCGTGAAATCGTACTCGATCTTGTATTCGCGCGTCACCCCGACGCCGTTGACCGTGGGCGGTCGGAACTTGCTCTCTTCAGCCGCCTCCAAGGCGGCCTTATCAAGGAGCGCGTTCCCAGAGGACTGGGCCACTGACGCGGAGACCACGTTGCCTTCCGGTCCGATCGTCACGAGGATGATGACGGTCCCTGTGATGTTCTGCTCTTTGGCCACCTCGGGGTACTCCGGCTGTACCTTATTGATGAAGTCGGAGTCGACCACGTCCTCGGGACCCGATTCCGTCGGGGGCGCGGTGGGCGCCTCAGTCGGAACCGCGGTCGGCACGCCTTCAGGCGCACCTGTCGGCGGCGGGTGATACGCGGCTTCCGGCGTGCCCTCGCCACCTTCGCTCTGCGTGTGGAGCACGTGCAGCTTCAGCGGCGGCGGCGTGTTCTTCTGCGGCGGCGGCGTTGGGGTCGGCGGCGGCGTCGGCGTGGGCTTCGGTGTCGGCGTCGGCTTCGGCGGCGGCTTGAAGTGCATGACCGTCACCATGTGCGGCGGCGGTGTCGCTTCTTCTTTGAAGTGCGGAACGATGTGCTCGCCCCAAGCGCCGAGGACGAAGTGGATGCCGAACGAGACCAAGATGAAGGCGATGGACAGCGCGACGACCGCGTAGCGGTCCTTCTTCGTGAAGAGCGCCGGGACGGTATGTTGTTTTTTCGGCGGAAGGTTTGTTGCCATGGTCTCCTACTGGCCCGGAGCGTTCGGGGCCGCGCCTTCGATCTTATTGGCGAGGCCGAATTGCGAGAACCCGGCGCGCTTCGCCGCGTCCATGACGGTGAGCACGGTGCCGTATTTCACGGTCGGCGCCGCTTTGATGATGATATCGTCTGCGGATCCGAACTGATCGTGGTAGGCGACCATGTGGTCGTAGATCTGCAGTTTCGGGATGATCTCAGCGCCGACTTGAATCGTGTCTTCGTTGGTCTTGGGGTCGTGCCCGATGATCATCACGAGCGGTGAGTTTGTGACTTTGATGCGGTTCTTGGCCTCCGGCACAGGCGGTGGCTTCAACAGCGAGGTCAAGATCATGAAGATGATGAGCAAGACCAGCAGCACGTCCGTGAAGGGCGTGATGTTGATCGTCGACATGACATCTTCTTCGGGGCTGGAGCCGATGACTGACATTGCTGCGCCCCTTCTATTCGGTCACGAAGCCGACGTCATCGTCGCCAGCCTCGCGTGCCGCGTCTAAGATCTTGATGATGGTGTTGTAGCTCGCATCCGTGTCCGCGAGCAGCGACACGTGCGTCGTGTATCCTTGATTGGCATGCTTTTGATGGTACGCGATCGTGTTCGCCATGACGTTATAGAGGTCGGC
>DASPVP010000099.1:0-2783 GCA_035622315.1 Candidatus Acidiferrales bacterium | reverse complement strand
GAGGTGCGGCCGACCGAAGGCACGGTCGAGGTCGACGGCCAGAACTTGCGTGACCTGCGCGACGGCGAGGTCCCGTATCTGCGCCGTAAGCTCGGCGTCGTCTTTCAAGATTTCAAGCTCCTCTACCAGAAGACGGTATGGGAGAACGTCGCGTACGCGCTCCAGGTGACCGGAGCGAGTTCGCGCGAGGTGTTGCGGCGGGTGCCGCGCATGCTCGAACTCGTCGGCATCGCGCACAAGGCGAAGATGTTCCCCCAAGAGCTCTCCGGCGGGGAGCAGCAGCGCGCCGCCATCGCCCGCTCGCTCGTGAACAATCCGCTCATCCTGTTGTGCGACGAGCCCACGGGCAACTTGGATCCCGAAACGTCGAGCGAGATCATGGCGCTGCTCGCGCGGATCAACGCCAAAGGCACGACCGTGATCGTGGCGACCCACAATCAGGCGATCGTCGACCGCATGCGCCGCCGCGTCGTGCGCTTGGTGGACGGCCGGATCGCTCGCGATGAGGAACGCGGACGCTACCATGTTGGACTGGGGTAAGGTCCGCTTTTTCTGGGCCGAAGTGGCCCAGAACTTCACCCGCAACTACACCATGGCGCTGACCGCCGTGGGCACGATCGCCATCTCGGTCGTCATCCTCGGCGTCTTCTTGTTCATGCGCATGTCCTTCGACCGGGTGATGCAGAACATCGTCAGCCAAGTATCGATCGCGGTCTATCTGCGTGACGATGCGCCCGGCGCTGCAGTCGACGATCTCGTGAAGTCGCTGCAGGCTGATCCCCGCGTGAGCGACGTGCGCTATGTGAGCAAGCGCCGCGCGCTCATGAACCTGCGCCAATCCCTGCGCGGGCAGTTCAATTTCAATATCCTCAACAACAACCCGCTGCCGAACTCGATCGTGGTCCACACCAACGACCCGAACGACGTCCCGCCCCTCGCCGTGCAGATCCAAAACAACCCGGTTGTGGCGAACGTGAATTATGGGAGCAATGTCACCGTACGGCTGCTGCGCGCCGAAAAAGTGGCGACCGCGGCTGGGTTTGGGGTCATCGCGTTGCTCATCGTCGCAACCGCGCTCCTCATGTACAACACGATCCGACTCACCGTCTTCGCGCGCCAGCGCGAGATCCGCATCATGCAACTCGTCGGCGCCACAGGTTGGGCGGTCCGCTGGCCATTCGTTTTCGAAGGGATCCTCTCAGGGTTGTTCGGCGCTGGACTCGGTTTGATCGTGCTGGCATTCGGCTATCGCGCCTTTGCGCCGAAACTCGTGGTGAACATGCCCTTCATCCCCTTCGATCCTGCGCAAGTACCGCTGCCGCACATCGCGCTCGACCTGCTCCTGGTGGGCGTGCTTGTCGGCATGCTCTCAAGCATGTGGTCAGTCGGAAGATACCTCAAGGCGGCTTGATCGAGCAGCCATTTGGCGCACCTAAAGGTGCGCCGCTACAGTTCTTTGTCGCGTTGGTCTTGGCGATCGTTACGATCGCGCCCATTGCACGGGCCGCCACGCCCGAGCCTATCACCCAGAAGATCCTCGAGAAGCGAGCGCTGATCGAACAGACCGAGCGCAAACTGCATCAGAGCCGTCTCAAGCTGCACGCGGCCCGGTTCAAAGAGATGACGATCTCGCAAGAGGTCGAGGAGGTCCAGGAGAGCATCGCGCGCGTGCAGGGGGATCTCGGCGCGCTTGATGGGGCCTTGCGCCAGACGGAGCTACGTCTTTCCATCCGGCAGCGCCAGCTCGCTGCGGCGCGCGCGAGCCTCGACCTGCACCGCGACGCGCTCAACCGCCGCATCGTCGACGTCTACGAGTATGGCAGCGCAGCGTCATATCTGAACGTGCTGCTGTCCGCGACGTCGTTCATCGATTTTGTCGAGCGCTGGGATTTCGTTCGCGCGATCCTGGAATCCGACGCGCAGCTCATCGACGTGGTCAACGACGAGGCGGCGAACGAGCAGCGTCTGGTAGGTGCACTCCAGGCAGCTCAAGCCGACCTCGAGCGGGAGCAAGCCGAAGCGCAGGCGCGACAGCAGCAACTAGGCGCTTTGGCACTAGAACGGCGCAACTTGCTCGCCGTCGCAGCCGCGCAACGTTCGGTCATCGCACAACAGGTCTACGAGCTTGAAGGCTTGAGCGCCGCCGAGGAAGCGCGGTTGCAGGCGCTCATCCAGGAGAAGCAGCGCGAGGACGAAGCCATAACGATGCGCGCTCGGTACGAGGCCTGCCAAGCTCGGCGCGCGGCAGCCGAAGCCTCGGGCCTCTCACCGCCTGCTTGCAACCTGGGAGGACCTGTAGAATTCCAATGGCCGGTGCGTGGCCCGATCACATCTCCGTTCGGGATGAGGGTCGACCCGATTACGGGACGGTACGCGCTTCATTCAGGAATCGACATCGGTGCGGATTATGGAACTCCGATCCAAGCTGCTGCCGATGGAACCGTCATCTTCGCAAGCTGGTATGGTGGCTACGGCAACGCCATCATCATAGACCATGGTTCGGGACTTTCCACGCTGTATGCTCACTGTTCGGCCATGTATGTGACCGTCAACCAGCTGGTACAGCGGGGGCAGGTCATAGGGGCGGTGGGCATGACCGGCTACGCAACGGGACCGCACCTGCATTTCGAGATCCGTGTCAACGGCGTACCTATTAACCCGCTCACTCGCTTGTGACGAAACGTCTGCCGATTCGTTATGTATGGAAGTAGCAGGTTGCGGGCATGATGACCGAAGCCGCCGAAGAAGCCCGCACTTGATCTGAAAGGAACTGTCCCGCTCTT
>DASPVP010000098.1:0-2009 GCA_035622315.1 Candidatus Acidiferrales bacterium | reverse complement strand
ACCGACGAAGCTCACAGCCTTGACATCCGGATGATCGAGCAGGGCCGTCACCGCGTCTTTGGCGCCGTTGACGACGTTGAGAACACCGGCCGGTGCACCGCACTGCGTGAGGATGCGCGCGAGCTCGAGCGGGAGCGAAGGGTCCTTTTCGCTGGGTTTGAGGACGAACGTATTGCCGCAGGCGATCGCGACTGGGAACATCCACATGGGCACCATCGCTGGGAAATTGAACGGTGTGATCCCAGCGCAAACGCCCAACGGATGACGGACCGTGAAGCCGTCGATATTGCGGCCGATGTTCTCTGTGAACTCGCCCTTGAGCAGTTGCGGGATGCCGCAGGCGAATTCGACCACCTCGATGCCACGAGTCAGCTCGCCCTTGGCATCCTCGAGTGTCTTCCCGTGCTCCGCGGTGATGAGCGCCGCAAGTTCTTTGCTGCATGCGAGCAGCGCTTCGCGAAATGCGAAGAGAACGCCGGCGCGACGTAAGGGCGGTGTCTCCGACCACCCCGGAAATGCGGCCTTTGCCGCCGCGACTGCCGCATCGACTTCTGTCTTGCCGGCTAGTGCGACGCGTGCTGTCAGAACGCCGAGCGCCGGATTCCACACATCGCCCAGTGCGGCGGACCCGCCGGCCACGTCTTGCCCGCCGATGTAATGACCGATCTTCCGAAGTCCAGGCTGCGCCTGCGATGCAGGCGTTGCAGCGGTCGTGCGCGGTGCGTTCATGACGCCTTCACTTCTCTCAACACCTCGCCGAGCGCACTGATGCCTGCCGCGAGCTCATCGCGCGAGATGGTGAGCGGCGGCGTGATCAACATGATGTTGTAGCGGCCGAACACGTAGACGCCGCGCTCGCGCAGCGCTCGAAGGATCGCAGGCATCTGGCCTTGCGCGGGTCCCTGCCAGGCGACGAGCGGTTCGCGCGTCTTGCGATCTTTCACGAGCTCGACGGCGAAAAACGCGCCGATGCCGCGCACGTCTCCGGCCACCGGCGCGCGCTCGCGCAAGTCGCCGAGCAACTCCTTCATCCAACCCTCGATCTCGCGACCTCGCTCGTAGAGTCCAGCCTCCTCGTAGGCGCGGAGCGCGCCTTGCGCTGCAGCCATGGCAAGCGGGTGTCCGGAATAGGTGTGCCCGCATCCGAGGACGTGATCGTCGAAGTACGAGGCGATGCCCTCGCGGACAATCGCGCCTCCTAGCGGCACGTACGCAGAGGTGCAGCCCTTGGCAAAGGTGATGATATCGGGGCTCACCCCGAAACGTTGCGCGGCGAACGGCGCACCCGTGCGTCCGAAACCGGTCATCACCTCGTCGAAGATGAGCAACATGCCGTGGCGCGTGCACAGGTCGCGCACGCCCTCGAGATACCCTTGGGGATAAACGATGACGCCGTTCGATCCAACGACCGGTTCCATGATGAGCGCCGCGATCTTCGACGCATCTTCGTACGTCAGCACGAGTTCGAGATGATCGAGAGCACGGCGCGTCTCTTCCACGGGATCGTCCGTGTGGAACGGACTGCGATACGGATTGGGCGCGAAGAAGTGCACGACGCCCGGAATGCCGGGCTCGTTCGGCCAGCGGCGGTTCTCGCCGCTCAGCGTGCCGGCGCCCGGAGCCGAACCGTGAAACGAGCGGTAGGCTGCGAGGATCTTGTGACGACCGCTCACCATCCGCGACATCTTCATCGCATCTTCGTTGGCCTCGCCGCCGCCGGTCGTGAAGAAGACGCGCGCGCCTTCGCTCCATCCGGCAAGGCGGGCGAGCTCCTCGGCGACTACCGTTCTCGTATCGTTGAAGAACGAAGGGGCCGCGTAGCACAGCTTCGCCGCTTGATCGGCGATAGCGCGCACGACGGTCGGATGGCCGTGGCCCAAGTTGACCGCGACCAGACCGGCTGAGAGATCGAGGTACGCCTTTCCGCTCGTGTCGTAAAGATACGAGCCTTGCGCGCGCTCGATCGTCGGCATGTCGAGCGCGGCTTGCACGGACCAAGGCGTGAGCAC
>DASPVP010000097.1:0-3494 GCA_035622315.1 Candidatus Acidiferrales bacterium | reverse complement strand
GGTCGGGCAACCCGAACGAACATCGCTCCTGGCATTGCGCGCGCAGCTTTCGTCGGACCCGCGGAACATCGAAGATCTGAACGTGACCCCGACGCTGCGCGATGACTTGCTCGACCTCATCAACCGCGTCTCGAGCACGTCGCTCCAGGCTCCGACCCAGAGCCAGCTCGCGATGGCAGCAAGGTTGCACGCAACCTACTCGACGCTCGTGCAAGCCTACCACAAGCTCATGACCGGCTCTACCTCATGATGCGCTTGCGATCGCTCCTCGCGCTGATCGCGGTCTTGGCGGCCTCGTGCGCGCCGCAAAACGCTTCCCCAGTCGCGACGCCGACACCCGACTGGCGTGCACAAGTCGACGCGATCGCGCTCGGCGCCCTCGCGCACCAGCACTTGGCCGGCCTCTCGCTCGCGGTTGCACGCGATGGGGTCGTCCTCTACGCGCAGGGTTACGGCTATCAAAATATCGCCAAGCGGGTCCCCGCCACGCCCCACACCATCTACAACATCGCTTCCATCACCAAACAGTTCACCGCGGCCTGCGTCATGTTGCTCGACCAAGAGGGCAAGCTCAGGGTCGACGATCCGATCTCGAAGTTCTTGCCGGGCTTCCCGCACGGCGATGAGATCACGATCCGCGAACTGCTCAACCACACCTCGGGCCTCGCCGACTACCTCGACCTCATGGACGCCAACGATCTATCCATCCCGAAGATCGTGGCCACGGTCGAGAAGGCGCCGCTGCGCTTCAAACCCGGCACCCGTTACGAGTACTCGAACAGCAACTACGTGCTGGCCGGGGTCATCGTCGGCAAGGCGGCCGGCATGCCCTACGACGAGTTCCTCACGACCCGCATCCTCAAACCCTTGGGCTTGCACTCGACGAGCATCGGTACGACGCCCGTCGACATGCCGCAAGGCGCGCTCGGCTACACGGTCGTCGACGGGAAGACCGTGCTCACGCCGCCGCAAGGCGTCGCGATCTTGGACTATCCAGACGGCGGGGTGAACACCACCGTCTTGGACCTGGTGAAATGGGATACCGCGCTCGATGCGGGCCACGTGGTCGACCCGGCGCACCTCAAGATGATGATGACCCCGGGTCCGCATGGACCAGAGACGACCTACAATTATGGATTCGGATTGGCTATCGACTCCGCGTTCGGCCATCGTGAGATAGATCATCAGGGCGAGTGGACGGGCTACGCGGGCGAAAACGCGACTTTCCCTGATGACCACCTCGACATCATCCTCTTGAGCAACACGGATGGCTTCGACGAGGAGTATATCGTCCGCGAGATCTTTGCGATCTTCGAGCATCCATCGCTCGCACAGCACTTGATGGAGCTCTCCTCGCTGCCGGGAGAGAATCCGCAAGGAACCAGGCTCGCGCAGATCGTGCTTGCGGGCCTGACCGCGGGTCGTGTGGATCCGGCCAAGTTCTCGCCCGGATTGCAGAAGCGCTTCACGCCTGCCTACACGGCAAGCACGCAGCAGATGCTCGCGAGCTACGGCCGGCTGCAGCGGATGATCTTCTTGGGCCGCGACTCGCGGACCGAAGCAGTCTCCGAGATCTACCGTTTGTTCTATCCGAACGCGGTGGTGAGCTATTGGGTCACGCTCGATCGCAGCGGCCGCGTGTCGGACATCTCATTCTCCCGAGAAGACTAGGCCTCGGCCCGTCTTTTCCCAGAAGATTCCCAGCCTTGTGCGCAAAAATAGACCAAGAAGGAAGATGATAGAAGCGTGACCCGACGTTCCTGGGCCTCCAGTCTTTGGCTTGCCGCGATCGCAGCCGTGTTCGCGCTGCTCGTCCTCGCCGTCATGTCGTGGGGCCTCACGCTCGTCGCACCCAACCTGTGGTTCGACGCCAACGAGCGCGCGCGCATCGCCGATGATGTCCAGCACACGGGCGACCGGCTGCAGAGCGCGCACGAATCGCAAACGCAAGTCGCAAACTCACTCGTAGGTCTCGTCAACGCGGTCGGCGGCTACACGGCGGCGGTCTTCGACGATTCCGGGAAGCTGATCGCGGGTGACGCAAGTCTGCAGGCGTTTCGCCCGCAAGGGCCAGGGCTCGGCGGTCCGCCGCCTAGCGGTCGGGCTTCGGGTAACGCACCCGACCTCGGTTTCCGCGGCACCCTCTATGCCATGCGGCCGCCGCGGGCGCACGGCATCAGCTTCATACGTCCCCCGTTCTTCACCATGAGTGAGCCAGCATCGTTCGTGCGCATCAACGGCGCAACCGTCGTCTTCGCGCCGACACAAGACGCGCTCGACTCCATCCAAAACCTCGAGCGCGCCATCAGCGGCGTCGTCGTCCTCCTCACCTTCATCGTCGTGCTCTGGGTGAGCCGGCGCATGTTCCGCGCGACGATGCAGCCTGCCGAACGGCTGCGCAGTGGTCTCTTGCGCCTCGCCGATGGCGACTACGCCCGACTGGAGTCATTCGATCCGGACGACGGCGATGCGCGCAAGCTCGTCGACGCGTACAACGCGGTCGCGACCGAGATGGAGAACACGACCAAACAACGCACCGAGATCGAAGCTAGGATGCGCCAATTCGTCGCCGATGCGGGTCACGAGCTGCGCACGCCGCTTGCGGTGATCATGGGATACGTGCAGTTGCTGCGCCAAGGCGGCAACACGGACTCCGAGATGGCCTCCCGCGTGTTTTCCGAGATCGACGATCAAGGCCGGCGCATCAGCGTGCTGATCCAAAAACTGCTGCTCCTGACGCGGCTTGAAAGCCAAGAGCCGCACGACGTAAAGATCCTTGACGCGGCCGACGTCGCGGCCAACGTCGTCGAGTCGTTCCGGCCGCTCGCGAATGGCGCGCGGTTGAGCTTGAGCGCGCAGCACGATTCGTTCGTCCAAGTCTCCGAGTCGGAACTCTACGAAGCGATCGGCAATCTCATCGACAACGCGCTCAAATACGCACCGGGTTCGAACATCGAGGCCAAAGTCAACGCCACTGGCGATTCCATCTACGTCGCGGTCAAGGACGATGGTCCCGGCATGTCGCCGGAAGTGCGCGCGCGCGCCTTCGAACGCTTTTCGCGCGGTGAGATGGGCGGTTCGATCACGGGTTCCGGATTGGGGCTCGCTATCGTCGAGCGTGCGGTGGAACGTGCCGGGGGCTCCGTGTCCCTGGAATCCGCGCTCGGCAAGGGCACGACCGTGTCGTTGCGCTTTCCCGCTTGGCAACACGTTTCGTCGAACTGACGAACGGGCTCATTCTCTCTTAATTTTCGGCCTCAAAGTTTCTCAGGGTGGTTTGAGCGTGCCGCGCTACAATCGCGGTGCGGCGGCGAATGACACCGATTCGCCGCCCGCCATTTCGAGGATATTCGGTACAAGACAATGCGCGACGCACGACACACAAAAAGCCTTCCAGCCTCACCCGCAACCCTCGTGTTCGACGAAGTGCTCGACGCCGACGCGGCAAAAGCGATGCGCCGGTTTGAAAAGCGCACCCGGCAGACGTCGCCATC
>DASPVP010000096.1:0-2267 GCA_035622315.1 Candidatus Acidiferrales bacterium | reverse complement strand
TGGCCGCCCGCGAAGGCCACGTTCTGCTGGTAATCCACGTTCGTGGAGGCTCCATGCGCCCAGGAGCCGAGCATCGAGTATCGGGCGAACCCCGCTGCCGCAAGCAACTTGCGGCTGAGCGACTTGGAAACCGTGAGCACGGTCTGGGGCGCCTCGTAGCTCACGCCGTCCTGCGGCTGGCTCGGAGCGGCATCGCGGTGCATCGCGTCGTCGACGAAGTCAAAGGTGGCAGTCCACGAGTTCGGGTGCCAAGCGAGCCATGTCGCAGCCTGTTTTTGCAGACCGAACGTCTCGAACTCCGGTTGCTCCGGCAGGAAGAAACCCTCGACGAAGCCGGTCTGGTTCGCAAGGTCGACTCCCGACGGATCGATTTGGTGGAACTCGGCAAATGCGGCGTGCAGGTCCAGAGTCCGGCCGTCTTGCGTAAAGTGAAGGCGGTAGCCTTGGCGGTTGGCACCGACCGCCGTGTTGTCCGCCAGCTGATAGGTGGACTTGAGCCAGATGCCGGGCCACGACCATGCGACGCTCCAGACGTTCTCGGGCGCACCGTACGGCAGGATAGCTGTCGCGTAACGTGGTTCGAAGCGATAGAGATCGAGACTCGCAGACGCGCTCCCGAGCGGCTGCGTGAGCCCGGCGTGCAGATAGTCACCCGGCTTGCTCGTGCCCGGTTCGAAGACGTCGCTCGCGTCGTACCAAGCACGCCCGAAATCTACGGCTGCGCCTAGGGTGCGGACGACCGCGAACGCCGCGTGCACGCCGACGATCGTCGATCGCTGGCCGCCGAGCGTGCTCGTGGGCAAGAGGCCCTGCGGCGATGGATCGAGCGCGGCGCCGGCGCCGAACAGCGCGGTTGTGGCTGTCGCAGCGCCGCCGGTGCTTAGGTGGATGCATTGTCCGGAGACATGCGACGAACCCCGATCCCAGAAGAGCGAAGCGTTTTCGATCCGCGCAGCCGTTCCAGGCAGCGCGGGCAAAGCCGCATCGCTGATTTCGGCGCTCCAGGAACCTTGGTGCGCGTTGGCGTCAAGTCCGTCGAGCGGCAGTCCGGGAGGCGGTGTCGGCCATGCGTCGAGCGAGGGCGCGCCATTCCCAAGACTTTCCGCAGGCGCGAGCGACGTCTCGGGCGATTGGTTCGTGAGGGGTGGTTGGACGAAAACGAAACGCTCGGTCTGGGCTAGATCGAAATATCCGGCGCGCAGCTGCCACGCACCGCTCGCCGAACCGATCGCGAACCCATCGATCGCCGCGCGCGCCACGCCTGCGTCGTCCTGACCCGCACTTGTCGGAAACCGGATCGCATACGGGAGCGCTTGCGAACCGAGATGCGGATTGAGCGCGGGCATGAGGTTCTCGGTCCAATAGGCGGCGTTGGTCACGCTGCCTTCCACACCGCCCACGCTCGCATGCAACGACGCGATGATCTTCGAGCTCGTGTAGGACTCGAGGATCCCGAATTGCGCGATCCCGGCGACACCCGGCGTCATGGGCGCGCTCGAGAAGGTATCGTAGGGCGTCATCGGCGAGAGCGGCGATCCATTGGCGAAGCCCGGGCCTTCCGGCGGCTGGGTGCCCGGACCGTTCGTCGACTGATCGACGAGCGAGGTGAATCCGGCTATCGAAGTCTGCCAGACGGCCGCCGACGCGCTCGGTTGCGGCGCTGGGTCCGCGCTAACGGGAGCCCATGGGGCCCACAGCGCCATCGCGCAGAACACCAGCGCGGCACAGCCGCCTCTATTGAAGGAACAGCTTCTCATGGAAGCCGACGCGCACCGGCGCGTAACCCGACGGATCGGGGGGCGGGGCGCACGGGTTCAGAAACGCGTCGAGCGCAAGCCAGGCGCGAGCGAGCGAACCGAGCGCGATTCGCAGAATCCAGAACTTCTTCATGATGTATCCTCCTGTGTTCGAACGAAAAATTGACCTATGGCCTGTGTCCACGGTTTCAATCACCCCCCTTCGCGGCAAACAAAAAACCGTCGCGCTCCTCGCGGGCGACGACGGTCACGATCGTTCACGTTCGTGGACCCTCATGCGTCGAGTTTTGGCACTGCACGACGTAAGGCTTGGATACCTAGCCGTCTTAGATACCGCCTTGTTTCGGCGGTGCCTGGTGGCCCATTGGGGTCTCTCGACCTTTCCGGGCAGCGGCTTTTATTCGTGCAGACGCCTCACCTAACGAGGAATCTTGCCACGTCATAGTACCCCACGGGCGACGCATGTGTCAACCCCAAGAGTCGCTTCTAGCTCGGCGCGGAGCTGTTCGA
>DASPVP010000095.1:0-8648 GCA_035622315.1 Candidatus Acidiferrales bacterium | reverse complement strand
GTTCTTGATGTAGTCGGCGTGGCCAGGAGCATCCACGTGGCTGTAGTGGCGGTTTTTGGTCTCGTACTCCGCGTGATACAGCTGGATCGTGATGCCGCGCTCTTTCTCTTCAGGCGCGTTATCGATCTGGTCCACGATGAGTTTCTTCGTCCCTGTGCCCGCATCGGCCAGCACCTTCGTGATGGCCGCCGTCAGGGTCGTCTTGCCGTGGTCCACGTGACCGATCGTGCCGATGTTCACGTGCGGTTTCGTCCGCTCGAATTTCTGCTTTGCCATATTCTTCTCCGTCGGAACGGTGTGCTAGCTCTTCGCCTTTCCGGTATTCTTCTCGATGATCTCTTCTTCGATGCTCTTGGGCACCTGCGCGTAGTGCGCGAACTCCATGGTATACGTTGCACGCCCTTGCGTGCGGCTGCGCAGATCCGTTGCGTAGCCGAACATCTCTGCCAGCGGCACGTTCGCCTTCACCTTTTGCGAACCGCCCGCTTCGGGCTCCATGCCGAGCACGTGGCCGCGCCGCGCGTTCAGATCGCCGATGACGTCGCCCAGGAACTGCTCCGGCGTGACGACTTCGACGCCCATGACCGGTTCCTTGATGATCGGGCCTGCCCGGCGATTGGCTTCCTTGAACGCCATCGAGCCCGAGATTTTGAAGGCCATCTCGCTCGAATCGACGTCGTGGTACGAGCCATCGAAGACGGTCGCCCTGAAGTCGACGACAGGATAACCCGCAAGCACGCCGGAGAGCGAGGCTTCTCGCACGCCGGCTTCGATCGGCTTGATGAATTCCTTAGGAATCGCGCCGCCGACGATCTCGCTCTCGAACTCGACGCCCGAGCCCGGGGGTAATGGTTCCAAACGAATCCACGAGTCCCCGTATTGACCCTTGCCGCCGGTTTGACGGACGTAGCGTCCCTGCGCTTCGGCATTCTTCGTGATCGCCTCTTTGTAGGCGACCTGCGGCTTGCCGACGTTGGCCTGCACCTTGAATTCCCGCAGCATGCGGTCGACGATGATCTCGAGGTGCAGCTCGCCCATCCCTGAGATGATGGTCTGGCCGGTCTCTTCGTCCGTGTACATCTTAAAGGTAGGATCTTCTTCGGCGAGCTTGGCGAGCGACTGGCCGAGCTTCTCTTGGTCGGCCTTGGTCTTGGGCTCGATCGCTTGGCTGATGACGGGCTCCGGGAAGGTGATGTTCTCCAAGATGATGGGGTGCTTCTCGTCGCACAGCGTGTCGCCGGTGACGGTGTTCTTCAGGCCGACCGCGGCTGCGATGTCGCCTGCCTCGACGCTTTCCACGTCTTCGCGGTGGTTGGCATGCATCCGCAGGATGCGCCCGATCCGCTCGCGCTGGCCTTTCGTGGAGTTATAGATGTAGGAGCCCGCCGTCAACTTGCCTGAGTACGTCCGGAAGAACGTCAGCTTGCCGACGAACGGATCGGTCATGATCTTGAAAGCGAGCGCCGAGAAGTACTCGTCGTCCGAGGCCTTGCGCGCGATGCGCTGGCCCGGATGGTCCGGGTCGTCACCTTCAACCGGCGGAAGGTCGAGCGGCGAGGGCAAGTAATCGACCACCGCGTCGAGCAGCGGCTGCACGCCCTTGTTCTTGAAGGCAGAACCGCACAGCACCGGAACCACGATGCCTTTGATCGTCGCGGCGCGCAGCGCCTTGGCGATCTCGGCCGCCGAGATCTCCTTGCCGTCGATGAACTTCTCCGTGAGGTGGTCGTCCGTCTCGGCGACCGCCTCGATGAGCTCCGCTCGATGACGCGCGATGCGCTCACGCATGTCGGGGGGAACTTCGGCTTCTGTCATCGTCTTGCCAAGGTCGTCCGTGTAGATGGTGGCCTTCTGCGTCAGCAGATCGACGAACCCGACGAACTTGTCCTCGGCACCGATGGGCAGCATGATCGGGACCGCGCGCGCCCCGAGGCGCTCGCGGATCTTGTCGACGCTGTTGTAGAAATCCGCACCCGTGCGGTCCATCTTGTTGATGAACACGATGCGCGGCACGCGGTACTTGTTGGCCTGCCGCCACACCGTTTCGCTCTGCGGCTGCACGGCGGCGACCGCATCGAAGAGCGCGACGAGGCCGTCGAGCACCCGCATGGAGCGCTCGACCTCGACGGTGAAGTCCACGTGGCCGGGCGTATCAATAATGTTGATGCGCGTGTCGCGCCAGATGCAAGTCGTCGCAGCCGAGGTGATCGTGATGCCGCGCTCCTGCTCTTGCTCCATCCAGTCCATCGTGGCCGCGCCTTCGTGCACCTCGCCCATCTTGTGGGTGCGGCCCGTGTAGAACAGGATGCGCTCGGTCGTGGTCGTCTTGCCCGCGTCGATGTGCGCCGCGATGCCGATGTTGCGCGTGTTGGCGAGCGAGAACTCGCGCGCGCGGCTCGAATTCTTCTTGTCGCCGGTGGGGCTTTGGGTTACCATCGATAGTGCGCGAACGCTTTGTTCGCCTCCGCCATGCGGTGGGTGTCCTCGCGCTTCTTCACGGACGAGCCCTGGTTGTTCGCCGCGTCGAGCAGCTCGGCAGCGAGGCGCTCTTCCATGGTGCGGCCAGGCCGCGAGCGCGCGAAGCTGATGAGCCAGCGCATGCCCATGGCTTGACGCCGGTCCGGGCGCACTTCCATCGGCACTTGATAGGTCGCCCCGCCAACCCGACGAGGGCGCACTTCCACAAGCGGCATGACGTTGTTCAGCGCTTGGGTGAACACGTCCATCGGATCTTTTTGCGTCTTGTCCGCGAGTATCGAGAACGCGCCATAGGTGATGCGCTCCGCGGTGCTTTTCTTGCCGCGCAGCATGATCTTATTGATGAAGCGCGCGAGCGTCCGCGAGTTGTAACGCGGGTCGGGCAGCACTTGGCGCTTGGGCGCCGGTCCTTTACGTGGCATGATCTATGCTTTGGGTCGCTTGGCGCCGTACTTGGAGCGCCCTTGCTTACGGTTCTGCACGCCTTGCGCGTCGAGCGTGCCGCGGATGATGTGATAGCGGATGCCGGGGAGATCCTTCACGCGGCCACCGCGGATGAGCACGACCGAGTGCTCCTGCAGATTGTGGCCGATCCCTGGGATGTAGGCCGTGACCTCGATGCCGTTCGTGAGGCGTACGCGCGCGACTTTGCGCAGCGCCGAGTTCGGCTTTTTCGGCGTGACGGTTTTCACTTGCGTGCACACGCCGCGCCGTTGGGGATTGCCTTTGGCGATGAATTTCTGTCGTTGCGGCAAGTCGGGGTGACCCGGCTTGGCGCCTGTGAGCGACACCAAAAATGCCGGGGACTTCGACTTCTTACGGATCTTCTCGCGGCCGGTTCGCACCAGCTGACTGATCGTGGGCAACGATGAACCTTTCATGCGGTCTTGCATGCGCGCCAGGCAGACGGCGAAGAACGGCCGCGAGCCGCCTCCACTGGACATCCGCCGGTACGAACTGGGGAAAAAGACCGCCGGGAAACGCAGGACCCTAAACGGGACCCACAACCAACGTATTCTACCAGACGGAACGCGCGAGCGTCAAGGCTTGGCGCCCTTTTCGCGCGACTTACCACCTAGCGCAAACACCCTGGACGCGTAGCGGCCAACCTTCATGTCGGCCAGGCTCGAGGGCGCATCTAAAGGTGCGCCCTTACATGCCTTTTAGAGCTCGGGATCCGCAGAGTGTTCGGGTTCGGGCGCCGAGGATTCCACCTGGTCCACCATGGTCTGCCCCGCATCCGAAACCGAGACCTCCGACGGCTGTTCAGCGCCCTCAGGCTCCGCGGCCGCGTGCACCTCTTGGGGAAGCACCACCTCGTCCGCGCCGCCTTCGTGCGCGACGGCCTCCATGACGCGCTCGAACGCCGACTGTTGCGCCGAGTCGACTGCTTCGCTCGCCGGAAGCTCGCCGAAAGCCGGTGCGACCTCGGGCTCGGGCGCGACCTCTTCCGCGATGCTCAGATCCTGTGCCTCGGCGATCTCGTCGGCCAGCGGCTCCTCCGGCACATCCGAGAAGATGTCGCTCTCGCGGAACGCTGGACGCCCGCGCACGGCGGTGTCCACCGCGCGGTAGCGCGGCATCCCGGTACCGGCCGGGATGAGCTTTCCGATGATCACGTTCTCCTTGAGGCCGAGCAGCGGATCGTACTTTCCTTCGATCGCGGCTTGCGTCAGCACGCGCGTCGTTTCTTGGAACGAGGCTGCCGACAGGAACGACTCGGTCGCAAGCGACGCCTTCGTCACCCCGAGCAGCACCGTGTCCGCTTTGGCAGGCTCGAGCCCGGCGGCCACCGCCTTCGCGTTCTCTTCCAAGAACTTCTCGGCGTCGAGCATCTGCCCGGGCAGAAGCCCTGTGTCGCCGCTTTCAGTCACCTTCTTCTTACGCAGCATGCTGCGCACGATGACCTCGATATGTTTGTCGTTGATGTCGACGCCCTGGCTGCGGTAGACCTTCTGCACCTCTTGCACGAGATAGTTCTGCAGCGCAGTTTCGCCTTTGATGCGCAGGATGTCGTGCGGATTGACCGAGCCTTCGATCAACTGATCCCCCGCTTCGAGCCGGTCGCCGTCGTGCACGGTGAGGTGCACGTTGAACGGGATCTCGTATGCGTGCTCCTCGCCCTGCTCGTCCGTGATGACGACCTCGCGGATGCCCTTCTCCTCGACGATGTGCGCCGTGCCCGACTCTTCCGTGATGATCGCCTGTCCCTTTGGCTTGCGCGCTTCGAAGAGCTCCTCGACGCGCGGAAGACCCGTGATGATGTCCTCCGAGGCCACGCCGCCCGTGTGGAACGTGCGCAACGTCAACTGCGTGCCCGGCTCGCCGATGCTCTGCGCCGCGATGATGCCCACTGCCTCGCCGATGTCGACGATCCCGCCGGTCGCAAGGTTGCGTCCATAGCACACCGCGCACACCCCGACGCGTGCGTCGCAGGTCAGCACCGAGCGGATCCAAACGTCTTTGATCCCAGCCGCGACGATTCGCGATGCGATCTCTTCATCGATCTCCCGGCCCGATTTGACGATCGCGTCACCGCTCTTCGGATCGACGATGTCATGCAGCGCATAGCGGCCTACGATGCGGTTGGCAAGCGGTTCGATGATCTCTTTGCCGTCCGCGATATCGCTCACCACGATGCCCCGCTCGCTCTTGCAGTCCTCTTCGCGCACGATGACGTCTTGAGCGACGTCCACGAGACGGCGGGTCAGATACCCTGAGTCTGCCGTGCGCAGCGCGGTGTCGGCCAAGCCTTTGCGCGCGCCGTGCGTCGAGATGAAGTACTCGAGCACCGTCAGGCCCTCTTTGAGGTTGGCTTTGATCGGGATGCTCAAGATGCGACCCGACGGGTCGGCCATCAGCCCACGCATGCCGGCGATCTGCTTCACCTGTGCGATCGAGCCGCGCGCGCCCGAGGTCGCCATCATGAAGATCGAGTTGAGCCGGTCCTGCTCCTCGAGCATGGCCTGGGTAACTTCTTCACCCGTCTTGGTCCAGACGTCGATCGTCTTGTTGTACTGCTCGTCGTCTGAGAGCAGGCCTTCCTTATAGAGCTCGTTGATCTGGACGACGTTCTGGTCGGCCTTGGCGATGAGCGCTTCCTTCTTCCGCGGGATGACGATGTCGCTGATCGACACGGTCGTCCCCGAGACGGTCGCAAAGCGGAAGCCGAGCGTCTTGATCGAGTCGAGGAAGCCGGCGGTCTCCGCGTTTCCGTAGCGGCGGTAGCAATCCGCGATGAGCTGCGTCAGCCCTTTCTTGTCCACCGTGCGGTTGACGAACGGATGCTCCCACGCGACCGGGAACGCCGAGTTGAAGATCACCCGGCCGATGGTCGTGTCGATGAGCTGACCGTCGCGCCAGCGGACCCGAATCGGTTCGTGCAACGAGATGGCGCCCGCGTCGTACGCGATCTGCGCCTCTTTCTCCGAGAAGAACGAGCGCCGCTGCGGCGTGCCTTCCTGGCGCGCCACGCTCGGCATTGCCCCCGCGGTCTCAGAGTCGATCGTGAGATAGTATAGGCCGAGCACCATGTCTTGCGTCGGGATTGACACGGGGTTGCCGTACGACGGTTGCAAGATGTTGTTCGAGCTCAGCATGAGGATGCGCGCCTCTGCCTGCGCACCGGCTGACAGCGGGAGATGGACAGCCATCTGGTCGCCGTCGAAGTCGGCGTTGTATGGCGTGCACACGAGCGGGTGGATCTGGATCGCCTTGCCCTCGACCAGCACGGGCTCGAACGCTTGGATGCCGAGACGGTGCAGCGTCGGAGCACGGTTGAGCAGCACCGGATGGTCCTTGATGACCTCATCGAGGACGTCCCAGACCTCCGGCCGCACGCGCTCCACCATGCGCTTGGCGCTCTTGATGTTGTGGGCTTGGCCGCGGTCGACGAGCTTCTTCATCACGAACGGCTTGAAGAGCTCGAGCGCCATCTCTTTGGGCAACCCGCACTGATGCAAGCGCAGGTTCGGCCCGACCACGATGACCGAGCGGCCCGAGTAATCGACGCGTTTGCCGAGCAGATTCTGGCGGAAGCGGCCTTGCTTGCCCTTGAGGATGTCCGAGAGCGATTTCAGCGGGCGGTTGTTCGGCCCGGTCACCGGGCGGCCACGACGGCCATTGTCGATGAGCGCGTCCACCGCTTCTTGCAGCATGCGCTTCTCGTTCTTGATGATGATCTCAGGCGCGGAAAGCTCGAGCAGCCGCTTCAGGCGGTTGTTCCGGTTGATGACGCGCCGGTACAGGTCGTTGAGGTCCGACGTCGCAAAGCGGCCGCCGTCCAGCTGCACCATTGGGCGCAGCTCGGGTGGGATCACAGGCACGGACGAGAGGATCATCCACTCAGGCTTGTTGCCCGAATGCTGGAACGCCTCGACCACCTCAAGACGCTTGATCGCCTTGATGCGCTTCTGGCCGCTCGTCTCCTGGAACTCTTTGCGCAGCTCGGCCTGCAGCTTGTGCAGGTTGAGATCGCGCAACAGCTCGCGCACCGCCTCGGCACCCATGCCGGCGCGGAACGCATTGCCGTACTTCTCGCGGTATTCGCGGTACTTCTGTTCCGTCAGGATCTCGCGCTTCTCGAGCGGCGTTCCCCCGGGATCGATGACGATGTACGCCGCGAAGTAGATCACCTTCTCCAGCTGGCGCGGCGACATGTCGAGCAAGATGCCGATGCGGCTCGGCACCCCCTTGAAGTACCAGATGTGCGACACCGGCGTCGCGAGCTCGATGTGGCCCATCCGCTCGCGGCGCACCTTCGCGCGCGTGATCTCCACGCCGCAACGGTCGCAGATCATGCCTTTGAAGCGGATCCGCTTGTACTTGCCGCAATGGCACTCCCAATCTTTGGTCGGGCCGAAGATCTTCTCGCAGAACAAACCGTCACGCTCTGGTTTGAGCGTGCGGTAGTTGATGGTCTCCGGCTTTTTCACCTCACCGAAGGACCATGCGCGGATCTGCTCCGGGCTCGCAAGCCCGATGCGCATCGCGTCGAAATTGTTTACGTCTAGCATCCTTATTCCAATCAGTCGTTACGGTTCGACGTCTTCGATCGAACCGAGGCCTGCCTCGCCCAGGCTCTCAAGCGATACTTCTTCGGGCCCGTCTGCCTCTTCGTCGTCGTCGTCTGACTCAGCGTCAAGCACCGCAGTACTCGCAGCGGCGCCGATGCTCTCGGCCTCGTCGGCTTCACCCTCGGCGCCCGCACGACGCGGCCGCGAAGCCGCCGTGGTCGGCGCAGGTGCGACCAGCTTCGGATCCTCATCGCCCATGAGCAGACCGATCTCGCTTGCCTTCTCGCCGATGTCCTCATCCGTCAACCGGATCTCGATCTCTTCGCGATTCTCCGTGAGGACCTTCACGTCGAGCGCCAGCGACTGCAGCTCTTTGATGAGCACCTTGAACGATTCAGGCACGCCAGGTTCCAGCACGTTCTCGCCCTTGACGATGGCTTCGTAGGTCTTCACGCGACCCACGACGTCATCGCTCTTGACCGTGAGGAGCTCTTGGAGCGTGTACGCGGCGCCGTATGCCTCGAGCGCCCAGACCTCCATCTCGCCGAATCGCTGCCCGCCGAACTGCGCTTTACCGCCGAGCGGCTGCTGCGTGATCATCGAGTATGGACCGGTCGAGCGCGCATGGATCTTGTCATCCACCAGGTGCGCGAGCTTCATCATATAGATGTAGCCCACGGTGATCTCGCGGTTGAACTGCAGCCCCGTGCGGCCATCGTGCAGCTGCGTCTTGCCGATCTTCGAGAGTTTGGCGCGCTCCAGCCACTCCCAGATGTCCGCCTCGCGTGCGCCGTCGAACACGGGCGTCGCGATCTCGAAGCCGAGCAGACGCGCCGCCCAGCCTAAATGCGTCTCCATGATCTGGCCGACGTTCATGCGACTCGGCACACCGAGCGGGTTGAGCACGATCTCGATCGGGCGCCCGTCTGGCAGATACGGCATGTCTTCTTCAGGCAGCACCTTCGCGATGACGCCCTTGTTGCCGTGGCGACCGGCCATCTTGTCGCCCTGCAGGATCTTGCGCTTCTGCGCCACGTAGACGCGCACGAGTTCGTTGACACCCGGCGACAGCTCGTCGCCGTTCTCGCGCTTGAAGACCTTGACGTCGATGACCTTGCCCTTCTCGCCGTGCGGCACTTTCAAACTCGTGTCGCG
>DASPVP010000094.1:0-10500 GCA_035622315.1 Candidatus Acidiferrales bacterium | reverse complement strand
TCACGCAGATCAACTGGGACGTCGGCTCCGCCGAAAAGGGCGGCTTCAAGCACTTCATGCTCAAGGAGATCTACGAGCAGCCCAAAGTCGTGAAGGACACGCTCGTCGGGCGGCTCACCGAAGAGGGCGGCGTCAATCTCGCCGAGCTGCAGATCTCCGACGACCGGCTGCGCGCGGTCGAGAAGGTCTCCATGTTCGCCTGCGGCTCAGCGTTCTACGCAGCCGCTTACGGCATGTATCTCATCCGTCAGCTCGCGCGGCTGCCCGTGGAGCTCGAACTTGCCTCGGAGTTCCGCTATTCGCACCCCGTGGTCGACGGCCGCACCCTTGCGGTCGCGGTCTCGCAGAGCGGCGAGACGGCCGACACGCTCGAGGCGGTGCGGGTCGCCAAAGCAGGCGGCGCCGCGTTGCTCGCCGTGACGAATGTGGTCGGGTCAGCGCTCGCGCGCGCGGCCGACGCCACCTTATTCATGCAGGCGGGGCCCGAGATCGGCGTGGCCGCGACAAAGACGTTCACCGCGCAATGCGTCGACATGGCGCTCTTCGCGATCCACCTCGCGCGCCTGCGCGGCGCGACCGACGAGGGCACCCTGCGCGAGCTCGGCCGCGCGCTGCGCGAGCTCCCATCGCTCGTCGACCAAGCGCTCAACTCCGACGAAGAAGTGGCGCCGGTGGCGCGGCGCATCGCCGAGGCCAAGACCATGCTCTACCTCGGCCGGCACGTGAACTTCCCGATCGCGCTCGAAGGCGCGCTCAAACTCAAAGAGATCTCGTACATCCACGCTGAGGGCTACGCCGCCGGTGAGATGAAGCACGGACCGATCGCCTTGCTCGACGAAAAGGTCCCGGTGGTCGTGCTCGCGACCCGCGGTCCCGTGCAGGAGAAGATCCTCTCCAACGTCGCCGAGGCAAAAGCCCGCGATAGTCGCATCATCGCGGTCGCAAACCCGCACGACGATGCGGCCATCGAGCACGCTGACGTCGTCTTCACGGTGCCGCAGACGCATCACCTCATCCAGCCGATCGTCAACGTCGTGCCGCTCTACCTTTTAGCCTACCACATCGCAGACCGCAAAGGCTGCGACGTCGACCAACCTCGGAACCTCGCCAAAACCGTCACGGTGGAATGATGCCGAACGCTCCGGGCCGGACGGACGGGCGCGCCGACGAACAGCTGCGCCCGCTGACCTTCACGCCGGGGTACCTGCGTTTCGCCGAAGGCTCGGTGCTGGTCGAAGCGGGTTTCACGAAAGTCATCTGCGCCGCGACGGTCGACGACAAAGTGCCGCCGTTCCTCAAGGGCAAAGGCAGCGGTTGGGTCACGGCCGAGTATTCGCTTTTGCCGCGCTCCACGTTCGAGCGGACCCCGCGAGAAGCGGCAGCCGGCAAGGTAGGAGGACGCACGCACGAGATACAGCGGCTGATCGGCCGCAGCTTGCGCTCCGTCGTGGACCTGCGCGCCTTGGGCGAGCGCACGATCTGGCTCGACTGCGACGTCGTCCAAGCGGACGGCGGTACCCGGACGACCGCGATCAACGGCGCCTTCGTGGCCATGTGCCTCGCGCTCGCCCATCTGCGTGAGAAGTCGAGCCTGCGCGGCTGGCCCGTCATCGACTGGCTGGCAGCGACCTCGGTCGGCATTGTCGCCGAGCGTATCCTGCTCGACCTCTGCTACGACGAGGACGCGCAGGCGCAGGTCGACATGAACGTCGTGATGACGGGCGAAGGCAAGTTCGTCGAATTGCAAGGCACGGCAGAGGGTGTACCCTTCAGCCGGCCGGACCTCGACCGGCTCTTGGCATTGGCCGCAAGCGGCATCGACCGCATCATCGCAGCACAGCGCGAGGCGCTCGCGTCGTCTGCCGTGCCCACCTTCGGACGTAAAACCATCGCACCAAAGGCTGCCGGCGGCGCTTAGATGAATCCCTCGGAGTTGCTCGCGCTCATCGACGACTATCACATCACCGATAAGCGGTTGCTGCGCGCGCGCGCGGCGCTCGCCGACAAACCGGACGAGCGGACGCGGCGCGAGTTCCGCAAGCAGGCCCTGCGCTATTTCTCGAACGTGGCCGCGGAAGCGAAGCAACAGTTGGCGGATGTCGACCGCCGCCTCGATGACGTGTACCAGCGTCAATACAACTTGCACGCCGAACGCGCGGTCGCGGAGCGGCGCCTGCAAGGGGCAGTCGCCGTGACACAAGCCCTCGAGACCGAGGCCTAAGCCATGTTCCGCGCTTCGATGTACCTGCGCACGTTGCCCCAGTCGTTCCCTATCACCCGCAGGTTCTTCGAGTACGCGGGCGGCATCACGTTGCTGCTCATCGATTCGGTCCGCTACATCGTGGCGTTTCGCTTCCGGCCCCTCGAAGTGATGCGTCAGGCGAGTTTCCTCATCGTGGCGTCGCTGCCGATCATCTTGTTGACCTCGGGGTTCACCGGCTTCGTGATCGCGCTCGAGACGGCCGCTTCAGCCCAGCAGTACGGACTTGCGAACATCATCGGCGGCAGCGTTGCGTACGGCGTCGTGCGCGAACTCGGGCCGCTGCTCACGGCGGTCGTCGTCGCCGGTCGCGCGGGAGCCGCCATCACCGCGCAGTTGGGCTCTATGGTCGTCACCGAGCAGATCGAAGCCTATCAGTCTATGGGGACGAGCCCCACGCGCGTGCTCGTCGTGCCGCGGTTGCTCGCATGCATCATCGGGCTCCCCATGCTCACGGTGTTCGCCGACATGATCGCGGTCTGGGGCGGCTATTATATGGCCTGGGTGCAGATCCACCTGCCGCCGAGCACGTACTGGACCTCGGTGCAGCAGTTCATCGACTTCACGGACTTCGAGAAGGGGCTTCTCAAGGCGGCGGTTTTCGGCATGATCATCTCGATCATCGCCTGCTACGAAGGCCTGCGCACCCAAGGCGGCGCCGAGGGCGTCGGCCGCGTCACGACGCAGGCGGTCGTCACCTCGATCATCTTGATCTTCGCTTTCAACTTCGCGCTGTCGTTCGTGCTCTTCCGATGATAGCGGGCGCCGAAAACCGTAGCATCCCGCCGGCCATCACGCCGCCGCAAGACGTCGCGGTCAGCTTGCAGCACATCTACCTGAACTTCGGCCCCAAGATCGTGCTCTCCGACTTGTCGCTCGACTTCAAGCGCGGCGAGGTCACGACCGTCATCGGGTTGTCCGGCGCGGGCAAGTCCACGATCTTGCGCGTCATCGACGGGCTGCGCAAACCAGATGCGGGCTACGTGTTCGTCAACGGCCAGGACATCGTCGGCATGAACGAGCGCGAGCTCAACGTCGTGCGGGAACAGATGGGCTTTGCGTTTCAGGCGGCTGCGCTCTTCGACTCACTCACCGTGGCGCAGAACGTGAGCTTCCCGCTGTTCGAGCACACCACGCTGACGCGCGCAGAGATAGAAGAGCGGGTCGACAACACGCTCGAGTCGCTCGGTTTGAGCGACGTCGCCGACCGGTTACCGGCAGAGCTCTCGGGTGGTATGCAGAAGCGGGTGGGATTCGCGCGCGCAATCGTGAATGACCCCAAAATCATCCTCTTCGACGAACCGACGACGGGGCTCGATCCGATCATGACCAACGTCATAACGGAGACGATCAAGGGGATCCAGTCGCGCCTGCACGCGACGAGCATCGTCGTCATGCACGACATGCCGTCCGTGTATGCGATCTCGGACAACATCGCGATGCTGTTCGAAGGCTCGATCATCGAGGTGGCCGATGTCAAGAGCTTCCGCCGTTCACACAATCCCATCGTCCAGCAGTTCTTGGAGGGCAGCGAAGTTGGCCCCATCCCGCTCTAGTCCGATCCGCCTCCTCGTTCGGCGTGGCGCGCCCGCGGAGCGGCTCGCATGACGACTGCCTTTCGCGTCGGCGTCTTCGCCGTCGCCACCGTCATCGGCATCTTCGTGGTCTGGTCCATGCTCTCGAACTTTTCGTTGAGCCGCAACTCCTACCAGATCGGCGTGCACTTCCGCAACGTTTCGGGCTTGCTCGAAGGCAGCTCCGTGCAACTGGCCGGCGTCGATATCGGCACGGTAGACAAGATCAAACTGTTGCCCGACCAAACGGCCTCTGTCGTCTGCACGATCAACGGCGACAACACGGTCTACCGCGGTTCCACCTTCACGGTGGCCACGACGCTCACCGGTCAGTCGACCCTGACGATCTATCCGCCGCCCGACCTCACCTCGGCGGTTCCGCTGCCCCGGCGCGTCTTGCCTGAGGGCGAACAGCCCGAAGGCGTGGTCCCGCCGACCATCGCCGACCTCGTGTCCGAGGGTCAGAGCCGCCTGCGCTCGCTCGACAAGACCCTCGCCATCGTCAACGCCGAACTGCCGGGCATGGTGCACCACTTCAACAACGTCGCGACGCATACGGACACGCTCATCGTGCACGTCGACCGGAATTTCGACCTGCTCGGCCAGCAGCTCAACACGACGGTCGCGAGCGTGAACCAGCTCATCGTCGGGTTCGGCGTGATTATGAATCAGAACGGCAGCAACGTCACCGCTATGACGACGAGCTTGCGCGGGCTCATGGAATCCAAAGGACCGAAGTTCGCAGCGCTCGTCGACGACCTCGCCGCCACCGCCGACAACCTGAACAAGACGATGGCCGCGGTGACCTCGATCGCGACCGACCCGAGCCTCAAGTCCAACCTGGCCACGGCCACTGCGAACCTGCGCGACTCGAGCGAGCGCCTCAAAGAAGTCACCTCGGAGATCCAGAGCATCACGGGCGATCCGCAAGTTCAGACCCAGCTCCGTGGCGCTATCTATAACTTGAGCGGCGCGATCGCAAAAGCCAACGCGATCTTGAGCTCGTTCTCCGGCGCGTCGGGGACGCAAGTGTCAGGGTCGAACTCAGGATCGGGTGCAAGTCCGCAGAACAGCGGCAATGGACCCGGCGCCAACACGTCGCCTGCGGGCATGCAGCACGTGGGCGCGCCCGGTGGACTCGATCTCGCCACGGCGCACGTCCGGCTGACCTGGAACAACGGGTCGCCTGGACCGATGAGCGATCTCAACCTCGAGCTCTTGCCGCGCGCTCCAGTGCATCTCACCGTCGGGGCGAACGATCTCGGCTACCACACGACCTACAACTTCCTCGTGAACATGCAACGCACGGCCCAACTGCAGTACTCGTTCGGCGTGCTGTATTCGAACCTCGGCGCGCAGGCGATCTACCAACCCGCAGGGCTTTTTGGCGTGGATGCGCGCCTGTACGACCCGAAGCAGCCCAAGCTCGATCTCTACGGCGACATCCGCTTGGCGCAACGCTTGCAGCTGTTCTACGGCGAGCGCTCGCTCATGGGTCCGGCAAACTTGCGCACCCCGGCGTTTGGCGCGCAGTTCAATTACTGATCGCGAGCTCCAGAGCTTTCTCGACGGCCGTCTTCGCGTCTGAAACTCTGACGAGCGGATCGGCCTCGGCGCGCTCGCGAGAGAAAACCCAGCTGCGCAAGCCGATCACGGGGATGTTCAGGCGCAACGCAAAGGCGATTTCCGAGAGCGTCCCATAAGAACCGCCGATCGCGATCACGGCTTGTGCGCTGCGCACCACGATGATGTTGCGCCCTTCGCCCATGCCCGTGGCGATCCGCACCGAGACGTACGGATTCGCATCGGCAGCGCTGTCCGTCGGTAGGACCCCGACCACCAGGCCGCCGGCGAGCGCACAGCCTTTGGACGCGGCCTCCATGACGCCGCCCATGCCGCCGCACACGAGAATAGCGCCGCGCCGCGCGATGTGTGCCCCGACCTCCTCGGCAAGGGTGAAGAGTTCCGGTGATGCGTCGCGCTCGCCGACGACCGCAATGCAGGTCGACCGTTGCGGTGACGGCGGGCGCTTAGGTCCTCGGGCGCGAACGCTCATGCGTTACATCCTTTCGACTGCATAGGTTGCCCGCGCATGGAAAAGATTCCTAACACGGCGCGCACCAAGGTGCGCCGCCAGCCCGACCAGGGACGTTACGACCGTGCCACGATCGACGCGATCCTCGACGCCGGCCTTGTCTGCCAGGTCGGCATCGTCGAGGATGGCTTGCCGGTCGTCATCCCCATGCTCTACGCACGGGATGGCGAGCGCATCATCCTGCACGGGTCCACCGCAAGCCGACTGACGAAGTCTTTGGCAGCAGGTCTGGACGTCTGCGTGAACGTGACGCTGCTCGATGGCCTCGTCCTCGCTCGCTCGGCGTTCAACGCCTCCATGAACTACCGCTCGGTCGTGCTCTTCGGCACGGCGACCGCGATTGAGGACCCCGAGCAGAAGACCCAGGCGATGCGCCTCTTCAGCGAGCACGTCATGCCAGGGCGTTGGGCAGAGATCCGCAGTCCGAGCGCGATCGAGCTTGCGGCCACCCGGGTGCTGCAGATGCCGATCGGCGAGGCGGTCGCCAAAGTGCGCACGGGTCCACCGAAAGACAATGTCGAGGATCTTGAGCTCCCGGTGTGGGCGGGAGTCGTGCCGCTCGCGCTGCGCCGCGGCGAGATCGAAAGCGACACGCCAGATCGCGAAATCCCAGCGTACGTCGTACGCGACGCTCGGTTCGGAAGGTAGTGAGCGAGCAGAAGAAGATCTCCATCGCCGACACCGCGCGTTGGGTGGCGTTCTACCGCGCGATGGAGACCGAGCGGCCCGATGCGATCTTCAAAGATCCGTACGCCCGGACCCTTGCGGGGCCGCGTGGGGAGGACATCGCGCGCCACGCAGCCGGCGGCCGCTCTACCGCGATCCCCATGATCGTCCGGACGGCCGTCATGGACGAATTGATCTCGTCATGCGTGCAGCGTGACGGGGTGGACCTCGTCATCAATCTGGCGGCAGGTTTGGACGCGCGGCCATACCGCATGGACCTGCCGGCGAGCCTGCAATGGGTCGAGGTGGATTACCCGGCGACGATCGCTTACAAGACACCGATCTTGGCGGCGGGGACACCGCGCTGCCGGCTCGAGCGCATCGGCGCGGATCTCGCCGACGTGGACGCAAGACGACATCTGTTCGCCTCGCTTGCCGACCGGGGCACCCGTGCGCTCATCGTGACTGAAGGTCTCATGACCTACCTAACGCCGGAGCAGGCCGGGAGCTTCGCTACCGACCTTGCCGTGCAGCCGTCGTTTCGCTACTGGCTCATGGACATCGTCGCGCCGTTCGTCTTGCGCATGATGCGCAGGCGCATGTCGCGCAATCTCGATCCCACAAGCGCCGTCTTCCAACTCGCGCCAGCAGAAGGGGCAGGCTTCTACGCGCCGTTCGGCTGGCGGCTCGTGAGCTATCGCTCGATGACCGCCGAGATGCGGCGCCTGCACCGCGAGCCGCCGTCTATGTGGTTCTGGCGCCTCGTGTTTTGGAAGCAAATGCGCGAAGACGCGACGCGCCGTACGGGTCCCATGACCGGTACGATCTTGATGGAGCGCGCAGCGGCATGAACGGGTTGCGCCTGTGGCACGATTTCTTCATGGTGGTCGGCCCATCCGCAGCGACCCTCATCGGCCTCGTCTTCGTGGTCGCAACGCTCGGCACAACGTCGTTACAGCGCATCGACCGCAGCGACATGTCCTACTACATCACGCCCACGTTCGTCCATTTCAGTGCCGTGCTTGGCATCAGCACCGTCGCGGTCACGCCCCTCGGCACGTCTGCCATTGGGGTGATCGCTGGTTGCATCTCGCTCTGGGGCCTGATCGACACCCTTGTGGCCGCCAGGCGCGGTCCTGCAAGCCACAACCCTACAAGAAACGAACCCCTCTGGTTCTCCGTGCTGCCATTGATGGGCTACATCCTGACGCTGCTTGCCTCCACACTCCTCGTCCTGGCTCCGCCCTACGCCGCCACCGTCCTCATGGCCGGCCTCGTCCTCTTGCTCGCTGCTGGCCTACGCAACGCTTGGTCCATGACCGTCTTCATCTCCACGCGCGAAAACAAGCCCTGACGGCAGAAGAAGCCTAGCGTTTACGAATACACCGCACCCCGTGGGTCCATGTTGGCGCGCCTCGACATCGCCGAGAAGGTCGCGGTCGTGCAGGTGAGTGTCTCGATTCCGCCGTAATCGGGTATCCTGAAACTAACATTCTGGTTAACCAACGGAAGAGGCGAGAAACGTTATGGATTCAGGGTCCGCGCGTGCCTAGGGCAAAGTCGGTCTTCCCCGCCGATCCGCTCGTGAGCGAGTGGGCGGGCATGTATCAGGCAAAAAGCCGCAGTCCGCTGTCGGTCGCTGCATACGCTGGGGATCTTGAGGTCTTCGGCGCCTACCTGGCCAAAGCGTCGCCGAAAATATCGCCGCACGGCAAGCAATGGCCGCAACTCGCGTCCGCGACGAGATCGGACGTCATCCGCTTTCTCCAAGAGCTGCTGACGGTGCGCGGGTACACCCCCAGGGCCGCGCGTCGAAAGATGTCGGCACTGCGCTCGTTCTACAAGTTCTTGCGCAAAGAGGGCAAACGCAAGGATGACCCTACCTACGACATCGACCTGCCCAAAGTACAGCGGCCCTTGCCCCGGGTGCTCAAAGAGCCTGAGGTGTCGAGGCTGCTGCGTTCCAACGCCGGCTGGAAGACGCCGTGGTTGCGGACCCGCGATCAGGCCATCATGGAGCTGCTTTATGGCGCGGGCATCCGCCGCGCCGAGCTCATCGGCATCAACATCCAAGACATCGATCTGGCCACCCGCACGTTACGGGTCACGGGAAAGGGTTCGAAGGCACGATTGGTCGTTTTCAACCGGACGACGGCCGACGCTATCCGTAAGTACATGAACGTCCGGCCGCGCTCGGGCGACGATGCGCTTTTCTTGAGCCATACCAAACGCCGCTTGAGCACCCGCCACATTTGGGAGATCTTCAACCGCATCCGTAAGGTCAGCGGCGTCGCCGCACTCGCAAGCCCTCACACGCTGCGACACTCGTTCGCGACGCACTTGCTGGAGCACGGTGCCGACCTCGTCACGATCAAGGAGTTGCTCGGCCACGAGAGTCTCGAAACGACGCGAATCTACACCAATGTGTCGTTCCAACACAAGCGGCGCGTCTACGACCAGGCGCATCCGCGAGATAAACAGCGGGAACGATGAGCACGCAAGCAAGAAGCACCGCAAATGCAGCACCCCGCTCGGGCTGAGCTCGCAAGCGCGCTTCAAGGGGCCCTCAAGCGCGGCACAGGCACGATTCTAGCGACCGTATCGGCTGAGGGATTGCCATCGACTGCCTTCTGCAGCTGGATCGTTTCCGCCGGGGCCGACAAGCTCGCCCTGGCGCTCGACTCGCGCAGCACGGCCCACCGCAACATCGCCACGGGCAACAGCAGAGTCGCGCTTGAGATCCTTGCCGACGATCTCATCTTGTCGGTTCGCGGCGAGGCTGCCATTGTGAAGGAGCAGCTGCTCACAGTGCCGTTTCCTTGCGCTCTCGTCTCGGTGGCGATTGCCGAGATCCGCGACCACGGCGTCGACGGTGTCGTTTTCACGCCGCCACGATACCTGTTCGCGGATGGAAAGGAACACCGGGGCGACGTCGAGCGCGCGATCTTCGAGGAGCTCGCGAAGGCCTAGAAGCGGCGCGCGGAGATCAGGCCTGAATCAAACCCCTGCGACGAGAGCGCGCGGCTGAAGCGCGCGTGCTCCACCTTCATGCAACGGTCGGCGACCACGGTGAGGCCCGCGCGATCGGCACGTTGGATCGCAGCCTCATTGACCACGCCATACTGCAGCCAGAGCGCCTTGATGCCGGCCCCTACCGCTTCTTCTACCATCCCAGGCAGCGCTTCGGGACGCCTGAAGACGTCAACGATGTCCGGCAGGCCACGCTCCTTGACGAGGGCGCTCAAACTCGGATAGGCTTTCTCGCCATCGACGCTCTTCAGATTGGGGTTGACGGGGATGACCGTATAGCCATGCGTCTTGAGGTAACGCAGCACGAAGTAGCTCGCCCGCGCCGGGTTGTCGCTCGCACCCACGATGGCGACCGTCTTCGCGTTCTTGAGCAGTTCCGCTCGGCCTCTCGGCGTTTCGACGATCATGTCGCCTTCGCGGCCGCAAAACCGCGTTCAAGATCCCAGATGAGATCCTCGACGTCTTCCAACCCCACCGACAGCCGGATCATGTCCGGAGTGATGTTTGCGGCGGCAAGCTCCTCGTCGCTCAACTGGGAGTGCGAGGTCGAGGCTGGATGCAGCACGAGACTCTTCGCGTCGCCCATGTTCGCGACGTGACTCCACAGCTCGAGCGAATCGATGAACCGCTCTGCCGCTTCTCGCCCGCCTGCGACCCCGAAGGTCACGATGCCGCCAGCGCCGAGCGGCAAGTAGCGCTTGGCGAGCTCGTGCTGGGGATGCGACACAAGACCGGGATAGCTCACCCAGCTCTTGCCGCGATGGCGCTCCAGAAATTCCGCGATCCGCATGGCGTTGCGCACGTGCCCGTCCATGCGCACCGGTAGTGTCTCCACGCCTTGTACGAGCAGCCAGGCGTTCATCGGGGACAGGCAC
>DASPVP010000093.1:0-11776 GCA_035622315.1 Candidatus Acidiferrales bacterium | reverse complement strand
AATCCGACACTTGGTTCTTGCGCATCGCCAGCAATGTGGTGGTACGGCCCCTAGTTAAGCGCCGTCCGGAAAGCCGCCGCGGTGTAGCACCATCGGGTGATGGGGCAGTACCTCGCGCGTTGGAAGCCGAGCTCGCCAGCCGTCAGGGTTGAGCACTAACCGCTCGAAAAGCGGGGAGCTTGCGTCCGCAGGATCACCGACAAGCCGTTCGAGCGAATTCCTCAGAGCGCGTACCCGCGCGGCCCCGAATCTCTGCTTCCACCTTTCTTCAACCGTGACAACCAGCTCCGTGTAGGCCGCCTTCGATCTCACACCTTTGGGCGTCAGTCGCACCGTTGGCACAAGAGTCTCGCGGTCAGACTCGACCACCGCATCGCCACGCCTGGTGAGAAAACCGACCGACATCTTGATCGACTCTTTGGAAACGCCGCTCAAGCGCGGAAGATCGCGAACCCGGACGGCATCCTCGCCGAGCACGCGCAAGACGTTGGCACCGATCGCAAGCGACACATCAGCGCTGCGTTCATAGGCAAGTGTGAATGCCAACAACACCTGCGATACCAAGGTGAACAGGGGTACGTCTCGGTGAGCGAAGCCGGAAGGCCGCGATCCAGCACGCCACGTAGCGACGGCTGCGACCCGAAGGCCATAACCAAGCACCGGGAAATAGTCAGGCAGTGCGAGTTCTAACCTTTGCACGAGCGCCTGGAGCGCACTCCGTACATCATCGATGGCCTTGTCACCAAACTGAGCGCGCCAGCGTTTTTCGACGTGCGCAGCCAACGGCCGACAAATCTGTTGCGCCCTCCGTCCGGCTTCCGTCGGCCGTACCACGGTCTCTTGAGCAACTCTCTTCTTCTCGCGGCTGCCGTCGAGTGTGATGTAACCCCACCTGCGCATGCCCTCCAAGGACAAGTTCTGAACGCGCGCCAAACGCTGCAGGTCAGCGACCCGCACGCCGTCTTCTTGGACGAATTGCATGAGATTTGCGTACATGACGAGCGACACGAGCCATGGACCGCCAGCGGACCTTCTTGCGGCTACGCGCTGGCTTGTCGTGCGATGCGGCAGCCTTCGTTCAGCTTCGTTGTCGAACTCGATCGTGAACGCCACCAAGACGTGCGACAGCAATGTCGGCAAAGGGAGCTGACCGGGTGAGGTCCCGTGTGCGATCTTGGCTGTGGCTCCCCGCCTTTTGGATGGGCGCAGTCCTGTGCGGCTGCGCGCAAACGCGCTACGTGCCGGTGTGCTCCCAGCATGGCGGGGTTTCTTCTTCACACGTCACCGACCGTGACGATCAGTATGCGACCTGGGACTACATCTGTAAGGATGGAACGCAGCAGCGCCCGCTCCAGGTCGAAGATCCGAACGGCAAATACCGCCTGATGGTCCCCGCGGACCGCTAGAACCCAACGCATGGACCTCAACCCTCAAGCCAAACAGATGGCGGACGAGTCGATGGTGCGCGGCTTGCACGCTCAGGCGGCAGCCATCTGGCCGCAAGAGGTCGCGCTCTTCGGCCGCTATCGGATTCCAGCTGACGCGGCCATCCTCGACGCAGGCTGCGGCACGGGCGAAGGTTCCTCGAGGCTTGCCACACTGTACCCGCAGGCACGTGTCCTCGGCGTGGACATCATCGACGCGCATCTCGCGCTCGCCCGCGAACGCTATCAATCGTTTGGACCTCGGCTCAGGTTTGAACGCCAAAGCGTGTTCGGCCTTGAATTGCCCAGTGCTAGTTTCGATCTCGTGGTCTGCCGTCACGTGATCCATTCCATCCCACAGCCCGACACAGTACTCACCGAACTCGTCCGGGTCGCGCGCTCCGGCGGCTTCCTCCACGTGATCGCCGAGGACTACGGGATGCTGCACTTTCAAAAAGGTGCGATCGATCTGCGCGAATTCTGGTGCATGGCCCCGGCGAGCTTCGCAGCGGCCACCAATACCGACCTGTTCGTGGGGCGCAACACCTTCGCGATGTTCGCCGCCCTCGGACTCAAAGATATCGCGATCGACTACGTCGTGGTCGATCCCCTTCGCGTTCCGCGCGACGTCATGGCCAGCATCTTCGAAGCCTGGCGCGATGGCTACGTAGAGTCGATCGGCCAGCTGACCTCGTACTCAAGCCAATCGGCACGCGCGGCGTTCGATCAGATGATTGCGACCGTCAAAGACCCGAACGGCTACGCGGTTTGGTTCGTCCCAGTGATCAGCGGACAAGTGACGTAACCGCAGCTACTGCGCTCGCAAAGCGACCAGGAATGGCGCCCCGTTGATGCGTAGGCCAGACTGGAGGCGGTGGAGTCCGCCCGGCGTTTGGCCGAACTGCCGCATGGCCGATGACTCCTGACGACGCGATGCGCTCGCAGGAGGTTTTTTTATGCCGACGTTCGGGCATTTGGCCGCGCTTGACAATATCTGGTTGCTCGCCGCCGTTTGGATGGGGCTCGCCTTCGTAGGCGCGCTGCTCGCCATCCGTTTCAAGATATCTGCCGCGCTTATCGAGATCATCCTCGGGATTCTCGCCGGCAACTTCATCGCGCTCAGCACGAATACGTGGATCGATTTCGTCGCCGGTTTCGGCAGCATCATGCTAACGTTTCTCGCCGGATCGGAAATCAATCCGACTATCTTGCAACGGCAGTGGCGCCCCGCCGTCCTCATCGGGGTGGTCTCCTTCTTCTTCCCGTTCGTCGCCGCGTTCGCGTTCGCGTTCTACGGAGGCCATTGGTCGCTCGCGGCGGCCAAGGTAGCCGGCGTTGCGATGTCGACCACGTCGGTCGCGGTCGTCTACGCGGTCATGTTGGAATCGGGACTTGCAGGCAAGGAGTTCGGCCAGCTGATTCTCGCGGCGTGTTTCATTACGGATCTTGGCACCGTGCTCGCCCTCGGGCTGCTCTTCGCGGATTATAACGGCTGGCTGGCGCTCTTCATCGCCGTCTCGATCGTCGCCGCGGTCCTCTTGCCGAAGCTGCTGCCGGTCGCGTTCTTACGCCTCGGCGACCGCGTGAGCGAACCAGGATCTCGACTGCTCTTCGCCATCATCTTTCTGTTGGCGGGTCTTGCGACGCTCGCAAAGAGCGAGGGTGTCCTCCCCGCGTACATCTTGGGGTTCGTGTCAGCGGGCTTTTTGCTCTCGCACATCGAGCTCGCGCGCAAGCTGCGCACGACCACCATGAGCTTGCTGACACCCTTCTACTTCATCAAAGCGGGGACGTACGTATCGCTCGTCCAGGTCGTCGCCGGCATCAAGATGATCGGCGCTCTCTTCTGCGTCAAGGTGCTGGCCAAGTTCGCCGGCGTGTGGCCAGCAACGCGACGCTTCCGATATACCGCGACGGACGCGACCTATCTGACGCTCATGATGGCCACCGGGCTGACCTTCGGCACCATCTCGAGTCTCTACGGGCTCAGCCATCACTACATCGATGGCCTGCAATACAGCGTGCTCGTCACCGTGGTGATCGCGACCGCCATCATACCGACGCTCATCGCGCAGATCCACTTCCCGCCGACCCAAGAGGTGCTCGAAGCCGAATCCGGCGGTCTGGAAGAGGTGGAAGTCGCGGCGCGAAGAGCATGAGCGTGGAACCCGCCGCTCGGCTGCGCGCGCAGCGCGACCTGCTTGCCGCCCAGCTCGAGCAGCTGCGCGCCTCGATCGTGTCCTTGCGCGCGCAGCACGCCGAGGAGGCCGGCATCGGTGCGGCCGCAGAAGGCCGGCTCGACGACCAGACGCGGCGCTTCGCTGAGGCAAGATCGAAGAGCGATGCGCTGCGCGTACGCTATCACGAGCTTGTCAGCGAGGAACGCTCTTTGCGGGAACGGATCGAAAACTTGCGAGCTGCGCGTGGAGAGTGAGATTGAGGGCCTGGAGCGAGAGATCGCGGCTTTGCAGTCGCGCATCGATCAAGCCCGTAGCGAGCTCTATCTGCTACACATGCAGTATGCGGCACAGCACTTCCAGACCCAATCGGTCATGCGGGCGGGCAGCATCGAGGCGCTGCATCGATCGGGAGCACAGGCAGAGGCTGATGTCATCGAGCGGCGTTGCCTGCAGCTCGAAGCCGCTATCGCGCGCCACAAGGGGGTCTTGAGCACGCTCGAGCCTGACGCTCCCTAGTGCGGCGATTGTTCGGCGAGCGCGACTTCGTGGCGTACTTCGTAGCGCGCCAGAGTTCCGTATTGGCCTTCTCGATCGAAACCGTGGCGATCGGCTGGCAGATCTTTGCGTTGCGCCATCGGCCGTTCGACTTAGGCCTCGTCGGGCTCACCCTCTTCGTGCCGCAGCTCGTCCTCGCGATTCCCGCAGGGCTCTTGGCGGATCGCGTCGACCGCCGCCTCGTTTGCTTGTTCACGACCATCGCCGAGGTTCTCGCGCTCGGGCTGTTCATCGCGTTGACGCTCGCCGGTTCGCATTCGGTGAGCGCGTATTTCGCGGCGGTCGCGATCATCGGCATCGCCCACGCGCTCGGCGACCCCGCGACGCGCACCTTGCTCGTGAACGTCGTGGAGACACACCACTACGCGCGGGCCACCGCCTTCTCGCAATCAGTCGCGCAGCTCTTGGGCATCGCCGGTCCTGCGCTCGGCGGTGCGCTCATCGCGATCGCTACGCCGATCGCCTTTGCCGGCGCCGCCGCGTGCTACGCGGTCGCCGCCGCAGGTTTTGCCTTTCTCCCCAAGCTGCAGGCAGACGGACATGCCGAGGAGTCGCTCGCGCGGGCCGCTTCGATGGGCATCCACTTCATCTTTTCGAAGAAAATCGTCTTGGGAGCGATTTCGCTCGACCTTTTCGCCGTGCTCTTCGGCGGAGCGACGGCGCTCTTGCCCGTCTATGCCGTCAGCATACTCCACGTGGGACCCGTGGGGTTCGGCGCACTTCGCGCCGCCCCGGGCGTGGGAGCTGCGCTTGTTGCAGCGTTCCTCTCGCGCAAGCCCATCGAGCGCAACACGGGTCCCGTGCTCTTGTGGTGCGTGGCCGGCTTCGGGCTCGCCACCATCGTGTTCGGGGTTTCCAAGATCTTCGCCGTCTCGCTTGTGGCGCTGGCGCTCACGGGCGGTTTCGATATGGTGAGCATGGTCATCCGCAGCGTCTTGGTGCAGCTCGGAACGCCCGACGCGATGCGCGGCCGGGTCAACGCGGTTGAGAACGTCTTCATCGGCGCAAGCAACGAACTGGGAGCATTCGAATCTGGAACCGTAGCCGCACTGCTCGGAACGGAAGCATCGGTCGTGCTCGGCGGGGTTGCGACGATCGTGGTGATCTTGCTCTGCAGCTGGTTGTTCCCGGATCTCCGCCGCTACGACCGCCCGGTAGCGGCGCAAGCACCCGCGATCGAATAGACAGATCGAGCGCCGATGGGCGGGCAGGCGCTTGCAGAGCTCAAAGCAAAACTTGGTCCGCCGCGATGACCATCTCGCGTTCAACGTTTTTCTCCGTCCTTGCGGGGGTCAGCGCGCTTGGAGCACCTCGCGCCGCAAAGCCGCCGTGGGATCCGTTGCCTCCGCCTGAGCGAGCGGTCCGCGCCCTCGTGCTCTCAGGCGCAGGTGCGCGGGGCGCCTACGAAGCCGGCGCGCTGAAATGGCTCTATCGCGACATCGCGAGCGCGGATCCGCCCTTCGAAGTCGTATGCGGCTCGTCGGCAGGCGCCATCAACGCGGCGTTCGCCGCGCTGGGCACGGTGACGTCGATCGCGCAACTCGAGACGCTCTGGCACGGGATGGCGCAAGCCGATGTCATCCGCTTGCAGCCAGCAGTGCAAGACATCGTCGATGCAGCGGTCGACGTGCAACAGGCGTCACGACTTGGCTTTCCCTCGAACCTCCATTATTTCAACCGCGCGCGCGCTTCGCTCGCAGCGGCGGGATCGCCTGAGGATATCGCGCAGCTTGGTGGCGCGTCGAGCGATGCCGGCGTTCGCGCCCTCGTGCGGCAGTATCCGCTCGACATCACGAACCTCCGCTCAAGCCTGCTCATCTCCGCCACGAACATCACGCGCATGGCCTCCGACGCGTTCTACCGGTTCGCCGGCTCCGATGCTGCCGCCGCGACGAGCCGCTTCCTCGCGCGCGTGCAGCCGCGACCTCGCCTTGCCGGAGAACCCGCGGCGCCGACCTTGCTCCCGCAACTGCCGCTCCACCACGAGCTCACGCAGGACAACGTCGAGGATGCGCTCGTCGCGTCCGCGGCGATGCCGGGCGTTTTCAAACCGGTGCCGGTCCGCCACGCGGAGACGGGCGATATGGCGCTCTACGTCGACGGCGGCGTCGTCAACAATCTTTCCGTGAGCCTCGCGGCCGATGCAGGCGCTTGGGACATCACGATCTTGACCGGCACCGCCACGAACGAGCTGCCGCATAACGAGGCGACGCTGCCCGGCGTGCTGCAAGAAGCCTATGCCTTGATGCACGAGCAGATATTGCAAGACGACATCGGGTTGGCGATCGCGAAAAATCTGCTCGGTCGCAATCGCGACTTGTCCTGGCTGAACCCAACCGTGCAGGCCTATCTCCGCAGCCTGCAGGCGAGCGCGTGGCGGCCGCTCGTGCTAAGGGTCATCCGGCCGCGCACGCCGCTTGCGGTGGTGACGATGGGGTTCAACCATCAAGATGGCATCGACGCGGCCTTCGCGCAGGGCTACGCGGATGCGCAGTCCCCGTTTCTCTATTCGATGACGTAAAGAACGGAACGAGATGGACTCGGCGGCGCGACGAAGCGCGCCGCGCGAGTGCAGCCGCTGCGGTCAAGCAGCCGCTTCGGTTTGGCGTTTCGGGCGACGGACGGCGAGGTTGAGCACCGCGAGGACGACCGCCGCGCCAATCGCGATCCATGCAGCGTCTGCGGGCCAAACATCGCCGATGCGCAAGAGCGCATCGAGCGAATAAGGACCCGCACCCGACAACGCGATCACGAGCATGCCTGAGATGTAGGTGAGGGGAAGCTCGACGCCGTTCTTGCTCACGAAGAAGCCATGACCGGCGTGCACCGTGAGGATGGCGACGAGCATGACCACGACGACGAGCGCCGGGCCGACCGGGCCTCCGAGGCCAAGCGCGGTCAGCACGCCGCCACCGAACTCGCCGAGCCCTGCTGCGAATGCGAAGAGCGGGCCAGGGCGGAATCCGAGCGTTTCGAAGAATCCGCCTGTGCCTTTAAGGCCGTAGCCTCCGAACCAACCGAAGAGTTTTTGCGCGCCGTGCGCTGCCATGCCGAGCCCGAGCACGAGCCGGGCGATGAGGATTGCGGCTGCCATGAGATGATCTGCTCCTTCAAATGGGTGATTTTCCGTCCCTTAGTTACTTTTAGTAACTCGGTAGGGAAAGGTTATCATTAAGCCGAAACAGTTGTCAAGGGGTTGTGATGGCGGGTACCCACAAAGCCGAGAAGATAAGCGGTTTTTGTCCGCGCTTCCACCGCGCGGTCGAACTCATCGGCCGGCGCTGGACCGGCGCGATTGTCCGCGCGCTCATGGCGGGACGCAGTCGTTTCAACGAGATCGCGCTGGAAGTGCCCGGCGTATCCTCTCGGCTGCTTTCCGAACGGCTGCGCGAGCTCGAGCACTGCGGCATCGTGACGCGCTCGGTGGATCCCGGTCCGCCGGTGAGGGTCGCCTACGCGCTGACAAAGTCCGGGACGGAGCTCGATGCGACCGTCCGCGCGCTTGCCGGTTGGGCGGAGCGATGGGTCCCTGCCGAGCAAAACGGCCGGAGGCCGCGACGCAATAAGCGTCCGTAGCGCCGGAGGGGTCGATCAGCCGCTTGGCATAGGGACGGGGGCTATGTTCTTCTGGAACACGCAATACATGCTCTTCGCGATCCCAGGGCTTTTGCTCGCCTTGTGGGCGCAAGCCATGGTGAAGGGCACGTTCGCGCGATACGCGCGCGTGCCGACCTCGACCGGCATCTCGGGAGCGCAAGTCGCGCAGCTGCTCATGCAGCGCACGGGCCTACACCTCGCGGTCAACAACATCCCGGGATCGCTCACGGACTTCTACAACCCGTCGAACAAATCGATCAATCTCTCGCAAACATCGGTGCAGCCTTCGGTGGCCTCGGTCGCCGTGGTCGCGCACGAGATTGGTCATGCGGTACAGGACGCCCAGGGCTACGTGCCGATGCGATTGCGCGGTGCGATGGTGCCTGCCGTGAGCCTCGGCGGATGGGTAGGGCCGCTGCTCTTCATCGCGGGTTGGTTCTTGTCGAACTTGAACCTCGTGTGGGGCGGCATCATCCTCTTCGGAGCATCGGTCGTGTTCGCGCTCCTCACGTTGCCTGTCGAGCTCAACGCCAGCAGTCGCGCCATGCAACTGCTCACCACGAACGGCGTGCTCGTCAGCCAGCAGGAGGTCGAGGGCGCGAGAAAGGTGCTCAACGCCGCCGCCTTCACGTATGTCGCGGCGGCGGCGCAAGCGTTGCTCACATTGCTCTATTACTTGAGTCTCGTGACCGGACGGCGACGATAGCCGTCAAGGAGAATCCATGATCGCGCAACTGAGGCAGAACTGGTGGATCCCTGCGCTGCGCGGAGCGTTAGCGATACTCTTTGGAATTCTCGCGTTTGTCTGGCCTGTGGCGACAGCGTATGCTTTCGTCATCATCATCGCAGCCTTCGCTTTCATCGAAGGCATCTTCGCATTCGTCGCGGCGTTCGGTTGGGGGCTGCCGGGAGCGCAGCGCTTCCTGCTCGTCCTCATGGGCTTGTTCGGCCTCGCCGTGGGCGTGTGCGCAGTGTTCTACCCGACCGTCTTGGCGCTCACGCTCGTGCTGCTCGTCGCCTGGTGGGCCATCGTCACCGGCGTGATCCAGCTCGTCGTATCGATCGAGATGCGCAAGTCGATCCCGAACGACTGGTTGTTCGTGCTCAGCGGCATCATCTCGGTGGCGTTCGGCGTGCTGCTCATCTGGCGCCCGTATGCCGGCGTGCTGACGCTCGCGTATCTGTTCGGCTTCTACGCGCTGCTGTACGGCATCATGCTGCTGGGGTTAAGCTTCCGTCTGCGGTCGTTGCCCGCGGCAGCGTAACCTCTGTGTGAGGGGCGATATGCTATCGCCCCCTACAGCGGTGTGACACCCGCGAGGCGTCTGGAAGAAGCCTTTTCGGGTCGGGAAAAGAATCCGGGCTGCGTGAGAACGGCCCTCGAAGCAACATTGCCGCGCGAGTTCTATTTCTCGCCGAAGATCTTCGCGATCGAGCGGGAGCGCATTTTCTTCCACGACTGGTTCTGCGCGGGGCGCAGCGAGCAGCTGCCCGACGCAGGCGACTACCTCGTGCTCAACCTCGCCGGCGAAGAGGCGCTCGTGGTGCGCACGGAGCGCGGGGACTTGCGGGCCTTCTACAATGTGTGCAGACACCGCGGCTGCCGTCTTGTCCTCGATTCACCCAAGCCGCAAACCGCAGCAGGCGCGGGCACGCTCACGCCGCAGGGCACTTTCGCTCGCACGATTCGATGTCCGTACCACTCGTGGACTTACACGCTCGAAGGCGCTTTGCGAACAGCGCCTTATCTGGGCGACAACGAGCAGTTCTACAAGGACGAGTTCTCGCTCTACGACATCGGGATCGACACGTGGGGCGGCTTTTTCTTTTTGAATCTGTCAGATCCATCTGACCGTGCGGAGTCGTTGGCCGAACAGCTCGGGCCTATCCCCGAGCGGGTGCGCCGCTATCCTCTCGAGCAGTTGCGCACCGCGCAGCGCATCGTCTACGAGGTCGCCGCGAACTGGAAAGTGATCCTCGAGAACTACAACGAGTGCTATCATTGCGGCGGCGTTCATCCCGAGCTGTGCGATATCGTGCCGGCCTTCAAGAAAGGGGGTGGCGGCGAACTCGACTGGGACCGTGGCATCCCACACAAAGATGGTGCCTTCACCTTCACCTTCAGCGGCAAGACCGATCGCAAACCCTTTCCCGAGCTCGACGACGACGAGCGGACGCGGCACAAGGGTGAGCTCATCTATCCGAACTGCATGCTGAGCCTCGCCGCGGATCATGCGGCCGCGTTCACGCTGTGGCCGCACGACGCGCAGCGCACCACTGTTATCTGCGATTTTCTCTTCCATCCAGCCGAAATGAGCAAACCGGGATTCGACCCGTCGGACGCCGTCGAGTTCTGGGATGTCGTCAACCGCCAAGACTGGACGATTTGCGAGGGCGTGCAGCGCGGCATGAGCTCGCGCAAGTTCCGCTCCGGTTTCTACGCTCCGATGGAGAGTCTGAGCCTGGACATCCGGCGCTACATTCGGGAGCGTTTGGGAACGCTCGACGTCACAAGCGACTAGGACGCGTCGTGCGAACGGACTACGAGCACATCGTCCTCGGGCTCGGGGGCATCGGCAGCGGCGCCGCGTACTGGCTCTCGCGGCGCGCCGGCGCGGACGTCCTAGGGCTCGAGCAGTTCGAACTCGGTCACGTCCGCGGCGAGTCGCAAGATCATTCGCGCATCATCCGCCTGTCCTATCATCGCCCCGATTACGTGGCCTTCGCGAAGCGGGCCTACGAGGCATGGGCCGCACTGGAGGAAGACGCAGGCGAACGCGTCGTGCTGCGCACTGGAGGTTTGGATCTCGGCCCTCGCGAGAGCGCGATCCCGCTCGAGACGTACATGGAGAGCATGCGCGCGTGCGGCGTGGCTTTCGATCATCTCGACGCTACCGCCATCATGCGCCGCTGGCCGGCGTTCGAGCTCGACGATACGATCCACGGCGTGTACCAAGAGCAAGGTGGCATCGCGATGGCGGCTCGGGCGAACGCCGCGCACCAGCGCATGGCCCGCGAACACGGCGCGCTCCTGCGCGAGCGCGCGCCGGTCACGTACGTGCGAGCCACAGGCGGCGAGTTCGAGGTGCTCTCTGGTGAGACGCCCTACCGCAGCCGCACGTTGACGATCGCAGCAGGCCCGTGGTCGAACGAAGCCTTGTCGCATTTCGACATGCATCTGCCGCTCGAAGTCACAAAAGAACAAGTCACGTACTTCGCGGCGCCCGATCTCGCGCGGTTCTCGCCCGAACGATTCCCGGTGTGGATCTGGATGGACGACCCCAGCTTCTACGGCTTCCCGGTGTTCGGCGAGCAGGGCGTGAAAGTCGCGCAAGATGCGGGCGGAAAACCCGTCGACCCGAATACGCGCAGCTTCGAGCCCGACCCGGAAAACGCCGCGCGCGTCGACGCATTCATGCGCCGCTACCTTCCCAGCGCGCTCGGACCCGTCATCTACACGAAGACGTGCCTCTACACGCTCCCACCCGATCGTGACTTCATCATCGACACGCTGCCTCGGCACGCGAACGCTGCGATCGCCATCGGCGCGGGCCATGCATTCAAGTTCGCGTCGGTCATCGGCAAGACGCTCTCAGAACTCCTCCTCGACGGGCAGACTCCGGCGGACATCTCCGGCTTCAAAATCGACCGCCCGATCCTCGCGCAAACAGATCCGCCGAAGACGTACATGGTATGACCGAACAGCCGGTTCTCAAGCGCAGCCTCGGTCTTGCCGACGTCGCCCTGTTCTTCGTCGTCGCGGCGTCGAATCTGCAGTGGGTAGCGGCTGCGGCATCCACCGGCGCGAGTTCCCTCATCGTCTGGCTGCTGGGCTGCGCGTGTATGTTCGTACCGCTCTCGCTCGTCGTGGTGTTCCTCTCCGCGCGACACCCGGACGAGGGCGGCCTCTATGTCTGGAGCAAGCGCGCTTTCGGCCCGTTCGCCGGCTTTCTCTCGGGCTGGACGTATTGGACGTCGAACCTACCGTACTTCCCCGCGCTGCTCTACTTCATGGCGGGC
>DASPVP010000092.1:0-11762 GCA_035622315.1 Candidatus Acidiferrales bacterium | reverse complement strand
CCTGGATGTGGCTGCCGGAGGCGCCGATCTCTCCGCTCGGCTGGTCCAGTATCTCGCGACCAGAGGCGTGGCAGCCGACTGCACGGCGCTCGACCGATCTCAGCCGGCTCTCGACGCCGCTGCTCGGGCGCAGCAAGGACGTGAGGGCGTGCGTTTCGTCAGAGGCGACGCGCGACGGCTCGAGTTCGCAGACCACAGTTTCGATCTGGCGATGATGAACCTCGCGCTCCATCATTTCGATGGAGCCGACGCGGTCGTGGTCCTACGCGAGCTGGCGCGTGTCGGCCGCCGGGTCATCGTCAACGATCTTCGTCGTAGCGCGATCGCGTGGGCCTTGGCCTCCGTCGCCTTCCCGATCCTCACGACCAATCCGCTCGTCCGCAACGACGCGCCGCTCTCGGTGCGGCGAGCCTACACGCCGGCCGAGCTCCGCGAACTCGCGCGCGAGGCTGGATGGCGCACGGCCGCAGTGCGGACGCATCCTTGGTATCGGATGACGCTCGTCTCAGGGCTCGCATAGATGCACGACGTCATCATCGTGGGGGCAGGTCCGGCTGGCTCGACGCTTGCGTTGCGGTTGGCGCGAATGGGATACGACGCCGTGCTGCTGGACCGCTCGCGGTTTCCGCGGCCGAAGGCATGCGGCGATTACCTCTGCTCGGGCGGGGTAGATGCACTGCACGAACTCGGTGTCGCAGAGCGCGTGCTCGCAGGGGCGCACCCGATCCGCCGCATCGCTCTACACGGATTCGGCGAGCACGTGCGCTTCGATCTTCCCGGCGACGGCGCGCGGTCTTTGGCGCGCGACGTTCTCGACGCGAGGCTGCTGGAAGCCGCGCGCGCGGCCGGCGCACAGCTCGTCCACGGCTCGTTCATGCAAGCGCAGGATGGGCCACGTCAGATGCGCGTGCTTTTCCGGGATGCGACGGGAAGCGAAGCCTCGCTCGGTGCGCGGCTCCTCGTGGGCGCGGACGGTGCATGGTCTGCGGTGGCGCATCGTTGTGGGCTCGCCCGAAAGAGTGATCGCCGCGGACGCTGGGCCGTGGGCGGCGAACTGAACGAATCTTCCGAGTCCGAAGAGCTCGAGATGTACGTCGCACGAGACGGGTACTACGCGCGTAACCCCCTCGGCAGCGCTGCCGTCAACAGCATGCTCGTGCTCCCTCGACCGGCGCCGCTCAGTCGCGCCGACGCATTCGTCACGTCCTTGACCTGCGGAGCCTTGCGCTTCGAGGCGAAGAAGATGAAGCGGGTGGTCGCCGTCGGCCCGCTCGCCTATCGCGCGGCGAACGTGATGCGCGATCGCGTGCTCCTCACGGGCGATGCAGCAGAGCTGCTCGATCCGTTCACCGGCCAAGGCGTGGCCACGGCGCTGAAACTCAGCGCTCCATCCGCGCGAGCAACGGCTTCGCTGCTCGCGGGCGTCACGCCGGATCGCGTCGCGCGCGAATACCGCAGCGCGTGGGACGCTATCGTCTCGCCCCGCCGCCGCCTCGGTGCGCTCGTTCGCGCGATCATCCGGCTCGGCTGGCTGCGGAAGCACGCGCTGCGAGGCTTGCGGACCGACGCCGAGCTCGCGCACACGCTGCTCGCAGCGGTGAGCGATCTCGTCCCAGCAAGGCGCGCACTCGCGCCCAAGGTCTTGTGGAAACTGCTCGTCGCATGATGCTGCGCCAATCGATCGACATCCAAGCTCCCGCCGCGCTCATCTACGACGTCGCCCATGACGTGAGCCGCTGGGCCAGCATGCTCCCGCACTATCGCTACGTCCGCGTGCTCGAGCGCAATGGCGATGACTGCATCTGCGAGATGGGCGCGCGCCGCGATTTCGTACCTGTCCGCTGGACCGCGGCTGTCCATCTGCTGCCGCAGATCCCGCGGATCGAATTCACGCACGTGAACGGTCCGACCACCGGCATGCGTGTGGCGTGGATCTTCGACCCCACAGCACGCGGCACGCGGCTCACGATCAGCCACGACCTGGCGACGCTGAGCCGTCCGCTCGTCCGCACGGCGCTCGGCGCGCACATCGCAGCGCGCCTGTTCATCGAACCGATCGCGAGCCGGACGCTCGCCTGCATCAAAGCCATCGCGGAGGAGCGACATGGCTGAGCGCGTCTTCATCACCGGCATCGGCGCCGTCACGCCCCTCGGCATCGGCCGGGCGAAGCTCTGGCAGGGCGCGCTCTGTGGGCGCAAAGCTGTGCAACAGCTCGACCGCTTCGACGCGACCCCGTTCCGCTCGAAAGTTGCGGGCCAGGTCAACGACTTCGACCCTGCTGCGCTGCTCGATCGCAAGGAGATCCAGCGAACGGACCGCTTCAGCCAGTTCGCGATCGCGGCAGCCCAGCTCGCCTTCGACGATGCGGCTTTCACGCCGCGCTGCGGCGACCCTGACTTCGGCATCTGGATCGGGAGCGCGCTCGGCGGGGTGGTCTACGCAGAGCGCCAGTACGAAGCGTATCAGCGAGCCGGCCTCAAAGCGGTGCATCCCATGCTCGCGCTCTCCGTGTTCGGCGCCGCGTCGTGTTGCAACGTGGCGATCCACTTCGGGCTGCACGGTCCGTCCATCGCGAACTCCAACTCGTGTGCGGCCGGCGCCGTGGCGATCGGGGACGCCTTTCGCGCGGTGCGCGACGGCGTCTGTCGTCGTGCGCTGGCCGGCGGCGCCGAGGCTCCGCTCGCGCCGCTGACCTTCGGCGCCTTCGATCTCATCCGCGCGATGTCGACCCGCAACGATGACCCGGCGACTGCGAGCCGGCCCTTCGACGCGCGGCGCGACGGGTTCGTCATGGCGGAGGCAGCTTGTCTCTTGCTCCTGGAACGCGAGGAAGACGTGCTAGCTCGAGGCGTCCTGCCGTACGCGGAGATCGCAGGTTTCGGCTTGACGAACGACGGCCAGCACATGACTGCGCCACGTCCCGATGCGCGCGAGGCCGCACGCTCGATGCTCGCGGCGCTCAAAGAAGCGGGCGCCGATCCGAGCGAGGTGGTGCACGTCAACGCGCATGGCTCGTCCACCCTGCTCAACGACCCGACCGAGAGCAAGGCGATCCGCGCGGCGCTCGGCCCTCGCACCGACAACGTCACCGTTTCAGCCATCAAGGGGATGATGGGCCACGCGCTTGGGGCCACGGGTGCCGTTGAAGCTGCGCTTTGCGCGATCGGTATCCGGGAGAGCACGGTTATGCCGCTCGTGAACTTGGAACAGCCGGGCGAAGGCTGCGACCTGCGGTATGCGCCCGGCACGCCGCTCTCGATGCGGCAGCCGCTCGTGCTCTCGAACAGTTTCGGTTTCGGCGGCCTCAACGCGAGCATCGCGTTGCGCGCCGCATAGATTCTGCTATTCTCGGGGCCGCAACACGAAGGTCGGAATCGCCTGGCCACCGCGCGACACATTGATGATGCCGGTCGAAGATAGGCGCGTCAAGATGCCGCCGAGCTCATCGCGGAAGACATATGCGTTGCGGTCCTCGATGAGCGGTGTCGGCTTGGCTCCACGCTCCGGCGCAGTCGCGTCGAACACAGGATAAGTGCCGAGCGGGGGGCGCACCCGACGCTGCGCGACGTAGTCCGCCGTTCTCGTATGCGTGACCGCTTCGCACCAGGTCTGCTCGTCGCACTCCCAGCCTAAGAGCACGTTCTCGCCGCCGTGCGCATCGTTCGGCTTGAGCACGAGTTCTTCGCGCTCGGCGATCAGCCGCTCCTCATCGACGTCGCGCGCGGCCCAGGTCGGCGCCACGAGCTGCGCGATCGCAGTGCGCTGGGCCTCGGTGAACCAGGCCGCGTTGCCCGGGTAGCACAACTCGGCCAAGACGCGTTTCTTGTGCCCGATCGTGCAGCGGAACGAACTCACTACGCATGCCGCGCCGTCCGCATAGGCCCGCACGAGCGGATGTGTCAGATCGTAGCGCTCGATGAAGTCGGCGACGAGGAGGCGCTTGTAGACGAGATCGATCTGCCTGCCGAAGGCATAAAGGCTTCCGCCTTCATAGCGCAGATCGTCGGGCGTCGCGATGCACGAGGACATCCCGTGCGCCTCGAGGTCGTGCGAGACGAGGGCGAACTCCGTGCTCGTGGCCGCGCCGGCGAGATCCAGAATCGCGACGCTCGGCAAGCGCGCTGGCAGTTGCTTACGCGTACAGAACTCTCGCCAGACCGACACGAGCGTCTCACGCAAGGCGACGTCGGCGCGAAGCTCTTCGCAATCGTATTCAAGCGCGTACCGGGCGAACACCGGTAAGGCACGCATGAGTTCGGCCTGCCCGGCCTGATAGGACATGCCGGCGGGGCTGTCGGCGTTGTACTCGATGACGCGCGGTGCTGCGTCGAAGAACGTGTCGAGCCGCGAGACGACCGTCGCGCCCTCGTACCCCGGGTCGATCTCGATCAGGGCTCGCTCGGCGGCGTTCAAGCCGAGCCGGGCGGCGAGCGAGGCGTCGGAGAGCGCGCGCCGCTCGATGATGCCGATGCAAGCTCGAAAATCGCGAACCGCTCGACGCAGGGCCGCGAGTCTTTCATGGGTGACGAACGCGGGGCGCAGCGAGCGGCATTGCACCGCGCCGCCGAAGGTCAGACCAGCGGAGACTTGCGCCTGCGCGAAATCACGGACGACCTGCGGACCCGCGAGCGACGGGTCGGCACACAACTCGTGGTACCGGTCGATCGCGCGGTCGAGCCAGAGGTCATCGCGCGTCGCGCGCGCAGCGGATACCAATGAAGGCCGGCCTGAAATGGCGCCGGTAGAAGTTCCGGAAACTCGTCCGGGTGATGGCTGGAAACGTGTACCAGGAGCCCCCGCGCGCCACATAATGATCCGAGTCGAACCAGAGTTGCGAGTACTCGGGATATGGATATGCGGCAAATCCGGGATAGCCCAAAAATGCTGATGACGTCCATTGCCATAGGTTGTTGCACGCGTCGTGCATGCCGAGCGCGCTCGTGCTATCCGGCCTAGAGCCGACGGGATGGGTCGAGAAGCTGAGCGGCTGCTCGCGCTCGAAACGCTCGTCATCGCCCCAGACGAAGCGCCGCATCTGGCCGCGCGCCGGGTCCCATGCGGCCGCGACCTCCCACTCGAATTCGGTCGGCAACCGCCGATCGCGAAACGCTGCGTAGGCCTGAGCCTCGTACCACGACACGCCGGTCACGGGCGCATCTTCGCGCAGCTCGATTTCGCCGAAGAAGCCGCGCTCGCGCAACGGGGGCGCCGACCAACCGAGGGGCAGCGTCACCCCGGCTTCTTGCTTCCACGCCCAACCGTCATCGCTCCATAATTCTCGGATCCCATAGCCGTCGCGTTCCACGAACTGAGCGTACTCGCCGTTCGTGACGAGGTCCCGATCGATGAAGAAACTCTCGAACTCGATCGTCTGCGGCGGCAATTCGTTGTCGTACGCGAAACCAAACGGGCGCGCGCCGATCTGCGCCTGACCTTTCGGCACGAAGATCTCGGCCGCTGCGGCGCCGCGCGTTCCCGAAAGCGGCGGCGGACCGTCTTTCTTCTGCGAGAACGGCAGCGTCTGCATCACGAACGCGATCGTCTCCTGATGTTGGCACTCGTGCTCGTAGACGAGTCCGAGCGCGTAGGCCGGGCTCAGCCGCCCATCCGGCTGCGGCGCGTCGAGATCCGCGCGCTCCACGAAGGCTTCCACGCGCTCGAGCGTCTCGTCGAGATAGGCGTCGATCTCGGCTCGCTCCGGGAGAACCGGCGCTTCCCTTTGGGGCGTCTTGATCGGGTCGAAATAGATGTCGTAGAGCGGGTTGATGCTGGCTTGTCCGGCGCACCGCTGCAGCATCCAATAGTTTTGGTACACGCCGATGTGGGCAAGATGCCAGAGCAGCGGACGAAATCCCGGCATTGGCTCGGAGCGCAGGACCGCCTCGGAGGTCGCCAACTCGAAAAGTTGAACAGTCTGCGCCCGAACGGAACGGAGGCGCTCGACAGCCCGTGATGCCAACGTTTCAGGGCTCATCAGGCACGCTTTCCTAATGCAACAACCTATTCCTCGGCGCGAACTCGGCGGTCCCGCGCTTGCCCCACCCAAACTCGATGTCGAGGCGGTGCGTGAGTTTCTCCGCGCACACCAAAAGCCAGTGCATGCCTGGCGTGTCGGTATCGAGTACGAAGTGATCGGCTACGAGCGCGATGCGCTGACGCGCATCCAAAAAGGTCGCGTCGCGCAGCTGCTGGAGATGCTGTGCGCATCGGGTGGCGTCCCCGCTCTAGAACGATCGCACATCATCGCGGTGCGCATGCCCTACGGAGACATCACCTTAGAGCCGGGCGGGCAAATCGAGTTTTCAGGTTTTCCCGAGCTCGAACTCGCGGACAACGCGGGGGCACTTTGCACGTTCATCACCGACCTGCACCGCTGTGCGGACGAGCTTGGCATCTTCTTCATCGGGCTTGGATTCGACCCGCTCTGCGATCGAGACGCGCAATCGTGGATCGATAAACAACGTTACGCGATCATGCGGCCGTATCTCGGAAAGCGTGGGCCGCGCGCGTGGGATATGATGACGCGGACAGCTGCGGCGCAAGTGAGCTTGGACTACGGGGACGACGCGGACCTCGCGCGCAAGTACGTGCTCGGCAATCGCGCGGGTCCGATCGTCGCCGCGATGTTCGCCGCGTCACCTTTCTCCGAAGGCGTCGCCACGGGTTACAAGTCGAATCGCTACGCGGCCTGGCTCGAAACGGACGCCGATCGTACCGGCCCAGGTCCGGCGTCGCTCGACGAGCGCTTCGATCTTGAGCGGTATGCCGAGCAGCTGCTCCAAGTGCCGGCGTTCTTCGTCGAGCGAGACGGCATGCTGTACGACGTGCACGGACAGCCGCTCGCACAGCTAGACGGCGCGGATGCGGATGATCTCCCGAATCTCTTATCCATGGTCTTCACCGAGGCGCGCATTCGGGAGTACGTCGAGATGCGCAGCGCAGACGGGAGCACGCCGGAGAGGGCGCTTGCCTTAGCGGCTTTCTGGAAAGGCCTGACCTACGATCCGGAGACGTGCGATCAAGCGTTGCGTTGTATCCCTCGCTTGGATCAGGCAGCCTACCACGCGCTGCAAGAGACAGTGGCCAAGGATGGGTTGGCCGCACGCGTCGAGGGCGTCGACGTGCTCGCGCTTGCGAAGGATCTCGTCTCGCTAGGAATGTTCGGGCTTGCGAAGATCGCTCCAGAAGAGCTGCCGTTCTTAGATGAGCTCGCACACGCCGTGCTCATCGACGAAGTCTGTCCGGCGGACGTGTATCTAAAGGAAAGCAAAACGTCGAGCGTCGCGGGGATCGCACGCGCGCACGCGGTCGCTTAAAGCCTCTACCTCACTCGATCGTCGCGGCGAGAATCGGTTTGGTCGTGGGCTTGAGCGACCCGCCAGTCGGCTCGACTGTGACCGCGACGATCGCACCCTTCGACGGTGCTTCGGGGATCAGCACATCGCCGTTGCCACGGGCATCGGGTGAGAAGACCGGCTCCGGCTTTGGTGCGGTCTTGGGCAGGATGAGCCAAGTCTGGTACTGCTCGCCGGCCGGCAATGCGGCGAGCCCTTGGAGGCGAAGCTCGAGACCCTGCCGGCTGGTCGCGAGCGACCCCAAGACGCGACACGGCTGGGCGGCAGGGGTGCAGTTCACAGCCCACGTCTGCGGCGCCACAGCGTGCGTCTTCCAAAAGATCCCGACCGCTATCACGACGACCGCGGCTGCAGCCGTCGGCAGGAACCAGCTGTAGCGAGCGCGGCGAAGCGGTATCACGCGCGCCGGCAACGACCCTACGATGCGGTCTTTCAGCGAGTTGGGGGGAGCCTGCGCGGCGGACCGCCCGAGAGCTGCAGCCGCTGCTGCAGCTTGGCGGTATTCTTCCTGACAGATCGCGCAGTCGGCGAGGTGCGCACGGATCTCGGCGCATTCGCCTGTCGTCGCGTCGACGGCGCCGAGCGCATAGACGGCCACCTGGTCGGCCATGTCCGGCGTGTGCTGCGTGCTCACGTCGTCACCTGCTGCTGTAGCGCTTGCCACAGCTGGCGAAGACCAGTGCGGATTCGGCTCTTGATGGTGCCGAGCGGCGCGCCGGCCCGCTCGGCGACTTCGCGGTACGAGAGGCCGCCGAAGTAAGCTTGCTCGATCGCTTCGCGCTGGTCGTCGGGCAGTTTGCGCACCGCATCCACGATCGCGCTCTGCTGGACGCGCGCGACGACCTCGTCTTCGAGGTCGTTCGCGGCGGCCACGTCCTCAGGCATCTCAGGCTCGCGCGTGCGCACGGCTGCGCTGCGCAGCACGTCGAGCGCGGCGTTGCGCGCAACGCGCGTGATCCATGCGGAGAAATTGCCGCCTGCGAACGCGTTCGGCTTGGCCCACAACATCGTGAAAACGGATTGGGTGACGTCCTCTGCGCTCGCCGGATCGCCAAGAATGCGGCGGCAGATACCGTAGACGATCGGCGCATGCCGGTCGTACAAGTCTGCAAAAGCATCCTTGTCGGACTGACCGACCCGGAGCAAAAGCGTGCCGTCGTCGCTCACCGGTCGAAGCGGTTCTGGTGCTGCGCGGAGGATGCCTGGTACAGCGAAGCTGAGTCTGGGCTGAAAATCGAGCGCTGCAATCACATTACAATCACGTGAGATTAACGAACGAGCGGCGGGTTCGGCTTGAGCCGACGGTGAAGGCTGCGCCGTTCGCATCGGTGTGGATGAATATAAAGGAGACTCACATGACGCCGCAACGCTGCGCCGCGTTCTCAGTGACGGCGGCCACGCTCGTGGCCGTGTTACTGGCGGGTACCGGGTGCAACAACTCGTCCACAAGCGGAGCGCCGCCGCCGCCGCCGAGTTCGAGCGGGGCGATGTACATCACCGATTTCACCAACAACACGGTCACCGTCTACGGCCAGAACGCCAACTGTTCGTGCAATCCGGCGCGGCAGATCAGCGGTGGCAACACGGGCTTGGTCAATCCCATCGGCATCGCCGTGGATGGCAGCGGCACGATCTACGTCGCGAACCGCGGCAACACGAATGTGCTCGAGTTCCCCGCAGCCGGCAAGGGCAATATCGCACCGAGCTTCACGATCAACGGGTTTAGCGCGCCGAGCGGCATCGCGGTTGACTCGGCGAAGAACGTCTACGTCACCGACAAGGTCGCGCAAAGCGTCTCGATCTTTCCGCCCGGCTCGAACGTCGCGAGCTATACGATCTCCGGCGTCGCCACCAGTCTGTCCGGCCCGGACTTCGTGACGCTCGACGCGAGCAATGACATCTGGGTCGCCAACCAGACAGGCAATTCCGTGGTCGAGTTTCCGCCCTTGACCGGTCTCTCGCTGGGCAACAACAACATCGCGCCGACCGTCAGCATCAGCGGGACCAACACAGCGCTGTCCAGCCCGCAGGGCATCGCCTTCTCGCCGAGCGGCAACCTGTACGTCGCCATCAACAATCCGCAGTTCAATTCATTCGATGCCGTGCTCGTGTACGCGGGCTGGATCCCCGGAGCGAACAACCTTTCGCCGGTCAACGCGATTTGCGGCGCAGGCACGGGAGTGAACAATCCGACCGGTGTCGCGATCAATCCGCTCGGCTCGGTGTTTGTGGTCAACTCGCAAACCGCACTCGCCAACGGGTACATCACGACGTTCGCGTCGAACAACATCGGCAATCTGCAGTGTACGGGCAACCTGCCCAACGCGTCGGTGTCCGGGCCTGCGATGCTCAACCCAGCCGGCATCGCGCTGCACTAACAGCTCAAAATGTAGCGGCGTACCTTTAGGTGCGCCGGCGTGCGTCGAGCGCAACGGCCGACCTCAAGGTCGGCCGCTACATTTTCACGTGAGGGTCAGCCGCGACATATTTGGAATAACAGCAGCTGCCCCCAAGGGGAAGTCTCCTTCGCAACAGATCGACGCGAGGATCAAAGGGCTGGGCGATTGGCGCGGTGAGATGCTTTCTCGCGTTCGCGCGCTGATCAAAGGCGCCAACCCGGAGGTCGTCGAGGAGTGGAAGTGGCGAGGCGTTCCCGTGTGGTACAACAACGGCAAGATCGTCTGCACGGGCGAGACCTATAAGAGCGTCGTGAAGATGACGTTCGCCAAGGGCGCCGCGCTCAAAGACCCGTCGCGGCTGTTCAATTCCAGCCTAGATGGGAACGTGAGGCGAGCGATCGACATCCATGAGGGCGAAAAAGTGAATTGGGGAGCCCTCAAAGAGCTCGTCCGGGCGGCAATAGCGCTGAACAATCCCTGACTTGCGCGAGCCGGCACGAGCGCAGGCTCATCCAGCTTTCTTGTCCCCTAAAGCAAAACTTAGGTCTTCGGAACCTTAGCTTCCCGGCAGACCACTCGCTCGGATGCGATAACTTCGTCCCTCTCGGCCACGGAAGCCGACCGGGCTTGTCGAAGAAGTCCCGTCCTGGCCGCCCGCCCTCGGGGTTAGCCAGTAGCCGCTCGAACCCCAAAGGAACGTTGGACCCCGATGCGCCGCCCTCGCAGACACCAAAACCCAGCGACTCACACCCTCCAAAACGGGCTGCGTGTCGTGACCACTCCCATGCGACACGCGGGGAGCCTGAGTTTCGCGCTCGCGCTCCGTGCGGGATCGTTGTACGATCCGCCCCGCCGCGCCGGGTTGGCGCATTTTCTCGAGCACCTGATCTTCAAATCGACGCGGGACTTCTCGCGCCATCAGATCGCGGCGACGATGCAACGCTGCGGCAACCGCTTCGATCCGACGACGAGCAAAGAGATGATCTCGATCGCCGGCACTGTGCCCATGGGGAAGGTCGATTCCGCGCTCGAGCTCGTCGCAAGCGTGACCCAGCGTCCCCTCTTCGATAGAAACGATCTCGAGACCGAGCGCCAGGTCGTGTTGGAAGAGCTGCGCGACTGGGAGGTCGACCCGAGCAAATGGATCGAGGTCCTCACGGACCAGACGCTATGGGGCTCGCACCCGCTCGGACGGGATACCGGCGGAACCCGCGCGAGCGTCCGCGACATCACCCGAGACCACGTCCGCCGCTTTCATCGTAAGTTCTTCCATCCGGCGAACGCCGTGCTGAGCCTCGCCGGCCCGATGCGCGCGGAAGAGATGGTCAAGGTTGCCGAGGACCACTTCGGAGCGTGGCGGCCAGCGCCAGGGGCGACATTTCCCAAGCGACCGCCCAACATCACAACCACGCCGTCCGCGCCGCAAAACCGCAGATCGCGCGTGGTGCGTCGCGCCGACACGCAGCAGGTCTGGTTCTCGCTGTCGACGACGACCCCGTCCTACCCGGACGGTCACCGCGCCATGCTCAACACGCAGCTCGCCCAAGTGCTCGTCGGCGACGGCGACGGAAGCCGTCTCTGGGATGGACTGCGCGAACGGTTAGGCCTCGCGTATGAGGTCTATGCCACGCTCGACTTCTATGCGGAGATCGGCGTCATGAGCGCCAAAGCGGCGGTCGGGCGTACGCGGGCCGCAAGCGCGGTCAAGGAGACCAAACGCATCCTCGCCGACACGGTCGCGCGCGGCTTCTCCAAAGATGAGGTCGCTCGCGGCAAGGACGCGCTGGCCGCGCAGATCGAGCTAGTGGCGGAATGGAACGCCGCGAACGCGGCGCGCTACGCCGAGCTCGCGCTCTTCGACCAAGCGCTGCTGACGCCGGCCCAGGAGCTCTCGATGTTGCGCACGATCGGCGCGCGAGAGTTCAACGGCTTCGTCGCGCAGCGCCTACGGTGGGATCAAGCCGCGGTTTGCGCCATCGGCGAAGGGCCGGCGCTCGCGGCGATCGC
>DASPVP010000091.1:0-12216 GCA_035622315.1 Candidatus Acidiferrales bacterium | reverse complement strand
AGCGCCCCAGGACCCATCGCGCGCTTGAGCCCTTGGCTCTCATCGGAACCCTCGGCAATAATACGTTGAAGCGGCTTGACTCTATCGAGCAGCATGTCGTGGGCGTACGCTATCGCGCCCTGCAGCACCTATCTGGCGTGGCATCCGGCCCTGCACGCGCTCGTGAAAGGGCAAGACCCCCGGGCCGAAGAGCTCGAGGGCCTTGCATGCGAGAAATGCCGAGAGTCGGAATCGAACCGACGACACCAGGTTTTTCAGACCTGTGCTCTACCAACTGAGCTATCTCGGCGGAATCCGTCAAACGCCGGATCACGCGTGGCAGAGAAACGTGCGTTTGCCAATTCTTTTCCATGTCGCGGCGAGCCTGCCGGAGAGCGTTGTGTCGCGTTCGACCTAGGTCGATTTCGACATCGGGCTCAACGTCGTGGTTCTCTCTGGCTCAGGAAACTGCTCAGATCCGAGACTGACTTTTGTAACGCGCTGAGCGTTTGAGAAAATCCGGGTTCTGGCTCCTTATCGGGGTCCAAGATCTCAAGATCGTGTGCCGGTTTCAGCGTGAGCTCTCGGAGCAAAAAAACCTGCCTTGCACGATCGGGAAATCGTGAAATAATATCTGCTTCGAGCTGATAATCCATCGTGACAATCAGGTCGGACTTGTCGACGAGTTCTGACGTGAGAAGCTGCGGTTTGTTAGCGATTGCGATCTTGAGATGTTCTGCTGCTGCCGCCACCCGCGTATCCGTCAGCGACTCTGGTGATGCGTGGGTTCCAGCGGACTCAACCCGCAAGGCCGAACCGTCGGCCCCCTGGATGGATGTCAAAAGCGCCGCAGCGAAGGGGCTCCGTATGCGGTTGCCGCGACAAACGAACAACACAGATGATATCGTCTCCCCACCGCCGAGTCGTGCTGGCTTGCGCATGCCAAGGCTCCTCTGCCACCAGAGCTGTCGGTAGACTCCTCGGCTTTTCGCATCAAGTTGCCTATATTGACGGATCCTACTCCGCAGTGATCGGGGCAGAAGCTTACCAAACGGCCTGAGCACGAGCGGCCTTATGGTATGCGCGACTTCTTGTACACCGGGTTTGAGATCAGTGAGAGAAAAGAGCGCGGAGTGAACCTTTGGCTTGAAACTTGATAAGAACTCACCCACCGCTTTGACGCGAGTCAAGCCAGCGCGCCGACGAGCCTCGGGATCGCCCCACAGTTCCTGTAGCCGGAATATCTCTCCACTAGTCCAGCGGAGCTGGGTGCCGACAGGATAGCCTCGCGGCACTACAGGTTCTATGCCGTGGAGCGCTTGCCAATCGTAGTAAGGGAGATCAAAACCGCACTTGATCGCTAACGGCAGCGAGCCCACAAAACGCCCGTTGATCTCCATGAATGCGTATTCTCCACTGGGCTTCTCGCGCCGGAACTCGACCATTGCGGGACCTACCCAGTTGAGCGCCTCTAACAATTGCCCGGCACTCCGCGCGAGAGCTGGGTCAACAGCCTCGGATTCAACTAGCACGCCGACGCCGCCATTTACAGGCCATTCGTGGATGCGCCGGTGCTGAAACCACTGCAACGGCTTGCCGCGCAGAGATATCGTGCTGAGCCCGACGCCCTCGCCGGGGATGAACTCCTGAAAAATCATGCCGACGTCGAAAGTTGGGTTGTTCTCGACGATGGATGTCAGGTCGGCGCGCATGTGCAGATACTTGATTTTGAACGGCTTCGGCAAGCCTGCTTGAGAGGGTTTTGCGATGATAGGGAATTTGAGCTCTGCCGCTTCAGATGCAGAAGCAACCGATCGAGGCACGCGAATCCCACACCGAGCGGCCGCAGTGATCGTCTCTTCTTTATCGAGAACGCTGTTCGCGACCGCCGGCGGAGGGATGCCAACAGCAACCTTCTGTTGCAAATATTCATAATGTATCAGAAGTAGACGTATCGCGGCGTCGTTGAGGGGTATCACCGTATCTATGTTGCAAGAAATAATGGTCTTTGAGAGTTGCTCAAGAAAGGCATCGGGGTCTTGAGACAGCCGGACGTCTGCTGTAACAGCGTTTGAACCGGCTGAATGAGGCCGTGCGTCAAGATAGCCCGCCACGATTGGAATGTGGTGAGGTCTTAGAGAACGCGCGATCGCAACCACCACGCGAGGCGCACCACCAACGAGAAGCACACCTTTGGCTTGAGCGCTAATATCGATCCCTCCGCGCCCCGCGACGGTGAAACACCGTACCCGCAGGCGTGCATGTCACGGCGACGTTCTTTGACGGCGTAACCTAGTAGTCCCCAGAGAACGGGCTTTGCGAAACATTCCCCGGTGGAAAGCTCGCATCTTAATGCAAGTTTCAGACGCTTTAGAGGGTTTTCGGCCCATCCGCGTGGGCGAGCAACAGGCTAGACTTGCGGGGCGATTTGCAATCGCCCCCTACATCTTTTTGATCGCCCCCTACATCTTTCTCGATCACCCCCTACATTTAAAGAGGGGATTCGCAGAACGGGATTTGCGAGCGTCCCCTGCAGGCCGCTGGCCGGTCTAGGGGATGCGCCCGCGGCCACGAAGCCTTCTGTTCTCGGGGGTGTTTGCACATGTCGCTGGAGTTAGCGGTTGACTACACGGCGCTCAACGCATGGGCCGGGGTGGGCACGTTTCTGCTCTTGCTCGCCAGCGTCATCGCCGCTGCGATCTCGCTCCACCACGCCGCGTCGTTCAACCAGATCAGCGCCGTCATCGCGATGGAGCGGGATTTCCGAAATGCCGACATGCAGGAGGCTTTTCGCTTCGTGCAGAGCGAGCTGCCCTTCAAAATGCACAGCGAGGAGTTTCGCGCGGAGCTTGAAGCGCTCGGATTCGTCGACGCCAAGGTCCATCTCGAGATCACCGTCTGCAACTGGTTCAACACCGTGGGCACGCTGTTGAAGAACAACCTTGTGGATGAGAACGCGTGGATGGACCTCTTCGCGCGGCTCGTCGTCGCCTACTGGAACAGACTGGAAGAGGTCGTCGCGATCATGCGGCGCCAGCGCGGCAGCTCGCAATACTCGAACTTCGAATACATGGCCTTGCGGGCGCGGGAATGGCTCAACAAATATCCTGCCGGCATCTTCCCGCAGCACACGCGACGCGCGCAACTCACCGACAAGTGGCTCGAGAAGGATCGAGCGTTGCGGACCCGGCCCTAAAAGGGGGTCCAGTGCATTGAGGCGCCAAAGTGTGTCGGGACCTGCAAACGGCCGGCGCGTTCGACACCGGCCCTGAGACATTTTCCAGCATCGATGCCTTGCCGCGTGTGGCAGGCCGAGCTGACAAGTGAGAGGAGCGTTTCGCGTGAGTGCTGTGTTTTCGCGTCGCCTTGCCGTCGCGTTCGCGACGATTGTGTGCGCGAGCGCGCTCGCGGCGAAGAGCGCCGCGGTACTGGCGGACGGCATCGGGTTGCCGACGTCAGCCATCGGCCCGGCGAACATCGCCATCCACAACGCAATGCGCGCCCACCGCGGCCGCAGCCCCCTGCGGGCGTCCAACGGCAGTGCTCCCAGCGGCACGTCGACCGTGCCCGCCACGCGCAATCGCGGACTGCCGACCGGGCTGACCTACACGGCGGACCTGTCGATGGCGATACCATCCGGCAACATCGGGAACCGCACGAATTGGCTGCCTGGCGGCGGCGACGCGGTGGTCGGCTACGGTTTCGATCCGACGTTCCGCGTGTCGCTTAGCTACTACGAACTGCAGCACTATCCGGTCGGCTTCAACAGCGGCACGGTGCCGCTCTTCGTGCAAGGATTTGCGCCGCCGATCGGTTCTGTGGATCTCTCCACAGCCGGGCTCAACGTCACGACGAAGGATCGCTTCTTCTTCCTTACGATCTCGAAGCTGTTCCGCATCGGTCAGATCCCGGTCGTGGTGTCGCCCATCTATCTCTCGCGCTCGTCGACCGTCGGGAGCGGAAACACGGACATCGTGCCGTTCGAGTACAACGGCTTTCCCGTGACGAACGTGCACGCGCGCACGGCGCAATACAACGCGGTCGCAGTCACGCTCCCATTCCTTTCTTCGCCACGGATGTTCGGCACGCTGACGCTCGCGCCAGCCTGGCTCACCCATCTCAACGGCGTCAATCAGCAGAACCACATGCAGCTCTACCAAGTGCTCTACGTCGAGTATAACATCGATAAAGAGACGAAGGTCTTCTTCCAGCCGCAGAGCACGCGCGACTATCTGCCCCCCGACCCGTATGCGGAGCACGTCGCCTCTTACTTCTTGGGTCTTTCCCGCAAGATCACCAAGCAGTCGTTCGTGCAATTCTCTCTCAACAGCGGCGGCCCGACCAACTACGCGCCCTACGGCGTGTACGCGCTGACCTGCCAAGCCGTGCCCTGCTCGAAGAACCCGGTCGTCCCCTCGGTCGGTGGCTTGAAAGCGACGCAGCTGCAGATCCAGATCGGCTTTGGGTCGCCGAGCATTCTACCGTTCTAACCCTCTGGAGGATCCGATCATGCACGTGCGCCGTCTCATCGTCATCTTGACGCTTTGTGCGCTCGTCGCCGGCTGTTCGAGCTCGTCGACCACCGCGGCGAACATGACGCCGCCCAACGGCAACGATATCCTCAAACGCATCGTCGGTGTCGGCGACAGCCTCACTGCGGGCGAGCAATCGGGAGGCATTCTCGGCGCGCTCGACGTCACGAGCCCCGTGTCGGGATACCCAGATGGCGCCGTGCCGCCGACGCAGGAGAACGGGTTCTGGTCGGTTCTCTACCAGCTGGCCACCGGCACGCCCGCGAGCGACATGTACACGCCCGGCGTCTCGCCGTTACCTTTGATCGGCGGCCCAGGCCTCGGGTCGCAACTGGTCATCACGCCAGAAGGTTCGTTCGCAGCGACCCACTCGTCGTGCGATGCGTTCAACGACTCGGGCTACTCTCTCGGGTCATTTTCAGACACCCGCCTCAACACATCACACACGACGCTCGATCTGGGCGTCCCGGGCATCACGGCGCACGAAGCGCTCTACATGACCAATCCGCTCACGGGGCCGCCGCCGGCCTCATCGGTCGACTGCACCTATCCCTTGGATCCGGCCGATCCGTCGGCCGCCTTGCAACCCGTCGTGTCAGGGGAGAGCGGCGCGTTCTACCCGATGCTTGGCGCGTTTGCCCACACGGTCGCTCCGCTGACCGAGGTCGGCGCCGCCGTTTCCTTACATCCCACGCTCGTGACCGTGTGGCTCGGCGCCAACGATCTGCTGAAGTATATCTTCACCGATGGGCAAGCGCCCTCTGACACGCCCACCCAAATGCAGGCCGACATAACGAACGCCGTCCGGCAACTCCAAGCGACGGGGGCACGCGTAGTCGTCGCCAACCTGCCAGACGTGCTCTTGACGCCGCAGTTCTTCAAAGGCGGGCCGACGTTGATCGCGAGCCTCGAGGAGTTCGGCGTTCCGGCCGAAGCCGCAACCGCGGTCACCGACTACATCCAAGCCACCTACAACGTCGGACCCAACGGCTATCTGACGGAGAGCGGCTTCTTCATCACGATCGCCACGGTGGAGGGCGGCAGCGTCACGCCTGTGCTCGGCGTCGGAGATTTCCTCACCGACTCGTTCGCGGCGCAAGTCCAGGGCTTGAACGACGCATACAACCAGGCGATCGACGCCGCTGCGAAGTCGACAGGTGCGCCGCTCGTCGACATCAAGACCTTTTTCGATACGATCTCTGCGGACGGCGGCATACCGATCAACCCACCCACCTGTTGCAGTCTCGCGTTTGGCGGCGGCCTGCTCAGCTTCGACGGCTTGCACCCGTCCAATACGGGCTACGCCCTCATAGCAAACCTCTTCGTCCAAACGATCGACGGCGCGTACAAGCTCAACATCCCGCAGCTAAGCGCAGCGCAACTGCTCGCAATTTCTGAGTCGGACCCGTATGCGCCCCAAGCGTTTGCTAGACTGCCTGCGTTCGCGCATCGCCATCGTTAGCGGGTTGCACGAGCCAGCAGCTCTTACTCTTTAGGCCGTCTGCGGCAAACGCGCGGCAGCTGCGACCTTGCGCTCGAGATAGCGTCGTTCGGCTTGGTTTCGGGCAAGCGCCAAAGCCGCACGGAAATGTTTGCAAGCTGTGACGTGATTGTTCAAGCGTAGTTCGAACTCACCCAACGCTGCGTGATAGAAGGGATAGTTCGCCAAGCGCTCGGCCTGCGCGATCGAACGAATCTCTTCCCGGCCGCGTGCCGGACCTTCCACCTGTGCGATGGCGATAGCGCGATTGAGCGCCGCGATCGGGGACGGCCGGATCTCCATCAGTCGATCGTAGAGCGCAACGATCTCCGTCCATTCGGTCGTCTCGATGCTCGTCGCTCGCGCATGCACGTGGGCGATCGCCGCTTCGACGTGATACTCGCTCACGACGGTCCCTCGCGCGGAGCGCTCCAGCAGTCGTGCGCCTTCCTCGATGAGGGTGCGATTCCAGCGCGAGCGGTCCTGGCCCGCGAGCGGGTTCAACTCGCCTGCCGCATCCAGTCGCGTTGGCAGTCGCGCCGCATCGAGCCACATGAGCGCGCATAACGCGAGCGTCGAGGGCGTCGCGGTCTGGCGATGGTCGCGCAATAGTCCAGCAAGACGCATCGCCTCCTGGCAGAGATCGCTACGGACCGCCATGGAGGGTGAAGTGCTATGATACCCCTCATTGAACAGCAGGTATAACGCGCGTTGCACCGACGCGAGTCGCGTGCGGAAGTCGCTGTCGGCAAGATCGAACAGCCCCTCAGCAGTCTGCGCCAGGACCTTTTTCGCCCGTTGCACGCGCTTCTCAATCGCCGCGCCACCCGTCAGAAACGCCTGCGCGATCTCCTTTGCCGAAAAGCCGCACACCAAGTTGAGCACGAGCGCGACTTGGGCTGGTTCGTTCAAGCGAGGGTGACAGCAGGTGAACATCATGCGTAACTGGTCGTCCTCGATTGAGCCGGTCTTGAGCAGCTCGTTGACGGTAGGGACGAGAGTCCACTCGCTTTGCAGCGCGCGCGAAAGTTCGGCCTCGAACGATCGCGCGGTGCGCTCGCGCCGCAACACGTCGATCGCTCGGTTCTTCGCGGCTTTCCACAGCCATGCGCCAGGCCGGTCCGGGATATCCCGCTGCTTCCACGCAGCGAGCGCGCGACAAAACGTGTCTTGAACGACGTCCTCGGCGAGGTCGAGGTTCTGCATCCCGAAGACGCGCACGAGGGAGGCGACGATCCGCCCCGCCTCGCGCCGGAAGAGGTGCTCGCCCTCTTCCACTACATCTCCATGACCGGACGGACCTCGACGAAGCCACCGTTATCGAAGATCGGACATGCCTTCGCAAGCTCGGCGGCTTGGCTGAGATCCTTCGCGCTGACCAAGGTGAATCCGCCGACAACGTCCTTCGCCTCCGCGAAGGGGCCGTCGGTGACGGTCTTGTCTCGACGCACGACCTTACCTGTCTCCTCGAGCGGTTGACCCCGTTGAATCATATGTCCACGGTCGGCGAGTTCTTTCATCCAGGTCATCCACTTCTGCATCACTTTCTCCGATTGCTCGGGCGATGTTGCACGCTCACCGCCGCGATACAAGAAAAGGAAATCTCCCACAGTTCGTACCTCCTTTGGACGTTAAGCGCCTTGAAGTGTGGCGCTGACTTCTTTACGACGTTTGAGATTGCACAAACCAGACATTTTTTGACAGCAGGAGTTCGTTACGGCGTGCATCTAGAGATTCCAAGCTTGTTGGAGAGATTGCTGCCTAAGGGGGCGAGATGAGCGGCGTCAGAGTCCTGGTAGGTACGCGCAAGGGCGCGTTCGTCATGTCAGCTGACGGCAAGCGAGAGCGTTGGGATATCGCGGGCCCGTTTTTCGGCGGCTGGGAGATGTACCACGCCAAGGGTTCCCCCGCAGACCCAAACCGTTTGTACGCGTCGCAGAGCAGCGGGTGGTTCGGCCAGCTGATCCAGCGTTCCGACGACGGCGGCAAGACGTGGGAGCCCGTCGGCAACGAGTTCACCTATGATGGGGTACCGGGGACGCACCTTTGGTATGACGGCACACCGCATCCGTGGGAGTTCAAGCGGGTGTGGCATCTCGAGCCCTCCGCGACCGATCCCGACACCGTGTATGCGGGCGTCGAGGACGCGGCGCTCTTCCGCTCGCAAGACGGCGGCAAGACGTGGCAGGAGCTGGCCGCGCTTCGGACCCATCCCTCCGCGTCCTCGTGGCAGCCCGGCGCGGGCGGCATGTGCTTGCACACGATCATCCTCGATCGGGTAAACCCGGGTCGCATGTTCATCGCGATCTCTGCAGCCGGTGCATTCCGCAGCGATGATGCGGGAAAGACCTGGCGGCCGATCAACCGCGGCCTGAAGTCGGCGCAGATACCCGATCCGGATGCAGAGGTCGGCCACTGCGTGCACCACATCGCCATGCACCCCTCGCGTCCTGACAAACTTTTCATGCAGAAGCATTGGGACGTGATGCGCAGCGACGACGGCGGCGAGTCGTGGCGCGAGGTGAGCGGTAACTTGCCTACGGACTTCGGGTTCCCGATCGATGTCCACGCGCACGAGCCGGACACCGTCTTCGTCGTCCCCATCAAGAGCGACTCCGAGCACTACCCGCTCGACGGGAAACTGCGCGTCTATCGCAGCCGAACGGGCGGCGATGAGTGGGAAGAGCTCACGAACGGCTTGCCCCAACGGGATTGCTATGTCAATGTCCTTCGCGATGCGATGGCCGTTGACTCGCTCGACAAGTGCGGCATCTACTTCGGCACGACAGGCGGCCAGGTCTACTGCTCGCGCGACGCGGGCGATCATTGGGAGCCGATCGTCCGAGATCTACCGTCGGTGCTCTCCGTGGAAGTTCAAACCTTCGCGTGATCCGCGTGGTGTTGCCCGTGCACTTGCGGACGCTCGCGCGCGTCGATGGCGAGGTCCGTCTGGACATCGCGGGCCTGGCGACGCAGGGCTCGGTCCTAGATGCGCTCGAGGCGGCCTACCCGCAACTGCGCGGCACGACGCGCGATCACGTCACGCGCAAGCGCCGGCCCTTCATCAGGTTTTTCGCGTGCGAGCGCGATCTCTCGAACGAGCCACCAGACGCGCCGCTTCCCGATGCAGTGGCTAAGGGAACTGAGCCGTTTCTCGTCGTGGGAGCGATGGCTGGCGGATAGCGCCCAAGCGGGTTCGGCAAAAGCTCTGCATAAGGTGTTCGCGACCGCCCGTCGGGGCGGATGAGGGGGGAATCATGCGGCATACGCGCTTGATGGTTTTCGTTTTGGCTCTCAGTCTGACACCGGTGCTTGCCGGCGCGTCGACGAGCCCGCGGGCAGCTGTCTTGGCGACGGTGCACCAGTTCATGGACGGCCTCAACAAAAACGATCTCAAGACGGCCTTTGCGGCGTGCGCCTCGCCTGCGTCGATCATCGATGATATACCACCGCACGAGTGGCATGGGGCGGCGGCTTGTCAGCAGTGGCTGAGCTCGTACAACGCGGATAACCAGAAGAACGGCGTTGTGGGAGGTCCCGTTACGCTAGGGACGCCGTGGCATGTGGACATCTCAGACGATACTGCGTACGTCGTCGTGCCGGCGACGTACGCTTTCACGCAACACGGCAAGCCGATGACTGAGTCGGCGGTGTGGACAGTGGCGCTCAAGCAACTCGCCGCGGGCTGGCGTATCACGGGCTGGGCCTGGTCCAAACACTGACCCATGGCGGTGCAACCGGAGAGCGACCGGCTCGCGGCGCTCGGCTACCGGCAAGAGCTCAAGCGCGTCCTCTCGCTGTTCGACAATTTCTCCGTCGCGTTCAGCTACTTGAGCCCAATGGTCGGGATCTATTCTCTTTACACACTGGGGCTCGGCACCGGCGGTCCTCGCTACATCTGGACGATGCTGGTCGTCGTTGGGTGCATGTTGCTCGTCGCCCTCGTCTTCGGCGAGCTGTCAAGCGAGTATCCGTTGTCGGGCGCGCTCTACCAATACGGCAAGTACACCGTCGGTCCAAGGTATGGCTGGTTCATCGGATGGATTTATGGGTTCGCGCTACTCGCGACTGTTGCATCAGTGGATTCCGGCGCCGTCAGCTACGTCACATCGCTGTCGAACATCTGGTTCAAGATCCGCTTGGATCCGGCGAATCATGCGACGATTTTCATCATCACCGGTAGCATCATCATCCTGTCGGCCGTTTTGAATTCGATCGGCGCAAAGATCTTGGGCCAGGTGGCTCGCTTCGGCGTCTACGTCGAAACGATCGGGACGTTTGGCGTTTTCGGCACCCTCGCGCTCGTCGGCTTTCACCAGCATCTCGGGTTCATCTTCTCCACCCAAAGCGTCGAGATCGCGAAGCATAACCCGCTCGGCGTGGACTTCGGTGGCAACTGGTGGACACAAGCTGCGCTCGTCGCGATCCTCGCAAACGTCTACATCTTCTACGGCTTCGAATCGGCGGGGGACATCTCCGAAGAGACGGTCGACGCGCAGCGGCAGGTGCCCAAGGCGATGCGTAACGCGCTCTTGTATGGCGGCATCGCCTCGTTCGTGCTGGTACTCGGTTTGTTGCTCGCGACGCCGGCGGCAGGCATCGGCGCTGTGGTATCCGGCGGCATCAACACGATCCTGTCGGCGTTGCCGAGCTGGCTCCAAGACTTCTTTTTGGTGATGGTCATCGTCGCGTTCTTCAGCTGCGGCACCGCGGTGCAGGGTGCAGGTTCGCGCGTCGCGTTCGCGCTCGCTCGTGACGGAGCACTACCCGCAAGCGGCGCGATCAAGAAGATCTCCGAGCGGCACCAAACGCCGGTCAACGCGATCGTCGTCGCAACCGTCATACCGTTTCTTTTCCTCTTGCTCGTCTTGATCAACCCGCCGAAGCCAGTGCACATCCTTTGGTTCGACTATCCGGCGAACGTCAACGCGCTTTATGCGCTCGTGTCGTTTGCAACCTCAGGCATCTACCTCGCGTTTTTTCTCACGGTGTTCGGGGCACTTGTCGCCCGCGCTCGCGGGTGGCATCCCAGCGGGGTGTTCACCTTGGGTGGCTGGGGTGCGACCGTGACGATTGGGGGAGCGCTCTACTTGCTGCTCATGCTGCTCGATATCGTCTGGCCGAGCTCGCTTCAGAGCGGTCGTGCCCTCTTCAACTATGGGTGGGTCACGTTGCTCGTCATGGGCGTCATCGTTGCCATCGGCGCTGTATACGAGGCGATCGCTCGCCCGGATCGCAACGTCGCGCAACATCGAATCGACGGGCAGCTATAGACCACGAAGGGCGAGGCGAAGACCGTTGTACGCTCTGCGCCGTTCGAAGTCGTCGTTCGAATACGCGGCTTGGGCGTACAGCCACCGGACCAGACGCCCCGCGACATTCGAGCGTACGGCGGCGTCTTTGCTCGAGATCACCTCGTCGACGGCCTCCCTCAACCAAGGAACGCATCCATTCGGGAGCGACTCGATTCGCGCAAGCGCGCCTTGGACCCGGGCGGCGTCGACCTCGCCGTCACGTGGGAATGCACTGCCGACCTCAGGCAACCTGTCGAGCCTGGCGATCTTCGTGTCTTCGTCAAGTTCGCTCTTGATATCTGGCATGAGGCGCAAAGCAATCAGATACATTCCGAACTTCCACAGAAGCAGCGCACCGAGGAAGCCGAGGAGCAAGAAGAGCGCTTGCGTGTGACGGCCCATCACGAAGAGCACGACTGCGGCGAGAAAAAATGCCCACTGGATCACAAGGCCGCAAGCTTGGAGCCAGCGCAAAATGCGGACTGTTTGAACTTGGCGATCGAGAGCGCTCATCGCTTGCTCGACTGGTTGCGACACAGGTTTCGGGTTGCCTTCCCGCCAACACGCGGTCTTTGGTTCCTTTGATGTGAGGAGGCCTCTCGGTATGATGAAGGTTGCTATCGCTGCGGTTTGCGTGCTGTTCGTGCTTGCGCCGTTAGCGGCGAAGGCGGACAATTTTGCCGGTAGCTGGGCTGTCAGTGGCACGCTCGGCGACCCGGTGGTCGCACGGGTCTCGCCCGTGTGCGTTTTCAAACAAGATGGCGATGAGATCCACGGTTCCTGCAAGGGACCGAACGGCCTCGGCGCAGCTTCTGGCGCGGTCGACGGCTCGAAGATCACCTTTCAATGGAATCATGTCGCCACGACGTCGCTCGGGATGACCGGCACGTCGACGTTCAAAGGCGTGCTGGGCGGCGATGGGTTTGTTCGC
>DASPVP010000090.1:0-32050 GCA_035622315.1 Candidatus Acidiferrales bacterium | reverse complement strand
GCGAGGTGGACTGACCTCGCGGGATCATGCGCGCGAGCCGGCGAGCGCTCGTCGGTAGTGGAAGCGCTTGAACGCCCTTCAACAACGCCGGTATCCCTTGCAGCACCCGAGCAGGGAACATCAGCGTCTCGAACAGCCACTGCTTCGGAAGCACGCGCTCGAACGCGATCGAGCGAAAGCGTCTCCAGCCGTGTCGTTCGGGCGCGAGCTCGCCCGACGATTCGATCTGAAATCGCGCGCGCTCGAGTAGCTTGCCGTACGGCACGCCGGCAGGGCAGACGGTTTCGCACGCGCGGCACCCCAGGCATTGGTACAGGTGGTGTGCGAGATGAGCGCTGATGGGTGCCGCGCCTTGCGCCACTTCCTTCATCATAAAGACACGCCCGCGGGGCGAGTCGGGTTCGAAGCGAAGCAGTTTGTACGTCGGGCAGGCCTGCTCGCACAGTCCGCAGCGCGTGCAGCGATCGAGGTCAGAGAGCTCCGGGCCGTGATCCAAGGGCGAAGCGCCAGTGTTTTCCAAGCGCTATATCCCCCCGGCGAGCCGGCCGGGATCGAATGTTCCTGTTGGATCGAACGCAGCCTTAATAGTGCGTGCAAGCAACAGCGGAGCCCCGTCTGGGATCGGTTGACGCAACGCCGCACCTAGATCAGCGGGCGCACCGAGATATTCCAGCGTCCAACGATGTGCGGAGCAGATGCTCTCGAGCTCTCGCGCATTTGAAAGAGCACCTTCTTGGCGCGCATCGAAATGCACGAAGACCGCGCCCACTGTGGGATGGGCCATCACACGCGTTTCTTCGCAGATCGACGCCGCGAGTTTGCAAACCTCGGCGCTGTCAGAAGGCAGACCCACGACCTTGCACGCGACCCAGCGGCTTGCCGGAAAAAATGCTCCGCCCGCAAGATCGGGGATGTCAGTCCAAGCAGACAAAGTGCGATCTGCGTCGAGCATCGCCGTCTCTCGAGCCCCACCCGCCCGGCACGCACGGGTGACGCCATCAGCCACGGCCTGCGCGCCGGCGCGCGATCCACCGCAGCGTATCACGAGCGTCCAATCCGAGCTTGAGCGTGCAGCAAGGGTCCGCACCAAAGCGGCCGATCCGCTGTCGAGGAGTGCGGTCGCGAGCGGGAACAGCGGACCCGATGCGATCGCGTTGGCCGCCGCGCACGCATCCTCGACGCGAGCGAAAACCGCGACGATCGAGAGCTGTTCCGCCGGCAGCGGAGCCACCTTGAGCGTCACATCTGCGATGAAGCCCAAAGTGCCGTAGGAGCCCACGAAAAGCTTCGCGATGTCGTAGCCCGCCACGCTCTTGACGACCTTCGCGCCCGTGAAAGCCACGCTGCCGTCGGACAGGCAGACGCGCATGCCGAGCACGTTATCGCGCGGACTTCCATACTGCTGACGCAGTGCTCCCAGGCTTCGAGCCGCGAGCATGCCCCCGATCGTCGCCTCCGTGGCGAACGGCGGGTCGACCGGGAAGAATTGATGGTGTTGGCGCAGCGCGGCTTGCAGTTCCGCGAGCGGCGTTCCTGAGGCAACGGTCACCGTAAGATCCGCGGGTTCGTAGGCGTTGATGCCACTGCACCTCGCCGTGTCGAGCACGGCATCGAGCGCGTGGGGCGCAGGCGGCCTGTAGCGCTTTGTGCCTGCGCCGCGGATGACAATGCTCGCTCCCTCTTGCGCGAGCAACGTGATGGTCTTGGCCGCTTCGGTCGCAGTGCGAGGCGAGAAGACGAGCTTGGGTACCGCATCGGCGACGGCGTAGGGCGTGCAATCGTCCGGACGCACGCGGGGCTTGACGCCCGTCCGGCGCGCGAGCTCGTCGGCGATGGGCAGATTGAGCGTACGCAACTCGTTGCGCGGCATGGCTTAGAAAGCCGGCCCGGCGGCACGCACCACCGCATCGGTCGCGTGAAGCGCGTCGTGCACCCGGTTGCTCTCGCCACACGTGCGGCTTGTAGGAAAGATCTTCGCCGGGTTGCACAAACCGTCGGGATTGAACGACGACTTGAGCTTCTGCATGAGCGCGAGATCCGTCGAGCCGAACTGGAGCGTCATGCAATCGCGTTTCTCGATCCCGATCCCGTGCTCGCCAGAGATGCTCCCGCCGGCCTGCACGCAGGCGCGGAGGATGTCGGCCGCGGCGGCGACCGTCTTGTCGTAGTCGCCTGCTTTTCGATCGTCGAAGGCGATGAGCGGATGCAGGTTGCCATCGCCCGCGTGGAACACATTGGCGATCCGCAAGCCGTATTCGGCACCGATGCGTTCCACCGCCGTCAAGAGCTCCGGGAGCTTCGTCCTCGGGATCACGCCGTCAGCGACATAGTAGCTCTTGCTCAACCGGCCCATCGCCCCGAATGCGCTCTTGCGCCCGAGCCAAATCCGTTCGCGTTCCGCAGGATCCCTCGCCTCGCGCACCTCGCGGGCGCCGCAGCGCACGCAGACCTCGCGCACGGCGACCGCGGCCTCGAGCGCGCTTTCGGGAACGCCTTCGACCTCCACGATGAGCACCGCCGCGGCGTCGGTCGGAAAGCCTGCACGGACGAACTCCTCGATGGCCTGGACGGAGAGCCGATCCATCATCTCGAGCGCCGCGGGGATGATGCCCGCGCCGATGATATCCGAAACAGTTCGCGACGCCGCGTCGAGGTCGTCGTAGATCGCGAGCAGCGTGCGCGTCGTCTGCCGCACCGGCGTGAGCTTCACGACGATCTTGGTGGCGATGCCGAGCGTTCCCTCAGAGCCGACGAAGACGCCAAGCAGATCGTAGCTCGGTACGTCCACCGTCTTGCCGCCGAGCCACACCAACTCGCCGCTCGGCGTCACGATCTCGCAACCGAGCACGTGGTGGCTCGTCACACCGTAAGCAAGACAGTGCAAGCCGCCTGAGTTCTCAGCGACGTTGCCGCCAATGGTGCACACGGCCTGGCTCGAAGGGTCGGGCACGAACTGTAGGCCCAGATGACGCACCGCCTGGGTGATCTGCGCGTTCACGACACCGGGCTCGACGACCGCCAGACGATTGGTCGCGTCGATCTCCAAGATGCGAGACATCCGCGCCATCGAGATGACGACGCCTCCGCTTTCGGCGATCGCGCCGCCTGAAAGGCCAGTTCCCGCGCCACGCGCCACGAACGGGCAAGCAAACTCGGCACACGCCGCGACGACGGCGGCCACTTCCTCCGCGCTCGCCGGCATGACGACGGTTTGCGGCATCGCGCGGTCGGCGGAGCCATCATACTGATAGTTCGCGAGGTCACCGGGGCGCATCGTGGCGTGATCGCGACCAACGGCGGCCACGAGCTGTTCGAAGAGGCCGTCATTCATGGAAAAGCCTCATTCGGCGCAAGGTCGAACCGCCCCCGGCTCGAACGACGAGCGCCGTATGCAGGTCGAGCGCGTCATCATCACTCCTCGCAAAGAGGTCTACAACCCCGGTGACGTGATCAACCTCGCCATCGAATTCGCGGCGCCCTTTAACGGACAGGTGGAGGTCGGTCTGGCACCGCGGGAGCGCCCGATCGGCGAAGACTTCAGAGCCACGCCGTTCGCGAAGAGCTCGACGACCACGCTCTACGAAGGCCAGGTCTATGTCTGGCAAGCCGACATCGGCGCGTGCAGGCTCGTGGCTCGCTTGGCGCCCGTTAAAGGCGATGCGAAGACCATCGCCGTCGGAGACGAGATCTTCTGGATCCGTCCGCTCGTGCCCGCGAAGTAGCCGGACCCGAGCAGCCTTCGCGATCGAGAGGTGACGAACATGATCAAAGTCGGCGAGCCGTTGCCACGGATCAAAGGAGAGACCCAGTACGGTCCCCTCGATCTCGCGGACTTCCGCGGCTCGAAAGCGGTCGTCTTATGGACGTATCCCAAGGATATGACCTCCGGCTGTACGAGCGAAGCCATCGACTTCAGTCAGCGGTCTGCTGACTTCGCCGCTTTGAACACCGAACTCGTCGGGCTTTCGCGAGACACGGTCGAGTCGCACCGCGACTTCGCGCGGGCCTCCGCCATAACACCACCGTTGTTGGCCGATCCTGACGGCACATTGTGCTCGTCACTGGGCGTGCTCCCTGAGCCGTCGAGCAATCCCAAACGCGCAACGTTCGTCGTCGACCGCGATGGCATCGTGCGGTACGTCTTCGAAGCTGTCAAAGTGCCTGGCCACGCGGCCCAGGTGCTCGAAGTGGTCCGCGAGATGATTTCCTAAGCGCTTGCAGGAGACTCCCCAGCCGCCCAACAAACCGGCGGCCGAAAAGCACGACGCAAGGAGAGACCCCATGAGCCCTAAGCGCAAAAAACGCACCGTCAGAAAGCAGGCCGCGGCGAAAAAGCCCAGCCGCACTGCGCGCAAACCGAAGCAGGCTCGTAAACCGGCGCGCCGCCCCAAGGCTGCCCCCCGCGCCCGCGCCAAGGCCAAGGCGCTAAAACCGAAACAGGCGCCGGCGAAGCGTTCGACCGCCCGCTCGAACGGCGCGGCCGCCCACCATCGCGCGCATCAGCGCCAGCATCAACGGGAAGAGCCGGCGCTTGAACCTGCGCGGGTAGAAGAGGAAGAGTCGATCACGATCGGCGGCTACGACGAGAGCGAAGATTTCGAGGAGTCCTACAACGAGGACGATGAGGACTACAGCGACTCGGACGAAGATTACTGACCCGCGAGCCCATCTGTGATGGGTGCGAGACGAGGCGGCCGGGCATGGCAAGCCTCGTTTCTCGTTCTTGGGGCGCTTGCGGCAGCGGCATGGACGATCGTAGCCGCGAGTGCGTTCGCCGACCGGCGTCTTCTGCGTCCGATCCGGGTCGTTCGTGAGGACGGTTCGGAAAAGCCCGTGACCGCCGTGGTACCGGCACGAGATGAGGAGCGCACCATCGCGCGGTGGGTGGAAGACGCTCGCAGGCAGACGGTTCGACGTCTGCGCGTCGTGATCGTCGACGACGACTCGCGCGATCGCACGAGCGCCGTTGCGCGGCAGGCTGCCGCAAAGGATCGGCGCGTGGCCGTGACGCGCGCGGGATCCATGCCGGTCGGTTGGATCGGCAAGCCCTGGGCGGCGCACGTCGGCGCGCGCGACGCACCGAGCGGGTGGTTGCTCTTCAGCGACGCGGACGTTCGCATGGAGCCCGCCGCCGTCTCGAGCGCGCTCGCTGCTGCACGAAGGATGGGCGCAGATGCCTTGTCGCTGACGACCACGCTCGTCTGCGATAGTTTTTGGGAGCGCCAGATCATGCCCGCAGTCGCCGGCATCATCTTCTCAGCCATCCCCGCGTGGGCGATTCGCTCTTCCCGTCTGCCGACGGCCCTGCTCGCCGGCGGCTTCATGCTCGTGCGCACGGATGCGTATCGGACGGTCGGCGGGCATGCGTCCGTGCGCTCTTCCATCGCCGAAGATCGAGATCTGGCAGAACAGCTCAAGGCATTCGGCTATCGCGTGCGGCTCGCAAACGGCAGTGCGCTCGTGCGAGTACGCATGTATCGCGGCCTGCGCGAGATGTGGGTGGGATGGCGGAAGAACTTCTACGAAGGCGTGCGCCGCAGTCCGGCTGGAGCGCTCTTGTCGGTAGCAGGCCTTCTCGCCATGCTCGTCCTGCCGTTGCCGACGCTCGTGGTTCTCGGTTTGAAGCGCCTTGCGCGGCCCCTGGATCGCCTAGAAAAAATGCTTGTCACCGTGAACGGGGCGAGCATGCTCGCCACCGTCCTCGTGCGCCTGCTACGCGATCCCGCGATCGGCGTGCGAACCGACGCCATCTCGATCGCCTGCACGCCGCTTGCCGGACTTTTCGCCGCCTCGGTCATGGCCGCATCGGCTTGGCGGGTCATCAGCGGTCGCGGTCAGGAGTGGAAGGGCCGCCTCATCCGCTAGCGAGCGTAGCTCTCGCGGTCGTCTGGAACGTTTGCAAAGAATCCGCGCGCGTACAGCCAGCGCAAGAGCAAGAGCCCGATCGTCATCGCGATCAGAGAACTTACACCTGCCTCTGGGCCAAAGGCGCCCCCGGTCAGCCAAGGCGGTCCTGCGGTGCGTTGGATGATGACCGTTCGCATGGGCATGAGAAGGCCGCTGACCGGAAAACCGAACACCGGACCCTCGAAGAGATTCCAGGCGAAATGGGCGCCGAGCACGAGCCACAACGACCGCGTCCACAAGAGACTGCAGCACGCCCAAACCGCGAAAAACACGAGGCCGAAAAATGTCGCGGCCGGCGCGGAGAGCGCGCTCGGGTTGCCGAGATGCAGACATGCGAAGAGCACCGAGGTCACGACGATCGCGGGGATGAGGCCGAAGCCTTCCCAAAAATTCTGGAAGAGGTAGCCACGGAAGCAGAGCTCTTCGAGCAAGGCCCCCGCGGCGAAAACGCCGCTCGCCGGCAAGAGGAGACGCAGGTCAGACGCAACGGGTGCGAGTGAGACCACCCTCGTGCTCCCCGAGAGCGCTTCGAGCGCGAAGACGATCGCTTGCATGCCTGCGCCCAAGCACACACCTACGACAAAGAGCCGTAACCAAAGGCCACGCGGGGACAGGCCGAGCGACGTGATCGAACGCCGGTCGACGAACAGTCGCAATACGTAGGCGGCGATGACGACGGCGACGGCTCCCGCGATCTCCGCCGCGATCGCTTCATCGAGAAAGGGCGGCTCGCGTTCGAGTCCGCCCACGGCGATCTCCCAGACCGACCAAAAAACGGTGGTCAGGCAGGCGACCACGATGGCGAACAGCACGATCCGCCACACTGGTCGCAGCCTGTCGTCCTTCACGAAGAACGTCGCTCGGGCCACGGCGCCGGAATCTTGCGCATCCGCCAAGAACAACCTTGTATGAAGGCTGAGCCGCAAAACGCCTCGCCCACTGATGTGGCCGCTAGGCTCCTTGACGCGTGGAAAGCAGAGGTCGAAGCGAGCGCGGTCTATGCGTTGCTCGTCAAGCGCGAGAAGGACGAGCGGCGCGCCGCTATCTTGCGCCAGATGGCGGCGGCGGAAGATGGCCATCGAGTCCGGCTCGAGGCGAGGATGCGCGAACTCGGTCTTCCCATCCCGGACGCAGGCTCGGTGCGATTGTCGCCATGGCTTGCCATGCAGGCACGCGTCGCGCCCATCGATCGACTGCTCGCAGCGCGCGAAGCGGCTGAAGCCCAAGACATCCAAGAGCGTTATACCGTGCCTACAGGCGACGCGCAGACCGACGCGCTGTTGGATTCCATCCGCGAAGAAGAGGAGGAGCACTCGCGATCGCTGCGCGAGATGCAACAAGCACAACCGTTGCCGAGCTTCACGCCTTCCGCCGAGCAGAAGAAACTCGATCGCATCTTGCGGCGCGAGAAATGGCATCAAGGGAGCTCGGGTTGGATCGCAGGAGCGATTTACGGGGCGAACGACGGCCTCGCCGCGGTGTTCGGGATCATCGCCGGCGTCTCGGCTGCGACGGGTGGCTCGCACTTCGTCTTGACGGCTGGCCTCACCGGTGCGATAGCGTCTGCGGTGTCGATGGCGACCGGCGCGTTCCTCGCCGAGCGCTCCCAAGCCGAGGTCTCTGCTGCCAACCTCGCGCACGAGCGGCGAGAGATCGCAGAACACCCGGAAGAAGAAAAAGAAGAACTTTCGCTCATCTACCAGCTGAAGGGCATGCGAAAGCAGGACGCCGACGAGCTTGCCGAGCGCCTCGCGAAGACTCCGGACGCGATGCTCAACGTTCTCGCGGCCGAGGAATTCGGGGGCGCGAGGGCAGGCGGCAACCCGGTGCAAGCCGCGATCGCAGCCGGCGTGAGCACGGGGCTGGGCGCGATCATCCCAGTGCTGCCGTTCTTCTTCATGCAGGGCGTGCCGGCCATCATCGTGGCAGCGGTGATCTCATTGCTCGCGCACTTCCTCGTGGGCGCGGCCAAGTCGCTCGTCACCCTGCGCAGCTGGTGGTCGTCGGGTCTCGAGATGACCGTCGCGGGCGCGATCGTCGGCGGCGTTCTCTACGGCGTCGGTCTGCTCTTCAAACTCTCGGGCGCCTAAGCGCGACTACGGGCGCTCTTCGACCCAGGCAGCTCCGTCCGGGCTGAACTCCTTTTTCCAAATCGGCGCTCGCTTCTTCAGTTCGTCGATCGTGTAACGGCACGCCTCGAACGCAGGACCTCGATGCGCAGCTGCGACCGCGACGACGACGCTCACATCGCCCACCGCGAGCCGCCCTTGCCGATGGTGGATCGCAACCTCGGATACGGAGAAACGCGTCTTGGCTTCCTGCGCGATCGCGGCGAAGACCGATTCGGCCATCTCCGGATAGGCCTCGTACTCGAGCGCGACCACGGTTCGGCCTCGCGCATGGTCGCGAACCCGGCCCACAAATGTCACGATCCCGCCGCTCGCCTTTCCGCTAACAAGTCGCGTGACGACTTGTTCGTCGAGAGGATCCGAGGACAAAGCGAAGAGCCGCATTCTAGCCTCCTGCCATCGGAGGCAGGAGCGCGAGCTCGTCGCCATCGTGCAGCGCAAAGTCGCCCGGGACCACCGTCTGATTGACGGCGTAGGCGATACCCGAAGCGTGGTCGGCGAGGGCTGGAAAGCGATCGGCGACCGCCCGAAACGCGTCGCGCACGCGCGTTCCCTCCGGCACGTCTGCCTGCCACGAGGATTGTCCTGTCGCCTCTCGATGGACTGCGAAAAACCGAACCAACACGCGCATGGAGAGGTTCTCTACCACGAACACGTGGCGGCCGTCCTTGTGGGGGTGCGTCAACGCGCGACTAGCGGCGGTCGCATGCGGACGAAGGCCGAGGATATGGGTGACGCCCGCACAAAACGGGTACCTCCCTGACATGCACATCGCGACATCTCCCGGAGGAAGAGACCATGGCTTTTGAAGTACCGCCGCTTCCGTACGCATACGACGCTCTGGAGCCGACCATCGACGCCCAGACGATGACGCTGCATCATGACAAACACCATGCGGCGTACGTCGCCAACCTCAACGCGGCGATCGAGAAACACCCAGAGCTTGCGGGCAAGACGGCGGAAGCGTTGATTCGCGACCTCAGCGCTGTCCCAGAAGATATCCGCACCGCCGTCCGCAACAACGGCGGCGGTCACGTGAACCACTCGATGTTCTGGACGATCATGGCTCCCGCTGCTCGCTCGGGCGCACCATCCGGCGCGCTCGCCGACGCGCTCCGCTCGACCTTCGGCGACCTCGACGCGTTCAAGAAGCTGTTCGTCGAGACCGGCACAAAGCAGTTCGGCAGCGGCTGGGTGTGGCTCGTCCGATCGCGCGACGGCAAACTCTCCGTGACGAGCACGGCGAATCAGGACAATCCCATGTCGAACGGCCTGGAGCCCATCATGGGCAACGACGTGTGGGAACATGCCTACTATCTGAAGTACCAGAACCGCCGCCCCGACTACCTGAACGCATGGTGGAACGTCGTCGACTGGGATGCGGTCGGAAAACGTTTCGCGGGCGCCGCGCGGTAGCGGCGGATGGCGCTGCTCACCGGCAAGAACGCCTGCGTCCTCGGGGTCGCCAACCGCTGGAGCATCGCGACGGCGATCGCCCGAGCGCTGCACGAGCACGGGGCGTCGCTCGCCCTGACATACGAAGGCGAGCGCACGAAGGAAGACGTCGAGAAGCTCGCGGCCGAGCTCGGCGGCGCACCGACGACGATGGCGGATGTCGCCAGAGATGAGAGCCTCGACGCGCTGGCATCGTTCCTCGGCTCGAAGTTCGGCAAGCTGGACGTGCTCGTGCACAGCTTGGCCTTCGCGCGCAAGGAAGAGCTATCGGGGAGGTTTTTTTCGACGTCGCGCGCCGGGTTTTCCGTCGCGCTCGACATCAGCGCCTACTCGCTGGTCGCGCTCTGCCAACGCCTCGCGCCGATCTTCGCCGAACGAGCATCGGTGATGGCGATGACCTATCTCGGCTCGGTCCGCGCAGTGCGCAACTACAACGTGATGGGCGTCGCGAAAGCCGCGCTCGAGTCATCCGTCCGCTACTTGGCAGAGGACCTGGGCCAGCAAGGCGGCGTGCGCGTCAACGCGATCTCGGCGGGGCCCATCAAGACGGCATCTGCACGCGCCGTCGGCGATTTCACAAAGATCCTGAGCGAGGTCGCAGCAAAATCTCCGCTGCGGCGCAACGCGACCGCAGAGGATGTCGGCAACGTGGCGGTGTTCTTGGCGAGCGACCTCTCGTCGGCTGTCACCGGACAGGTGCTCTACGTCGACGCGGGTTACAACATTTTGGGCATCGTGTGAGGGCGCGCGCACGGCAGGGCCGGCGCGCTCGAACGCGAAGCGTTCGGACCGCCGATGTGGCCGAAGGAGGTGAGGGCTCGTGGGATTGACCTGGCAAGACGTCGAGGACATCGCGTACGAGCTGTCACAGAGCTATCCGGATGAAGATCCGGCCCAAATGCCGATGCCCGAACTTCTGCGGCTCGTGACCGAGCTCGACGATTTCGAAGACGATCCGGAACAAGTCGACGAACAGACCCTCGAACGCATCGCGCAAGCCTGGGGCGAGGAGCTCGCACACCAGGCGTAAGCATCGCGCCGCGATCCCGACCATGGATTCATCGCTCGGCCTTTTCGTCTTGAACACCGTCCTCGTGCCGGGTGCAGTGCTGCGCCTGCACGTCTTCGAGGATCGGTACAAGGCCCTCATGACGCATTGCCTTGAGCGGCAGCTTCCCTTCGGCGTGCTCCTGGACCGCAACGGGCTCGAAGTCGGCGACGGCTTGGATCCGGTAGAGATCGGCACGACGGCCCTGATCCGCCAGGTGACGAAGCTCGGGGCCGGCCGGCTCTATGTCATCGCTGTGGGCGAACGACGCTTCAAGGTGGAGAAGCTGATCGGGATGTCGCCTTTTTGGCATGCCTCCGTGTCCTACATCGATGAGCCCGGCGACGGGCGCGACGCTCAGGTGCTCCGCGACCTTGCGCTCGAGCGCTTCCGCGATTATCTGCAAGCATTGCTGACCGGCTGCGGCCGGGAGCTTGACGCCCTCGAATTGCCCGCGCCCCCTGCGGCTTCGTCGTGGGTCATCGCCGACGCGCTGCAGATCGAGCCTGCCGCCAAGCAGCGTCTCCTCGAAGCCCGCTCGGCGTCGGACCGGTTGCGGGCAGAGATTGCTCTGCTCGAAGTCGAGACAAGACGCTTACGCCAGTCGCGCGAGCGAAAAGAGCAGCAGTCGCAATCTGCGGAAGCGGCCTCGTTCGTCGCACGCTTCTCGCGCAACTACTGAGCGCATGGCGGCTGGACCGCGCGTGCTGGTGCTGCGATCCAGGCTTGGCGTCCGCGCCCGCGCGACCTTGACCGAGGCGGGCACGAGGCCGGCAGCGGTGCTCGTGCCGCTGTTCGGTTCGGACGAGAATCTGGAGCTCGTGCTCTTCGAACGCAGTGCGAACGTGCTCGAGCACAAGGGCGAGATATGCTTTCCGGGCGGATCGGCGGAAGCGAGCGACGCCGGTCCGATCGAGACCGCCCTACGCGAGGCAGAAGAGGAGCTCGCGCTTCCGCGCGGTTCGGTCGACGTGATCGGATTGCTCGATGACGTGCCCACGACGGTTTCCAACTACGTGATCACCCCCGTGGTTGGTCACGTCGCTGGCGACCCCTCGCTCGTCGGGGATCCCCTCGAGGTCGCCCGCATCATCCGCGTGCCGCTCGCGCGTCTGCTTGAACCCGGCGTGGAGTCGGCTGGTGAGTGGGAGTATCGAGGGGTGACGCGCATGCGCTATGCGTACACCTTCGACGGCAACCATGTGTGGGGCGCGACCGGGCGCATCCTGCACTCGCTTGTGGACGTCTTCCATTAGGAGAGAGGCGCGATGCGATACGTCGTTTTCATCGAGTACACCGACATGGCCGCACGCGAGCGCGCGTTGGCCGCGCACCGCGAGCACCTCGCGCAGGGCCGAAAGGACGGCATCCTGACGGACTCAGGACCATTCAAAGACATGCGCGGGGGCATGTACGTGCTGGAGTGCGCCGACGACGCAGCCGCCGCGAAGTTCGTCGCGGCCGATCCCTACAAGGCAGCAGGCCTGCGTCTCGAGCTGCGCTGCTGGCCAAAAATGTAGGGGCGATCGCAAAAATCGCCCCGCGCCAATAATGTAGGGGGCGATTGCAAATCGCCCCTTTCTTAGGCTCCGAACGCCTTGAGCATATCCTGGATGCGCTGCGTGATCGCCATGGCTTGATCGAAGCGGCGCTGCCACACGTTGCGGCCGAAGATGAGGCCCGTGACGCCAGCTTCCATCGCGATGCGCGCCTTGTGGATCAAGTCCTCATCGCTGATCTTGCTGCCGCCGGAGATGAGCACGAGCGTCCGCCCTGCCGAGCGCACGACTTTGTGGATGGCCTCCTCTTCGGAGAGATGCTCGGTCGGATAGGGTTTCGGTTGCTTGTCGCTGTCCGTGACTTTGGGCTCGTTCAGCTTCACGATGTCCGCGCCCATCTCGCACGCGACGCGGGCCGCGTAGTCGACCGCATACAAGGAGTCCTGGCCGCCTTTTTCTTTGACCGCTTTGCCGCGGGGATAGGCCCAGACGATCAGAGGCATCCCGTAACGATCGCAATTCTCTCGGACATGCGTCAGCTGCGCGATATCCGTGCCCTGCGCCGGACTGCCGACGTAGAGCGTGTATCCGACCGCGTCGGCTCCCATGCGGACGGCATCTTCCACCGATGCGGTCATCGGTGAAAACGCGTCATCATCGCTCGGGATGTTCGTCTTACCGTTGATCTTGAGCACGAGCGGCACTTTGCCCGCGTACTTCATGAAGTACTTGCTGGCAAGCCCATAGTGCAACGCGATCCCTGAATAGTTGCCTTCGAGCGCCAGTTTGAACTCGAATTCCGGATCGATGCTGTCGGGATTGTCGAAGAAGTCGACCGGTCCATGCTCGAGACCTTGATCGATCGGCAGCAACAGCAACGTGCCGTTCGCGGGTCCGTACTCGTAGAGCAGCCGGTGCAGCCGGGCGCGCTTGCCTGGCGCAAGGTCTAGATCGTCGAGCGTCGGACGCGGGGTCTTGGTCAGCATGACATTCCTCCGATTGTGGCGGTGCGTGAAGAATACGCGGACACGTTAGGTTTCACCCGCGGGCACGTTGCGCGGTGCGCGTCTCCATATGCCATCGAGCCCGAAAACGAGGCCTGTGGGCAAGACGATGTTGATGAAGCTCAATTCCATGGCTGCGAAGTCGAGGCCGCCCAAACTCGTGATGTGGGCGAGTGAGCCCTTCATCAGAAAGTAGTTCAGGGCGAGGAAGACGCCGACAACGCCGCCGGCGCTGGTCAAAAGACCAAGGAGCAGCGATACACCGGTCAGCGTTTCACCCCAGGCCACGAGGTAGCTGAAGAGACCCGCGTGCGGAAGCACCACGGTTTGCAAGAACGTCTGATAAAAACCAGACCCGTTGGACGACATCTGCGTGACCATGCCGCTCATCATGCCGTTCGCGCCGAAGAACCCGGGGTTCAGGAGTTTCGGAATCCCATGTGCAAGCCAGAACGCGCCCGTGACGATGCGCATCACTCCTAACCACGTGGCATATTTTTGCGCCGCAGGCAGCATAGATGTTCCAGCCTTTCACACCGAGTCGTCGAGAGGAGGTGTGTTCGCCCGGCGTGCGCGGCGCCACCTGTCGGAGGCGCGCGCGGACGAGCGCACGAAGCACTGCGTTCGTGGAGACGTACGACATCACCGTGATCGGCGGCGGCCCGACGGGGCTGTTCGCGCTGTTCTACGCCGGCATGCGCGGGGCGAAGGCCAAAGTCATCGACGCGCTCCCGGAATTCGGCGGTCAACTGTACGCGCTCTACCCTGAAAAGTACGTCTACGACATGCCGGGTTTCCCCGCCATCATCGCGGCCGATCTCGTGAAAGGTTGCGTCGAGCAGGCCATGCAGTGGCCGCATGCGGTCTGTCTCGAGGAGCGAGTGACCAACCTCGCGCGCAACGAAGACGACAGCTTCACGCTCACAACCGACAAGGGCGAGCATCGCACGAAGACGATCATCATCTGTTCTGGGATCGGCGCGATCAAACCGCGCAAGTTGCCTGCGCCGAGCGCGGCGCAGTTCGAGGACCGGGGCGTGCACTATTACGCGCGGAACTTCGACACGTTCGCCGACCTGCGCGTCATCGTCGTCGGCGGCGGTGACTCGGCGGTCGACTACGCCCTGGCGCTCGAACCGCGAGCCAAGTCCGTGACCATCGTGCATCGCTCGCAGTTCCGCGCCCACGCGCACAGCGTGGAGTTGCTGCGGCAGTCATCGATCCAGGTCCGCCAGCCCGACTTCGAGGTCAAAGAGATCCACGGCGATGGCAAGGTCCAGGCCGTGACGATCCTCCAGAGCAAGACCAAGGAAGAGACGAAGCTCGACGCCGATGCGGTGCTCTGCGCGCTCGGCTTCGTGTCGGACCTGGGCGAGCTCGCACGCTGGGGCATCGCCACCTCGGGCAATGGCGTCGTGATCGATCCGATCACCATGGAGACGAACATCAAGGGGATCTGGGCGGCGGGCGACGTCATCTCCCACGCAGGCAAGCTCAAGCTCATCGCCTGCGGTACGTCAGAAGCCGCCATCGCGGTGAACCAGGCGATGGTCTACATCAATCCAGCCAACAAAGTTCAGCCGGTCCACTCGAGCAATCTAACGCTGCCCATCTCGGCCAAAGTCGGAGCGGAACCGTAGGGGTAGGCGGACCTGAAGGTCCTCCGCTACTCGGGTTCAGATGCGCCAGTCTTGCGAGTTCCAAAAGTCCGTGGACACAGCTTCGGGTTCGAAATTCAAGAAATCAGTGTTGACGGCGAAAATCCGCCCTTCCCACACGAGTCCCACGTACGGTAGATCGCGATTGATCCGCCGCTGGATCAGCGAGTAGAGCGCTTTGCGCTGGGCGCGATCGTATGTCGCGACGGCTTGCTCTGACCAGCGGTCCACGTCGGGGTCGGAATAGAAGGCGTCGTTATACGACAGCGGCGCGAAGGACTTCGTCTCGATCATGAACGAGCGATCGGGGTCGGTGTCGGCTCCCCAGTCGTCGATCAGCGCGTCGAATTTGCCGTCGGTAGCAAGCCCCGGGTTGCCGTAGATCACGTTGCGGGGCACGTTACGGATCTGGACGTCCACGCCGAGGTCGCGCCACGCGCGCTGCATCTCTTGCGCCATCGTGCTGAGTGGGGTGATCTCGGTCTGGTTCAACAAGATGAAGGCGAGCGGTTGACCGTTCTTCGCGCGCATGCCGTTCGCGCCGACGGTCCATCCCGCTCGATCGAGCAATGACCTTGCCAGTGCGGGGTCAAACGGCGGAGCACCGGTACCGTCGTATGCCCAGCTCCACGGCGGGATGAGCGTCTGCCCAAGCGTCGACGTTCCATTATATGCGGTCTGCACGATCCGCGCCCGGTCGAGCGCGAGGGCGAGCGCACGCCGAACCGTCGGGTCACCGAACGGCGCATGGCGCAAGTTGAAGGTGAGGAAGCGCTCGAGGTAGGTCGGCCGCAGCACCGCGCGCACTCCCGCGATGGACTGCAGCTGCGCGTACTGCGAAGGGACGAGTTGCGCGGCGAGGTCCAGCTCGTGGCTGCGGACCATCTCGAGCTGTGTGTCCGGGTTTGCGACGATGCGGACGTCCACTTCATCGACGTGCGGGGCACCGGCGAAATAGTCGCCATTGGCACGCAGCACAATGAGGGACCCGTGGTCCCAGCGCACGAGCTTCCACGGGCCCGTGCCGACCGGGTGCCTGCTGAAGTCGTCGGTGTTGATGTCCGGCGAATGTTCCAAGAGGTGCTTCGGGATCACATAACCGCCGGTCGCCCGCTCGAAGAACTGCACGAGCGCAGCCGCGAACGGTTTGCGCAGGTGGAGAACGACGGTGTACGGATCCGGCGTCGACACGGAGACGATGCGCTGGTACGTGGCGGTGTAGAAGCTGTTGACCTTGGGATTGACGTAGGTCTGATAGGTGAAGGCCACGTCTGCAGAGGTGAAGGGTGCGCCGTCCTGCCAGCGCACGCCGTGGCGCAGGTGATAGGTGATCGTCTTCCCGTCGGCGCTGATGCCGCCGTTCGTCTGGCTCGGCACTTGTGTCGCAAGATCCGGTGCGAGCTCGCCTGACGGCGTGAACATGACGAGCCCGTCATAGATCGCGCCCTCCATGTAACCTTCTTGGATCAAACCGCTGAGCACTGGATTCAGCGTATTCGGCTCCGCGATGATCGCCATGCGCACGACGCCTGGCACGGTCCAGCGGTTCGAGGCCCCCGGACCCGTCGCGGTTCCCACTTTTGTGCATCCGGCCGCGAGCATCGCCATCGCGCACGCGAGCGCCCCGACGCGCACCGCGCACCTGGAAACGCGCAAAGCCGGCGAGCTTGCCGGCCTTGCGGAGGTCATGTCGCGCCGCACTGGGCGAGTATCAGGTCGTCGAGCTTGGTGGCGCAGATGCGCTCGAACCGGCGACGAGGTCGTAGAAACGGACGATGACGAGCGCCGCATACGCCGACGTCAAACCGCCGACGACGAAGCTCACGATCAATCCAAGGATTGGGATGTGGACGCAGACGACGTTGATGATCCCGCCGATGATGTTCACCACGATGATGCCGAGCAGCGCGGTGATTGTCGGGCCCGCGTTCGCGCTCGCAAGTTTCCATGACGCGCTCATGGCTTGCGTGGTGCCAAGATTGCCGAGCACGATGCCAGGCATGGCGTAGAACCAGAAGAACGCCAAGACGAGATCGACCAACCATCCGATGAACGGTATGATGCCGATGATGCCGAAGATGATGAAGAGCAAGATGAGCGAGGGAAGCTTGCTCAGCGCCTTCGAGATCCCGCCCGCAAGATCTGCCGGCTGTCCGTGCCATACGCGTTCGGCCGCACCGATGACGATGGCGAGCGCGAGCACGGAAAGCAACAAGATGACGAGGACGCCCAACAATATCAAGAGGCCGCCGCCACCGAAGAGCGCGCCGAAGTTCGGGGTTGTGCCCATCGCGCCCGCCGCAAGGATCCCACCGACCATGCCTGCCACGATCACGGCGAAATAGATGCCAGCCGCCAAAGCGACGATAGCCGGCGGAATGGCCAGGATCCAGTTCTTGAACAGCAGCGAGAAGGCGCTTTGTAGCTCGCCCATACCATCGATCTGGCGATTGACCATTACGAGCCTCCATCAGGGATAACGCGCAAGAAGCCAGCAAGCATGAAATGGAAATCAGTTCCCGTTTCGTGCGCTGTCTGCACGCCCCGACTGCGCTTTAGCGATTGGGTTCTCCTGCGCGTCGAGAACGCTTGCGGGCCGGGAAACGAAATGGCAAGCGCGAAACTAGAACACCCGCACGCTGACACGAGGAGTCGCTGTTGACCGATCCACTGGAGCTGGGAGGCCGGAGTTTTCGCTCGCGCTTGATCGTCGGGACGGGCAAGTTCGCGAGCCCCGAGCTCATGTCCGACGCGCTTGCCGCTTCAGGTGCCGAAATGGTGACGGTCGCGCTGCGGCGCGTGGACCTCGAGGCCCCTAAAGACCCGATCACCGACTTCATCGACCGTTCGAAGTACCTGCTGCTGCCCAACACGTCGGGCGCCGCAACAGCGCAAGAAGCCGTTCGTCTCGCACGGCTCGCGCGCTCGGCGGGCTTGCCTTCCTGGATCAAGGTCGAAGTGATACCCGACCCGCGCTACCTCATGCCCGATCCCGTCGACACGCTTGCCGCCTGTGAGATCCTCGTCCGCGAAGGGTTCACGGTGTTGCCGTACATCCACGCTGACCCAGTGCTCGCCAAGCGCTTGGAAGAGATCGGTGTCGCCGCAGTCATGCCGCTGGCCGCTCCCATAGGCTCCGGCCGGGGTCTCAAGATGGAGACGGCCATCGCCATCATCATCGAACAAGCCACCGTCCCTGTGGTCGTCGACGCGGGATTGGGGGTTCCGTCTCACGCGGCCGCCGCGATGGAGATGGGCGCTGACGCAGTTCTGGTCAACACCGCGATCGCGACTGCGGCGAACCCCGCACGGATGGCGCACGCCTTCAAACTCGCGGTCGAATCCGGTCGCGAAGCTCGCCTCGCCGGGCGCGCGCCCGAGCTGCGCAGCGCCGCGGCATCGAGCCCGCTGACCGGCTTCCTCGCCGCTCAAGATATCCCATGAGTTTCGCCCAGGTCTTCGACCCGGTTGCAACGCGCGATGCAGCAGACCGAGCGAGGTACGCGACGCGCGCTGACGTCCGCGAAGCCGTGCAGAGCGGCGATCGCGCTTGGGAGCGATTCCCGGTGCTTCTCTCACCAGCCGCCGGCGAGATGTTGGAGATGCTCGCGCAACGGGCACACGAACTCACCGTCGAGCGCTTCGGCCAGACCATGGCGCTCTTCGCGCCGCTCTATCTCAGCAACGCATGCGTGTGCACCTGTACGTACTGTGGATTCTCGATGGGCCTGCCCATCCGGCGCAAGACCTTGCCGATCGACGAGGTCGCAGCCGAGGCGCGCGTGCTCGCATCGCGCGGCTTTCGCAACCTGTTGCTCGTGTCGTCCGAGCACCCGAAGCACGTGAACGCTGCGTATCTCGCCCAGTGCGTGAGCGAAGTGAAGAAGATAGTCCCTTATGTCGCGCTCGAGGTTGCAGCAGCCCAGACACCCGAGTACGCCACCTGGGCACACGCCGGGTGCGACGGCATTGTCCTCTATCAAGAGACGTACGATCCCGACGCGTATCCACGCTATCACGTGGGCGGCCCGAAGCGCGACTACCATTCGCGACTGGACGCGCCGGAGCGAGCAGCCGCTGGGGGCATCCGTCACCTTGGACTCGGGGCGCTCTTCGGTCTTTCCGACTGGAGATTCGAAGCGCTAGCGCTGCTCGACCATGCGCGCCACCTCTACAGACACGGCTGGCGCTCGCAGATCAACATCTCGTTGCCGCGGATCAACGCAGCCGCGGGCGGCTTCGTGCCGCAGCACCCGGTGACCGACGCAGAGCTCGTGCAGCTCATCGTAGCGCTACGCATCGCCTTACCGGCGGCAGGCATCGTGCTCTCCACGAGAGAGCGCGCGAGCCTTCGCGACTCGCTCGCGCCGCTGGGGATAACCCACATGAGCGCGGGGTCGTCGACGGAACCCGGCGGGTATTCGACTCCGGGCGACGCGGGCGAGCAATTCCATCTCGAAGACACCCGTCCGCCAGATGAGGTCGCACGACGGTTGCTCGAACTCGGCTACGAAGCCGTCTTCAAAGATTGGGAGCCCGATCTCGGTGGGCGCGAAGCGCACGCAATCGGCGCTTGATGCGATGCTTGTGAAAGCGAACGGCAAGAGCCGTCAGCTGCCGGAGGGCACCACAATCCAACAGTTCTTGGAGCGAGCCGGGCTTCCGGCCGAGCGCATCGTCGTGGAGCACAATGGAGAGCCGCGGCGCCGCCAGGAGTTCGCCAGCATCGTCTTGCGTGCAGGCGACACCCTCGAGATCGCACAGATGGTGGGTGGCGGTTGAACGAGTCAGCGCACGGCTCGAAACCCGACCTCAAGAGGATCAGGCTCTATCTCATCAGCGACGCTTTTCCCAAAGTACAGCCGCTCGAACGTTTTCTGAGCGAAGCCATCGCGGGCGGCGTTGACATGGTGCAATTGCGCGAGAAATCGCTCGACGACAAGCATCTGCTCGAGGCCGCGACGCGCTGTGCTGGCTTCTGCCGCCAAGCAGGCGTGCCGTTCGTCGTCAACGATAGAGTGGACATCGCGCTTGCGAGCGGCGCGACCGGCGTGCACCTCGGCCAGGACGACCTGCCCCCCCGCGCGGCGCGGGAAATCGCAGGAGCGGGGCTGTTCATCGGACTGTCCACGCACACCGCGCAACAGGTCGACGAGGCCAACACGCTTGACGTGGACTACATCGGCGTCGGGCCGATCCACGCGACGCCGACAAAGCCGGGCCGGGCTTCGGTCGGTATCAAGCTCGTGCGCTACGCAGCCCAACACGCGAGGGTGCCGTTCTTCGCGATCGGGGGTTTGGACCCCGAAAATGTCGGCGAAGCAGTCGGTGCCGGTGCCGAAGGGATTTCGGTGCTTCGTTGGATATCGCAGGCGAACGAGCCGCAAGCAGCCGCGCAAGCGTTGCTCGGCGCCATCGAACGCGCGCGAAGCGTCGCGACGAGCTGAGTCTGCGACGTGGCGCAAAAGACAGATGTCGCATTTGCCGATCGGTTGCCTCCGGGCCAGTATATGGCGCGGGATTTCCCGGTGCTGCACGTGGGTGACGTGCCGCGCTTCGATCCCGCGACGTGGCGCTTCCGCCTCTTCGGCGAGGTCGACGCGCCGCTAGAGCTGACCTGGGAACAGCTGCGGGCGCTGCCGACCAAGACGGTGACGGTCGATATCCATTGCGTCACGCGCTGGTCGAAATTCGACACGCACTGGACCGGCGTGTCGATGGACGTCGTGTTCGACCTTGCGAAAGTCCGTCCGAAGGCGCGCTTCGTCGTCTCGCACGGCCCGTTCGGATACTCGGCGAACCTGCCGCGTGCAGTGGTCGAAGCGGACGATGTGCTGCTCGCACACACCTACGAGGGAAAACCGCTCGAGCCGATCCACGGCGGACCCTTACGCATGTTCGTGCCCTCACGGTATTTCTGGAAGAGCACGAAATGGTGCAATGGACTTGAGTTTCTCACCGATGACCGGCCCGGCTTTTGGGAGACCCGCGGCTACAACAACGATGCGGACCCATGGAAAGAAGAACGCTACTGGTGAAATAAAACGGGCGCACCTGAAGGTGCGCCGCTACATTTGGAACGGGTTCGTTTTTGGCTCAGACCGGCCGGGGGAACAATGTCCCTTCAGACGCCGCGAACGCCGGCTCGCGTTCGGCGACTTGATAGCCGGCATCGCGCGCCTGTTCGAGGCAGCGCTCGCAGACCTTGACGGTCCGCAACCGCATCGTCGAAAGCCGATGAGCCAAGAAGTTCCGGCCCATTCGGTGTTGTGACCCGCAAAACGCGCACGTCGACATCAGACAAACCCTTCCCAGATGGCACGCGACGAACGTTTGACTCGGTCGTCGCCTCCTTGTTACAGGCGAGACCGGAGGTTGCGCACACGTTTGTTCGAAACGCCGGGGATGCGCGCGGGCGTCTTCAGTCTCTGCCTTGCGATCGGGCTTGCCGCCCTGGCGGCGATCGCGCGTGCCAATCCATACGCTGCGGACCTGCACCACTGGGGTTTGACGCTCGCCGTCGCGCTTTCCGGACTCTACCTCCTGGCTTGCGCGGCGCGCAGTATCAAGCCGCTGGCGCGCGACGAGGGATTTGCTGCGGTGGGAGCTCTTGGCGGAGGTGTGATCGCCATCGCACTGGTCGTCGCCGAGCTGACGGTGGGACCGCCGGAGCGCATCGCCGCCGCGCCCGGGCAGATCTATCAGCCAACACACTCATCGAGCATCTCGATCAGCTTTCCCCCAACCGACGCCGCGACGCTTGGAACGCATCCGCCCGATTCAGTCACTGTCAACACAGGCGACGGACAAGTCGCGGTCGCGACCGGCGGACAATTGAAGACGCGATCGTTCGTCTTCGACGTCTCGGCGTGGCCTGCGGCATACGTCAGCGCGACGTCGCTCGGACGCGTCGCCCAGACGGTCACGCAGCCGGACGGCGTTGCATTCGTCTCGCCGGTGCTTTTGTTTCCCGATGTCGACAGCGACGGCTTGCCGATCGACAGTTTCGCCGTGCCGGCGCTACACCGCGACGTGCACGTGAAATACTACCCCGGGCTACCCGCACGGAACATCGACATCCCATTCATCCAGCTCGAAATCGATGAAGAGAACGGTGGTGCGCTCTTCACCGGCGTGTCTGTGAGCGGCCGGAGCTTGCACGCCGCGGGAATGATCCTGACGTTCACGCTCGGATCGTATCCGGTCGTGACCGTCGCTCCCATCCCAGACGAGTTCATCTGCTGGGCCGGTGCCTGCATGATTGGTGCCGGATTGCTTGGCTATCTCATCGTCGCCATCGGTTCCGCCTTCGGCAGGTCGACGACATGATCGATCCCACCGTCGTGCGCCGGCTGGCAGACCGCTCCTATGAGGTCGCTGACGACCGCGTGATCGTCGGCGCGTCGTTCGGCAACACGAGCGCTTGGATCGTCGGCAAAGCGACCGGGGCGATCCAGAAGATGTATTCGCTGCGTCTCGGGCAGGACGTCTTTTGGTCGACCGTCGTGACCTATGGCAGCGAACGTCATCACGTGCTCGTCGGGCTGGAGCTTCAGCCCGGCGCACAGATGGGCGTCACGGGTGAAGATCGCGGGCATGTCATCCTAAGCCCCGTCGCCCCCGGCACGTTTGAGTTCCATCCCGGTTACCAGCGGCACAACTTCGAGTTGCCGAGCGACCTTTGCGTCAGCGAAACCGTCTTCGTGCCGCGCACCGGCCTCGACGATCCGGCGGTCGCCTATTTCGTCGTCGACGTGACCAACCGTGGCAAAGAGCGTTGGGATCTGGCGATCCGCGCGTATACGAAACTCGCCGGCACCACGCCGAAGGACATGGCCGCACGCTACGAGCCTGGTCTTCAGGGTTTGATCGCATCGAACGCATCGCACCCGCAATGGGTGCGGATCGTCGGCGCGAGCAAGCCGCTCGCCGGCTGCGAGGTCATGAGCCACGCGGTGGAATCGTACGATCCGCTCGACGCGCCGAACCTTTCGAACGACACCTCGCAAACCGGCGACATCATCGCCGCGTATGGTACGACCCTCTCGGTGGAACCGGGTGAAAGCGAGCGCGTGGTCTTCCTCCAAGCCTTCTCTGAAGAGGGGGAATCTGCAGCGCGGGCAATCTACGATGCGGCTAAGGACGTCGATGCGGCGCTACAGCGCACGAACACATACTTCGAAAATGCCCTCACGATCTCGCAAGTGGTCACACCCGAGAAGACGATCAACGACGGCGCGTACTGGGCCAAGGCGAACATGCTCCGCGTGATCGCCCTGTATCCACAAGGCATCGGCTTCACCAATAGCCCAGGATCCTCGCCGAACGTGGTGGGCCGCGACCTCTCTTGGTTCACGATCGGCTGTGACTACCTCGATCCTGCGCTCTCCAAAGCGATGCTGCTGACGTTCGCCAAGACCCAATACCCTACGGGAAAACTTCCCGAGTATTACGACGCCTTGACCGGGCGTACCGAAGACTACGGGCTCAACATCAACGACGATACGCCCCTCTTCGTCCTCGCCTGCACGCATCACTACGAACTGACCGGCGACGCGGAGTTCTTGCAGACGATCTGGCCTGTCATCGCCGCCGCAGCCGACTACATCCTCTCGCAGCGAGACGAGCGCGGTCTCGTGGTGTGCACCGCTCGCGGCGAAGAGGTCTACGGCATCGCGGGATGGCGCAATATCATCCCCAACTTCAGCATCAACGGCGCCGTCACGGAGATCAACTCCGAGTGCCACGCCGCCTTGTGGGCCGTGAGCAGGATGGCGAAAGCGTTGGCGCGAGGCACGAGCGATCAGCAGCACCTCGACGCGGCGGAACGGTATGGCGCGTGCGCACATCGGCTGGGCGACGCGATCAACCAGCACCTGCTCAACGCGCAAAACGGCATGTATCTGCTGAACATCGACATGGACGGTCGCGAACATGCGGACGTCACGGGCGACGAGGTGTTCCCCGTCATGTTCAACGTGTCGCCGCCGGCCGTGAGCTACCGCATCATGAGCCGGCTCAACATGCCCGACTTCCAAACCGAAGCGGGATTACGCACGGTCTCGCGCCTGTCGCCTGACTACACGCCCTATCGCGACGTAGGCCTGATCGGCGGCGTGTGGCCCGGACTCTCGTTCTGGTACGCGTTCGCGGCCGCCAAGATCTATCCCGATACCATGGCGCACAATCTCCGGCAGGGCTATGCGCAATACTTGCGCGATCCGAAGCTCTACAACACCGTGCCCGGACAGTTCTCCGAGTGGTTCGACGGCGAGTCGCTCGTCAACCGTGGGATGCGCCTGTCGCCATGGGAGCCGCCTCGCTATCTGTGGGCGGCTATCGAAGGGGCCTGCGGGCTTGGCCTCACCGACGCGCCGGATTGCGTGCGCGTGGCGCCCCTCATGCCTTCGGGATGGCGCTGGCTCGGCGTGCGTCGGGTGCCCTTGGGCGGCCGGCTCTGCAGCTACTTCGCGATCCGGTCGGGCGAGCGGTTCTCCGTCTACGCCAATGCGCGATTCGAGGTCGACGGTGAACTCGAGACCTTCGACGAAGACGTGAGCGAGCGGATCGACCTGCTCGACTCGGACATGGTCGCCGTCGGTTTTCGCCGCGGCGACGAATGGCTCGTGTGCGTCGGTTCGACGCTCGACGTGGCCTACACGTTTCCGCTCTCCCTGCGCCGCTTGGTCGATGGCGGCAAGCACTACCAGGTCCGCATCTACAACGCCAGCCTGAGTCGCTGGATAGAAGGAGAGCAAGCGGGTGGTCAGGAGCTTCGCGACATCGGCCTGCGCATCGAAGCGCACAGCTTCACGCTCGCCCGGCTGGTACCGATCTCCGCAGGTGCGTAAAGCTTTCGGTCCGCCTTCGGCACTGGTTCTTGTGGCGCTGTGCGCGACGCTGCTTGGCGCCTGCACCAAGGTGCAGACCGGCGTCGGCGAGCGCAGCTCCAACCCCTGGACCATCCACGGCATCTTGCGGGTAGGATCGTATGAGGATCTCGACACGCTCGATCCCGTCCTCTCGCAGCAGCAATTCGTCAGCGACGTGGACCAGATGATCTATTCGGGGCTCATCGACTACGACGATCACGCCAACCCGGTACCCGACGTCGCGCTCGCCTTTCCGACGCAGGAGAACGGCGGGATCAGCCCAGACGGCAAGACCATCACCTACCATTTGCGCCAAGGCATCAAGTTCTCCGACGGCGCGCCGCTGACGAGCGCGGATGTCAAGTACACGTGGCAGCAGATCATGAACCCGGCCAACAATGTGCCGTATCGTTACCCCTACGACGCTATCGCCACGATAGACACGCCGGACGATCACACGGTCATCGTCCATCTGAAAGCTCCCTTGGCGTCATTCGTCTACTCGTTCATGGTCAATGGCAACATCGGGTCTATCATCCCCAAGCATCTACTCCAGCAATACGCCGATCTCAACCACATCGCGTTCAACACGAAGCCGATCGGGAGCGGTCCGTTCGTCGTGCAAAGCTGGGAGCCGGGCTCGCTCTTGACGTTGCGCGCGAATCCCGCCTATTGGCGCGGGCCGCCGAAGCTCAAGGAGATCCTCTATCGGATCATCCCGAACCAGAACACGCTGCTCACCGACGTGTTGTCGCACGACGTCGACCTGTATTACGACGCGCCCGAAGTCCAATACGCGACGCTCGTGAAGATTACGGGTTACCGGGTGACGCACGTGCCGAACATGACGTACGAGCACATCGACTTCAATTGCGCACGACCGCCCTTCGACGACGTGCGCGTGCGCCGCGCGGTCGCCTACGGGATCGACTGGCAGGCGCTGGCCCGCGATGTCTACTTCGGGCTCGACGTGCCTGGGATCGGCGACACCCCGCCCCTCTCATGGGCGTTCGATCCGACCGTGCTGCCATATCCGCACGATCTTCAGAAAGCACGGGCGCTCTTGAGCGCCGCGGGCTGGACACAGGACGCAAACGGCGACCTTACACGCAACGGCCAGCCGATGCGCATCGATATCGTGACCGTCTCGGGCATCACCTCACGCGAAAAAGCCGAGGAGCTCATCCAGCAGGATCTGCGTGCTCTCGGGATCACGGTCGACATCCACAACTATCCCGCGAATCTGCTCTTCTCGCCGTACGGCGCGGGCGGCATCCTCGCGCACGGCAAGTTCGACTTGTCGCTGTACGCCTGGACCTACGCGCATCCCGATCCCGACGACACGGTCACGCTCGGACCGGACCAGCTGCCGCCCGCCGGAACCAATTACACGTTCTATGCGGATCCGAAGATCGGCGCGTGGCAAGAAGACGCGCGATTGCACTATGGACGCGCGGACCGCAGCCACTACTACTCGCTCATCCAGCACCGCGTCCACGACATGGTCCCGTTCCATACCATCGTCTGGCGCAGCAACTTCGACGCCGTGAACACAGACCTGCGCAACTTCCGCCCGGTGCCCGACGTAAGCGATTTCTGGAACTCGTGGCAGTGGCAGATCTAGTGGGTCGTCAGGCGATCTCGAGCGCGATCTTACCCGTATGCTCGTTGCTCGCCAGGCGCTCGAAGGCAGCTTTGCCCTGCGCTAGCGGGTAACGCGAATCGATCTGCGGCTGTATCTTGGCGCTCTCGACGAAACCGATGAGCGAGAGGTATTCAGGCAGCGACCCCATGGTCGAGCCGAGGATGCGCAGCTGATGCCAGAAGACACGCGATAGGTTCGCGGGAGGATTGGGGCCGGTGGTCGCGCCGGCCACGACGATCGCGCCGCCGAGGCGTACGGCGCGGATGCTCGTGCCCCACGTCGCTTCGCCGACGGTCTCCATCACCGCAGCCACGCCATCACCGCCCGTCTTCGCCACGATGGCCTTAGCCGCGTCGCGGCCGGCGAGCACCACCTCGTGAGCGCCGAGGCTACGCGCGAGATCGAGCTTCGCTTGCGAGGTGGAGGATGCGATGACGCGCAGCCCGGCGGCAGCGGCGAGCTGGATCGCTGCGGTGCCGACGCCGCCACCCGCGCCCTGGATGAGGACCGAGTCGCCTGGGCGCAGCGCCGCCTTGACGAAGAGCATGCGGTACGCAGTCAGGAAGGTGACGCCGAGCGCAGCAGATTGCGCGCCGTCGAGCGAGGCGGGTTTGGGCACGACGTGCGCGGCCGGTAGCACGACGTACTCCGCGAACGAACCTTCGAGATCCGCATCGGACAGCAGCGTGAAGCTACGGCACAGCATCGGATCGCCGCTCGCGCAGCCAGCGCAATGGCCGCAAAAGCGCAACGGATACAGGATGACCTCGGCCCCGACGTCGGGCGTTCCCAACGGCCTGTCCGGACCGTAGGCATCGACGACGCCGTAACCGTCGCATCCGAGAATGCGCGGTGGCTCGATGGGATAGCCGACGACGCCGCGCAGCGTGAACAGGTCGTGGTGGTTGAGCGTCGCGACGTGCATCTTCACGCGCACCTCGCCGGCTTTCGGTTCGGGCGTGGGGCGCTCGCCAATCGCGATGTTGTCGAGCGGCTGGTCGCCGCCGAGCTTGGTGGCGTACAGCGCCCTCACGAGTGCGCCCCTCGCGAAGCATGCGCGACTGTGACTGACGTGGGGTACGAGCACGTGGGCAGCGCTGCTGTGATCGTGCGCAGGCTGCGGGCGTCGAAGATGCTGATGGTGTCGTCGCGCGCGTTGGGCACGTAGAGGCGATCGCTTTGCGGGTCGAGCGATGGCAGCCAGGGGGTAAGGCCTGTGGTGAGCACTGCGATCCGGCGCATCGCAGGCAGTGCGAAGACTACGACGTTCTGATCGCCCTCGTTGGTCACAAACACGCGACGCGTCGGCGGATCCACGGCCACGCCGAGCGGCAGCGACGAACCCGAACCCGTGGAGATCATGGGTCCGATCCGGCGTAGCGTGGTCGCATCGAAACGCTCCAGGCCTGGCCGAGCGCGCGCACCGTTGACGACGCTCGTGTCGTTATCCGCCACGAAGAGCTCGTGGGAGACGGGGTCAAGGGCGATGCCGAAGGGACGTGCCGCCGTCTTACCCGTGACAAGCAGTCGGGCTCGGCCGGATGGGGCCAGCGAGAATCGCATGAGCGAATTGCCGTTGATGTTCGTGACATAGAACGTGCGCCCGTCCGCTTCGGCGACGATGCCCTCGGGCGTTTCGCCCGCTGCAGCAGATGTCACGAGCCGGGGCATGCCGGACGCGTCGATGCGATAGATGCGCACGCCTGGCTGACCTGCGTCTGCGTTGTTGTCGGTCGCGCCGTAAAACCCGAACGCAAGACGTGTCACTTCCGACAGCCGCACGCCCGAGATGGGTGTCGAGACCTGCCAGTGCATCGTGCGCAGATCGATGGCGACCATCTGTGATTCGACGACGAACACGGCCCGATCGGCGCCCGGGTCGACCGTAATGCCGGCCGCGCGACCACCTACGCTGAGAGCGCCGAGAAAGACGTGGCTCCGCTCGTCGTTCACGTTGACCGTGCCGTCCGAATAGCAGGTCGCAAGGATCAAAGGTTCGTCGGGAAGCGGCGGCTTGACGGTCTGCACCGAAACGGAGTCGGCCAGGCCGTGCCCCGCGTTCGCAACGACGTCTGCGGACGAAGGGACCTCCGCGGCTCTGTACAGTCCCCGGTCGTCGATCGAACCCGGGCCGACGACCGACCAGCGCACGTCGGAAAGATCGAGCTCGCCGACCACATGCGTGTGGAACTGCAGGCTGTTGCCTGCGAACACGCGGGCATCTCGCGGACCGACTGCCATGCGCGGCGCGAACTCGATGGAGCCGCGGCTCGAGCTGCAGGTGAGCATGCCTGCGGCGACGACCATCAGGACCGTGCCGGCTGCCAACAGTTTTCTCACGAGACTGCCACCCGCTTGGACCCATCGAGCCAGCGATACGCTTCGGGCAGGCGGTCGGCGAAGGTCTGCGTGAGCGGCACTATCTCCTTACGCCGCGCGGCGATGACGTCGATCGCCGCCACGAATCCGCTCGGCGTCCCTTGCAAAGCGCTCGCCACGACGGATCCATCGGGGTGCACGAGGCACGCGGGGTCGTCTGCGGTGGAGCGCGAGCAGATCAGCACGTAGACGCGATTCTCGACGGCGCGCGTCCTGGCGATATCGAGCAGCGGCAGTCCGGCCGGCGGCGACGCCCACGCGATCAGGTCGACACCGCGCAGCGCGGCCGCGCGGACCGGCTCGACCGCGACCATCGCGCGCCCGGAGATCACGTGCAAACGCAGGCCAGGCATCTTTCGCAGCGCCGCCGCGATCGCGGGCGCAGAGGCTCCCGTGCGCACGATAACGAGCGGCTGCTGTACGGCAAGCGCCTTGAGGGCTTTTGGATCGTCGCGGCGCGAACGACCGCTCTGGTACACGCCGATCCAGACCCGCGGCGGCACGCGGTGAGGCGCGCCGTTGCGTGGTGGTTGCGCGCGTAGCGCTTTGCGGTCAGCGGCGGAGAGCACGGCGACGAACGGTTTGGATGCTCGCCTTCGTACGTCGGCCACGATGAGCTCCGGATGGCTCTGACTTGCGCGTGCGACTATGACGCCTTCGGGATCCACGATCTGACTTGCTCCCGCGTAGTGCACCGCACCAAGCTCCGAACCGCATTTGGACGCCGCCGCGATCCAGCAGCCGTTCTCGAGCGCGCGCACGCGCAACATGTAGTCGGCCTGCACGTTGCGGATGCGATCGTGGGAGGCACCTGTGCCCACCCAGGCCGTGGGATTCAACAGCAGCCACGCACCCTTGGCCACGAGCGTGCGCGCGATCTCGGGGTTGCGACCGTCTGCGCAGATCAGCATGCCGACCCGACCAAAAGCAGTATCGAACACAGGCAGCGCCCGGCCGCTGCGAAACCAATGCTGGTCGAAGTTCCACAATCGCGTCTTGTCATAGCCGCCGATTTCGACCCCATCTTTGTCGATCAAGACGGCTTCGTTGAACAACGCGCTCGAGCGCCGGCGCGCGATGCCGACGGCTACCGCGCAGCGCGCCCGGCGCGCGGCGTGGCTGATCGCCGCGAGGGCCTGCCCGTCCGAGGGGATGCTTGCCCGATACGGGTTGGCATCGAGCAGCACGTACCCCGGATAGCTGCACTCGGGCAAGACCAAGAGGCCCGCCTTGGCCCGTCCGGCTTGCGCGACCGCGCGTAGGATCTGAGCGAGTGCCTCACGGGCACGAAACACCGGCACCGCCTCCAATTGCGCGCAGGCGACGCGAAGCGTGATGTCTCGCACTCGTCCGCTCACCCGGCCACTCCTATACTAAGGAAGGGACGCGCGAGCGTACCAGAGCCGTCAGAGCCCAATCGCATGAAACACATCATCGCCTTCGGATTTGCAATCTTGCTCGCCGTCGCGGGCGCTAGCCTCGCGAGCAGCCATACGAGCGTTGCACCGCTCGACGAGTATTTCGGAAGGCAGAAGTTGAGTCCCTTAGGCATCGAAAACATCATTCACGACACGAACCTGCGCGTCCGCTACGACCCGCTCCATGCGTCGCGCTATTACCCTGCGCTTGCAAGCGCGGAAGATGCGCTTGACGATTGGGCGCACAAGTATCCCGACGATCCCTGGCTGCCTGGCCGCGCATACTACATGTCGCACGTCTTCTCGGAGATGCACACCAAGACCGCGGACCTGGCGGCAGAGCACTGCCGTCACCTGCTCTTCACGCAGTTCGCGGATTCTCACTGGGCCAAGCTCGCGAAAACCGAATCTTAGAGGAAGCCCCGCCGCCGGTTGTCCCCGATGCCGGCGATCTTGCTCGCCGCCACGACCGGTAACGGCCAGACGCCTGCGGCAGTTGCGAGATCGAATTGCGGCAGCATCGAGAATGCGGCGAGCTCGTCGCTCGCGGCTTTGCCGTCTGCACTCGCTCCGTAGCGCAACGTCAGTTCGTCGAGCAAGGCGAACGCCACGCGGTCGTATTGCGGCAAGCCTTTGCCCAGCAAGAACGACGCGAAGGCGTGGATGCTGGGCGGCAGCCACGGGTCGCGTGGGTATGCGAGCGACCACTGCGCAAGCGCGGCCTCGACGGCGGTGATGCGCTCCACCTGCCCGGGAAGCGCGAGCGGCGAGTCACCCTCCACGTCCATGTCGTGGATCGCGTTGCGCACGCTCAAGTTGCTCAAGCGATAGGGGCCGAAGTAGATGTCGGCTGGTGCCTGCACGGACGCCGGCTGCGTCGCCGTGACGATGAACGCGTCGTCGGCTCGCGCCGCCGAGATGCGGCTGGCGATCGCAAGACCCATCGCGCAGAAAAGAAGAAGGACGCGTCGCATGCGCGGCGCGTGCTTCGGCCGGCTCGAGCGTTTTTCCGACACAAAAGACGAAGGGCACCGTTGCGGTGCCCTTCGTTGTGGTTGCGGCGCTCGGGTTAGAACTTGAACCCGATTCCCAGGTACGGACCCGCGTGGGTCTCGTTCGAAGGCGCCGACTGCTTGGCCTGATAGCGATCTCCGCTGAAGCCACCGTAGACGTACAAGGGTGACGAGCCGAGCACGTAGTCGAGGCCGACGTCGTACTTGTAGATCTGATACTCGATCGTCTTGTTCAGGCCGGCGTTAGGTCCGGTCTGGACGGTATAGACTCCGCGCACGTTCGGGTAGTAGAACCCTGATGCGAACCAGCCGAGGCTGCCAGGCGTAAGGTTCTCGAGCTTCTCGAGGCCTGCGCCGGGTCCGCTGACGATCGGGTAGCCGTAGTTCGTCGCTGCCTGCAGATAGCTCAAACCGAAGTTGACCCACGGGTTGAGTATCTTGAACTCTACGCGACCGTCGATCGTCGACTGCCGGGCTGTGAAGGCCGGAACGCTCGCCGCACCGCCGTCGATCGTGTTCACGCCAAGCTTGTGGCGGAGGAATCGGCCGTCGGTGGGCGACGTGGTCGGTGTCGGCGTCGGTATCGGCGTCGGCGTCGGGTTGTTCGGGGTGTAGTACATATCCTGACGCCAATCGATCTTGATCGCGAGCGGGCTGAACAGATACGCGCCCGAGACCACGAGACCGTGCGACGTTATGTTGGTCCCATCGGTGAACTCGTTCGAGACGCGGCCCTCCGTGTAACCACCCTGGACGTAACCAAGAACTGGTTTCGGCGTCGGGCTGGGAGCAGGCGTCGGAACTGCCGTCGGCGGCGCGGTGGGCGCAGGCGTCGGCACGGGAGTCGGTGGGATGTAGCGCACGACGCACACGTGCTGCTCGGGCACCCATTGCACGTACGCACCGAGCGCTTCCGAGATGACGCGCACGGGGACGAGCAAGACGCCCTTGTACATCATGGGCGGCACGTCGAGGGGACGTGATTCGCCGTTGATGAGCACTTCGTTCTTACCGAGCGTCACT
>DASPVP010000089.1:0-4039 GCA_035622315.1 Candidatus Acidiferrales bacterium | reverse complement strand
CCCAAGGACGCGGTCAACTACCCGCAATACGAAGCGATGCTCGAGCGCGTGGCATCCGTCATCGAGCCGACCCTGGACATGTCGCCGCCCAATGTCGCGAAGCCGGGACTCGTCGATCTGCTCAAGATGGCGCCGCTGGGCAAGGCGATGCAACAACTCGGCCCGGGCATGAGCGAGGCGATTGAAGTCCTCACGGGTCCCGCGCGCCCGATCTTGGATCGCTGGTTCGAATCCGAGGAACTCAAAGGCACGCTTGCGACCGACGCCATCATCGGCGCGTTCGCGTCGCCCTCGATGCCGGGTACGGCATACGTGCTCTTTCACCACGTCATGGGAGAGACCAACGGCAAGCGTGGCGTCTGGGCATACGTGAAGGGCGGCATGGGCGGTCTCACCCAGGCGTTAGCTCGCGCCGCACAAGATCTCGGCGTTGAGATACGCACGAACGCCGAGGTCCGCAAGATCAACGTCGCGGACGACAAGGTCGCGGGGGTTACGCTTGCCGATGGCACCGTGCTCGATGCGCTGCGCGTCGCAAGCGGCGTGGATTGCAATGTCACCTTCAACGAGCTGTTGGACGCCAAGGATGTGCCGGCGGATTTCCTGGCTGCGATCCGGCGCATCGACTACAGCTCTGCGTCGATGAAGATCAACGTGGCGTTGTCGGCGCTGCCGAGCTTTTCGGCCTGCCCCGGCAGCGAAGCCGGTCCGCAACACCACGGCACGGTGCATCTCGTCCCTGACCAGGATTACATCGAGCGCGGCTTCGACGACGCCAAGTACGGGCGGCCATCCGCGGATCCAATCGTCGAGATGTGCTTGCCCTCAGCGGTCGATCCAAGCGTCGCTCCAGCCGGGCAGCACTTGGCATCGATGTTCGTGCAGTACGCTCCTTACAAGCTCGCCGAAGGCCCGTGGACCGACGAGCGGAAGAACGCGTTTGCGGACCGGTGCTTTGAGATCGTCGAGCAGTACGCGCCAGGTTTTCGCAGCTCAGTGATCGACCGCCAGGTGCTCAGCCCCATCGACCTCGAGAAGACGTTCAACCTCACGGGAGGCAACATATTCCAGGGGTCGATGGCGCTGCATCAGCTCTTCATGTTCCGTCCGGTCCCGGGTTTTGCCGGATACCGCATGCCCGTGCGCGGCCTGTATCTGTGCGGGGCCGCGGCACATCCGGGCGGTGGCGTCATGGGCGCCGCCGGATGGAATGCGGCGCGCGAGATGATCAAGCGGTACGGTCGAGGCCACGCCGCCTGACATCGGGACCTAACGCGCTAGCTTGACGCGCAAGCAGTTGATCGTCACGGGTGACGATTTCGGCGCCGCCGTGTCGGTCAACGAAGCCATCGAGCTCGCGCACCGAGCGGGCATCCTCAACACGACGTGCTTACTCGTGGGCGGTCTTGCCGCTGACGACGCGGTTGGCCGAGCCAAACGCATGCCCAACCTTCGCGTGGGATTGCACGTGGCAGTGACCGACGCGCGCCCCGTCCTGGATCCGAGCCGCATCCCGCTGCTCGTCGATGCCGATGGACAGCTGCCCAAGACGCTCTTCCGCAGCGGGGTTCGCTTCTTCGCAAACCGCGCCGTGCAGGCGCAACTCGCGGCAGAGATCCGCGCGCAGTTCGAAGCGTTCGCCGCCACTGGCCTCGCGCTCGACCACGTCAACGGCCACAACCACATGCACATCCATCCGACCGTGCTCGGGCTCATGCTCGACATCGGACGCGATTTCGGCATGCGCGCCATGCGGCTGCCCTACGAGCCGTTCGGTCCGTCGTGGCGCTCCTCACACGACCAGACGTTTGTGCGGCTCTCGTTGGGCGTGGGGCTGCAGCCGATGATCGCGTCGATGCGACAACGCCTGCGCCGGGCGGGTGTAGCATACAACGACTATCTCTTCGGAATAGCCGACACCGGCCGGATGACGAGCGATCGTGTTCTCGCGATGTTGCGGGAGCTGCCCGACGGCAAGAGCGAGATCCACTTCCATCCGGCCACATCGCGTTGGCCGGGCATGCCGAGTTGGGCTCGCTGCGAAGAAGAGCTTGCGGCGCTGCAGAATCCAAAGGTCGCGCTCGCACTGCGCGAGCACGACATCGCTGTAGCGACGTTCTGACGCCGAACGATATCGGGAGGGCCGTGGCGTGAGACTGCTGCGAGGACTTGCGTTGTGCGCCGCCGGCGCGGGCATCGCGTACCTGGCGTTCGCCACGGCGCGGTTGCGTGCGTTCGGGCGCCGGCGTCTCGAGCTCGCTCCACGCGGCTCTGCCATAGGCGTCACCGTTCTCAAGCCGCTGCACGGCGACGAGCCGAGGCTGTTCGACAACCTCTGCTCCTTCTGCGATCAAGACCACGACCGGCTGCAGGTGATCTTCGGGGTCGCGCGCGAGGATGATGTGGCGATCGAGGTCGCGCGGCGCGTCATCGCGAGCTATCCGCATGCCGACGTGTCGCTAATCGTCGATCCACGGATCCGCTGCGCGAACCACAAGATCTCCAACGTGATCAACATGATAGAACACGCGCGGCACGACGTCATCGTGGTCGCCGACAGCGACACGCGCGTGGGCCGCTCCTATGCGCGCGCCGTGCTCGCGTCGTTTTCGGACCCCGCCGTCGGGGCCGTCACCTGCCTGTATCGCGGTGTGCCGCTGCACGGCGACACCGCGGCGCTCGGCGCGCTCTTCATCAACGATCAGTTCGCGCCGTCGGCGCTCGTCGCAGCGGCGCTGTCGCCCGTGGATTTTTGCTTCGGCGCGACGATGGCGGTGACGCGCTCGACGCTCGAGCGCATCGGCGGGTTCGAGTCGCTCGGCTCCTTCCTCGCCGACGACCGCATGCTCGGGCGTCTCGTCTACGAATCCGGCCTGACCGTTGCGTTGAGCCCGTACGTCGTCGAGCACGACGTGACCGAGCGCGACGTACGCGAGCTGTGGGAGCATGAGGTTCGCTGGGCCCGCACAATGCGCTCGGCGCGGCCGTACGGCTACGCCTTCTCCTTCATCATCCACGCGGTGCCGGTCTCGCTGCTCGCGTGGGCTTTTTCGCGAAACGCTTTGGGCGGGATCTTGACCTGCGCCGCCATCGCGGCGCGTACAGCTATGCATCTGGCTGCGCGACAGGCACTGCGGGTCAAGACCGCTGACGAGCCGTGGCTTGTTCCTATCCGGGATGTGCTGGGGCTTTGTCTTTGGGCCACGGCGTTCTCGGGTAGTGGCGTGCGCTGGCGCGACCAGGAACTCGATATCGACGAGTGTGGCAGAATCGTGAGGAGCGTATGATCCGTTTGTGTCTTCTGGCCGTGTTGTTCTCGTTGGTCGCAGCCGCCGCGCCGGCGCTTGCCGACGACCCGGTGAGCCTCGTGGATCCGATCGTCGGCACGTCGGGCAACTCGATCGACGGGCCCAGCGACACGTTCCCAGGCGCCGATGCGCCGTTCGGCATGGTGCAGTGGAGCCCGGATACGCCCTCGCAGCCTGCGGGCGGAGGCTACCTATATAATGATGGACAGATCACGGGTTTCACACTGACCCACCTGAGCGGACCGGGATGCTCGGTCTTCGGCGACATCGGCATCCTGCCCACGACCGGTCCCATCGCAGATCCAGCCGCGGTCAAACAGCCCTTCACGCATGTGACCGAAGAAGCGAGTCCGGGCTACTACGCCATCCTGCTCGGCCAACCCGCGATCCAGGCTCGGTTGGCCGTCACCACGCGAACCGGTTTGGCGAGCTTCACCTACCCCGCCACGACCGCCGCCAACATCCTGGTCAACGCGGCGTCGGACCAGGCTGGTGTCTCGGGCACGTCCGTGCGCATCGTGAGCTCCCAAGAGATAGTCGGGTCTGCGACCTCCGGCTGGTTCTGCGGCATGCCCGGCAGCTACACCGTCTACTTCGCGCTGCGCTTCAACCGGCCGTTCCTCACGCAGGGCACGTGGCTCGGCGACGCGGTGAGCGCGGCGCCGCAGTCGAGCGGTAACCGCACGGGAGCCTGGGTCACTTTTGACACGACCAACGAGGCCACGGTCAAG
>DASPVP010000088.1:0-7051 GCA_035622315.1 Candidatus Acidiferrales bacterium | reverse complement strand
GCGAGGACGAGGCGCGCCGGCCGTGCGACCGAGAGGCCTGCGGCGTCGCCGTTTTCGGCGCCCACGAGCATGCCGACCACGTCGCCGCTGCGCGAGAACACGGGTGACCCGCTCATGCCGCGCCACGAGAGGCCGTCGATCGTCAGTGTCGGCAGCGTGTTGACGGGCGTGGTCGAAGCGATCGAACCGCGCGCTGTGATCGGCCAAGAGTAGCCGTCCGGAAAACCGGTGAACGCGACCTCGCTGCCGTCGGACTGATCGCCGGACGCGAATGTCACGGGCCGGATGGCGTCTTCGACCGAGGCCGTCGCGAACGGATTGACGGACAGGCCGCACGCGGCGATGTCGTCGTCGTGATCCTCATCGCAGGATGCCGGATCGAACGGGAAGATCGCGCGCAGGCCGGAGGGAGTCTCTTCGTTTTGCCAGCCGCCGTGCGGCAGGACGAGCGAGGGATTGCACTGCGGGCCAAGTGACCTCATCTTGACGATCACGTGGTCGGCGGTCACAAAAACTCCCGCTCTATTGATGAAGAACGCGGTGCCGGAAGCGCCCATGCCCCCGGTGTCGAGGCCGGGCTGTACGCTCACGACGCACTCGATCTGCGCGACGGACATCTTCACCGTTTGGATCGCCGCCTTGGGGAAGTCATCCGCCGCCGCGACGCCGGGTCGCGCGAACGCGCCCAACATCGCGAGGCAGCCTGCGAGCAAAGCTCTACGCATCGATTCCGTCGACCATCCCGCGTCCGGCTTCGTCAATGGCCGCGTGCTCGCCCGCGAACCTCTCGCGCAAACCGGGATATCGTCTCGCGTGTCCAAGTAACGCGCATGCGCACCTTCTGGCGCGTGGTCGCGGTGATCGTGCTCGCCTTGTACGGCTTTGCCGCCACGCTTCCAGACCTCGCCATCCTGTGGCATCCGTTCGGCACCTACGGGCTCACCACAGACGTGGAAGACAGGGTGCGCAGCGTCGCCCCAGGCTCTGTCGCGGCGGCGGCGGGCATCGTGCCGGGCGATACCGTCACCGGTCTCGGCGCGGCATCGTTGCCGGAGGTCTGGGTCGCCCGGCCAGGCATCGTGCGCGTCGTGACGGTGACACACGATGGTGTGTCGCGCGAAGCCACGCTGCGCGCCGAGCCGACGCGCCTACCCTCGGGCGGTATGATCGTGTTCCCGCTGCGCAAGATCCTCGGCGCGCTCTTCATCATAGCGGGGATTTTCCTCGTGCTCGGCCGCCCAAGCCCGGCCACCTGGGGATTCTTCCTCTACTGCGTGGGCGCCAATCCGTTCGAAGGCTGGTATCTGCTCGGCGCTTCGCTCCCGCCGAAGGTGTTCTTGGCGTGCTCGCTCGTCGACGACGTGATGAACGCAGCCGGCATCGTGGGTCTGCTCACGTTCGCGTTGTATTTCCCGCGCTCGGACGTCGCCGGTTGGCGAGCCCGCGCGCAACGGCGCATTCCGCTGATCTTCGCGTGTACCGCCATCCTCAATCTGGCGGTGGATCTCGCTTCGTGGTATGCAAAGCCGCCGCAGTGGTTCGTCACGAGCGAAGAGGTCTGGTTCGACATCCTGTTCCTGACAACGGCGGCGATCTTCGTGGAGACGTATCTGCGGACGCGCGGTGAGGACCGCAAGCGGGTCGCCTGGACAAGCTTCGGCATGATCGTGGGCATGGTCGGATTGGCCGTCGCGGATATCTACGGCTTGTTCACCTGGTCCGTGTTCAGCACGGCCAGCTGGGTCGAGCGGATCTCTTCGATGCTCGTCGGCGCGGTGCCGATCACGATCATCTACGCGGCGATCCGCCATCGCGTCCTCGACTTTTCCTTTGCCGTGAACCGCACGATCGTCTACGGGCTCATGACCTCGCTTGTCGTCATCGCGTTCTCGCTGCTGCACTCGTTCGCGATCCGGACGCTCGCAGGCACTAAGTTCGGCACGTTGACCGAATTGCTCGCGGCGGTCGCCATAGGGTTTTGGTTGCAGGCGATCCACGAGCGGGTCTCATCCTTTGTCGATGCGGTGTTCTTCCGCCGGCGGCGGAGCACGCGCAAACGCCTCGAGCGTGCGGCCGAAGCCATCGAGTACGCCACCTCAGCCGCGGCCGTCGACGACATCATGGTGAACGAACCAAAAGAGTCGCTCGGGCTTGCATCGAGCGCCGTCTTTCGCGTCGCGGGCGGCATCGAACCCGACGCTGCCGGCCGGCAGCGTTTCGCTCGGCGCAAAGCGATCGGCTGGGACGAGGCAGCGTGCCGCGAACTCGGACCCGACGACATGCTCGTGCTGCAGCTCGAGGCCCAGCGCAAACCCTTGCTCCTCGCAGATCTGTCGTGGCCGCGGCACGACCTGCCCACGGGCAACGCCGCGCCGCAGTATGCCGTGCCGATCGTGTCGCGTCGCTACCTCGTGGGCATCGCACTCTTCAGCGCGCACGCGTCGGGAAACGACCTCGATCCGGATGAGGTCGACCTGATATGCGTGCTCGCGCGCGCCGCGGCGCAAGCCTACGAACGTCTCGACGCGCAAGAGCTGCGGCGGCTATTGCGCGAGCGCACGAGCGGCGACTGGCGAGCCGCCGCCACCTGACGACAAGGACGATAGACGATGGATCTGCTCGTGTACACGGTGGCGCAGCCCGTCCTCAACTTGGGTTTCGGATTTCTCTGGGGGTGCATCTTTCCGGGGTTCCCCAGGCGTCCGCTCGTCTTATGGGCGCTCTTACTCACCTTCGTCTCCGTCCGCGTCGTGGGCGACTGGCTTTTTTCGCAACCCCACTTGCCGTGGGAAGCGCTGCGCCTGTACGTGTACGCGACCTGCTTCTTCGCAGGCATCACGCTCGCGCGGTTCTTGCGCGCTATCTATCGCAAGCAAGTCTAAAGCGTGCGGGCCTGACCGCCCGCCCCGCCGAACCGTCGCAGGTGATCAAAAACGTCGGGCTCGTGGGCGTCGGCGCGATGGGCGAACCTATGGGCGAGTCGCTCCTGCGCGCCGGCTTCGCCGTGCGCATCTGCGCGCATCGCAATCGCGAGGCGGTCGTGCGCCTCGTCGCGCAGGGCGCGCTCGAAAATGCCAATCCCGCGGACGTCGCCGCGGGCAGCGACCTCGTCATCACCATGGTGCCAGACGCCCCGCAAGTGGAAGAGTCGCTCTTCGGCCCGACCGGCGTAGCGCTCGGGCTGCACGAAGACGGCATCGTGGTCGACATGTCGACGATCTCGCCTGTCGCATCGCGCGCTTTTCACGAGCGGCTTGAGACTCAAAACCTGCGCATGCTCGACGCGCCCGTGTCGGGTGGTCCGGCGCGCGCCAAAGCGGGAACGCTGACCATCATGGTGGGCGGCGAACCGCAGACCTTCGCGCGCGCCGAGCCAGTGCTGCGCGCCATGGGGACGCCGACGCACGTGGGACCGGCCGGCATGGGCGAGACGTTCAAGCTCGTCAATCAGATCATCATCGCGAACATCATGCTCGCCGACGCTGAAGGCCTCGTCTTCGCGAAGAAGGCGGGCGCGGACATCGATCTCTTGCGCAAGGTCCTCGCCACGGCGACGGCTTCGAACTACCTGCTCGAGCAATGGTTGCCCAAGGCGTGGTTCGCCGACCGTCACCGCGGCGGGTTCGCCCTCGATCTCTTGCGCAAAGATCTTGCGGCGGCGCTCGACGCCGCCGCGGCAGCGTCCGTGCCCTTGCCGAGCACCGCGCTCGCCTACGAGCGCTATAGCGAAGCGGCCTCGCTCGGCCTCGGTCGGCTCGATTACAGCGCGGTCGCAGAGCTCTTGGAGCGTGCGGCGAGCGTCAGCGTCGCGCAGGATCCGGTCACGCCATGAAACTGCGGATTGCGCTCGCGTGCGCGCTCGCCATCATCGCCAGCGCGGGCTGCACGAAGATCTCCACTCAGACGTCGTCGCCGAACGCCGCCAACCCCTGGACGATCCACGGCGTGCTGCGCGTCGCCGCTGAGGACGAGCCCGACAACCTCGACCCCCTGGTGGGCAACCAGCAAGCCGAGGTGGACCTGTCGCTCTTGTGGGGCGCATACTTGTTCCGCGTCGACGATCGCAACGCGTGGGTGCCCGAGCTTGCCACGCGCGTGCCGACGCTCCAGAACGGCGACATCAGCCGCGACGGCCTGCGCGTCACCTACCATCTGCGCCCCGGCGTGCGTTGGCAAGACGGGGCACCCTTTGGGGCAGACGACGTCATCTACACGTGGCAGCAGGTGATGAACCCGGCCAACAATGTCACGAGCCGAGTCGGCTACGACGACATCACGCGCATCGACAAGCTCGACGACCACACGATCGCCGTGCACCTGCGTACGCCGTATGCACCGTTCCTCTCCGCCTTTTTCTCGATGGGCGGAACACCGTTTTGCATCTTGCCCCGTCATCTCTTGGCCCAATACCCCGACATCAATCACGTGGCCTACAATCATCAACCGATCGGCACCGGCCCCTTCATCCTCGCGAGCTACACGCCCGGCAGCATGGTGCGCTTCGTCGCGAACCCGACCTACTTCCGCGGGCCGCCGAAGCTCAAGGAGATCGATTGGCACTTCATCCCGGACGGGAACACGATCATCACGCAGCTCGAGACGCACGAGATCGACGCGGTCTTCGCACTCCCTTATGCTTACTATCCGTCGGCCAAGCTCATCCGGGGCGTGCGCATCTACCTCACGCCGCTGACGGCCTATGACCAGGTCCAGCTCAATCTCTCGCACCCGATCTTAGCGGACCTTGCGGTGCGCAAAGCCCTCGCGTACGGCGTGGATCGCCAGACGATCGCCGACAAAGCCTACCACGGTGTGCTTACGGTTGGCTCGTCCGACCAACCGCCGTTCTCGTGGGCCTACAACCCGCACGTCCAGTCCTACGACTACGATCCTGCGCGTGCGGCTCAACTGCTTGACGCCGATGGTTGGAAGCTCGCGCCGGACGGTTTCCGTTACAAGAACGGCCAGCGGCTCGCGATCGAATACGTCACGACTCCCGGCGGCAACGGCGCCGACAACGTCATCATCCAACAAGACTGGCGCAAGATCGGCGTGGACACGACGGTGAAGATCGTCGCAGGCCCCTTGTACTTCGCCACCTACGGCGGTGGTGGGATCGTGCAGACCGGCAAGTTCGACGCGGCCTACCTCGGCTGGTTCAACGGGGTCGACCCGGACGACTCGACGCAGTTCATGTGCGACCAATTCCCACCCCAAGGCCAGAACACGTATCACTTCTGCGACCCGGCGCTCGACGCGCAGGAGCGCATCGCGCTCGGCTCCTTCGACATCCCCACGCGCAAAGCGGCGTACGACAAGATCCAAGAGATCCTCGCCGCGCAGGTGCCGACGATCTTCATGTTCGCAGTGCGCCGCGTCAGCGTGCTCAACTCCGACTTCCGCAACTACAAGCCGTCGCACGCGGTGAGCACCTTGTGGAATCCGTGGGAGTGGGACATCTAGCGTGCGATCCGCCGTGCTGTCCGCTCCCAAGACCTTGCAGTGGCGCGACGCGCCCGTGCCACATCCCAAGGCTGGCGAGGTGGTGGTGCAGATCAAAGCTGCGTTGACCTGCGGCACCGATCTGAAGACGTTTCGGCGCGGCCATCCCAAGCTCGCGTTCGGCCCCTTCGGTCACGAGGCGGCAGGCGACATCCTCGAGGTGGGCGAGGGCGTGCAAGGATTCGCCGCGGGCGATCCGGTCATGTGGGTGCAGACGGCACCGTGCGCTGCATGCGCGCAATGTCTTGCGGGGCGCGAGAATCTCTGCGAACGGCTGACGGAGGCGATGGCGCTCGGCGCGTATGCTGAAGCGCTCGTGCTGCCCGCCCATATCGTCGCGCGCAATCTGTATGCCAAACCGGCAACGCTCTCGTATATCGAAGCCGCCTTCTTGGAACCGTTCTCGTGCATCGTCCACGGCTGGCGCGTGCTGGCGCGCGCCGATGCCGTCGCGCCCATGCCGGCTCGCGTCGCGATCGTGGGCGCCGGCACGATCGGGCTCTTGCATCTCGCGTACGCGCGGCACGCGCAGGTGCCGGCGACCGTCATCGCGCGCCACACAGAGCGCCTTGCGCTCGCGAAAACCTTGGGTGCCGCAGGTGTGCGGAGCGCTGACTTCGATACGCTGCCGGACGAGCTTGCGGGAGCGTTCCCCGCGGTCATCGAGTGCGGCGGCACAGCCGAATCGTGGCAGGAGGCGGTGCGCCTGGCCGCGCCGGGCGGGCGCGTGCTGTTCTTCAGCGGCCTCCCCAAAGGCACGCACGTCCCCTTGGACGCCACGCGCGTTCACTACGAAGAGCTCACCTGTCTAGGCAGCTTCCACTTCACGCCGGACGACGTGCGCGCCGCGCGCGAGCTGCTCTTGGCGGGCGTCGTGCCCGCGCGCTCGCTCGTCACGGACGTGCTGCCGCTCGGAGCCCTTGCCGAAGCGTTCTCACGACTCGACGGCCGCGAGGGATTCAAGTACGCGCTTATCCCCGGCAGCGGCGCAGCGCGGTGGATCTAGCGTGACGCGCGACGTGCCCCGGCGCACGCGCGCGGCCGTCTACGGCGCCGATGGAAGAGTTAGCGTGCGCGAGATGGATCTCGCCCCACCCGTTGCAGGCGAGCTGCTCGTCCGCATGCTCGCGTGCGGCCTGTGCGGCAGCGAGGCGTTGCGTTGGTATGCCGATCAGAAAGCGCCGTTCGTCTTGGGTCACGAACCCGTCGGCGAGATCGTGTCGTGCGGCGAGGGTGCAAAGCCTGCGGACGGCGCTGCGTTTGTCCGCGGCGAACGGGTCTTCGTCCACCATCACGCACCATGCATACGCTGCAGGCGCTGCCTGCGCGGCGACTACGTGCAGTGCGCGACTTGGCGCAAGCAGAGTCTCGTCCCAGGGGCGGTCAGCGAGTACGCGCTCGTGTCCGCGCAAAGCGTGCTCCACGACGTGCTGCGCGTGCCGGCCGATATGGACGAAGCGCGTGCGACGCTCGTCGAGCCGCTGGCCACCGTCGTCAAGTCCGTCCGGCGCTCCGGTCTGCGCCGAAACGATCGCGTGCTCGTCATCGG
>DASPVP010000087.1:0-10849 GCA_035622315.1 Candidatus Acidiferrales bacterium | reverse complement strand
GAGATGGTCTTCACGCCGCGCGCCAAGCGCGTCATCGAGCTCGCGTTTGAAGAGGCGCGCCAGCTCAACCATAATTACATCGGCACCGAGCACTTGCTTCTCGGCTTGATCCGCGAGGGCGAAGGCGTGGCCGCTCGCGTGCTCACCAATCTCGGCGTGGATCCGGCGAAGGTCCGGGTTCAAACGACATCTCTGCTCGGTGCGGAAGGTCAGCCGGCTGCGCCGAAAGGGAAGAGCAAAACGCCAACGCTCGACGCGTACGGACGCGACCTCACCCAGCTCGCGCGCGACAATAAGCTCGATCCCGTCATTGGACGCAACAGCGAGATCGAGCGCGTGATCCAGATACTTTCACGCCGGACGAAGAACAATCCGGCGCTGATCGGCGAGCCCGGCGTCGGCAAGACGGCGATCGCCGAAGGCCTTGCGCAGCGCGTGATCAAAGGCGATATTCCCGAGCCGCTGCGCGACCGGCGCGTCATCACGCTGGATCTGGCGGGACTGGTTGCCGGCACGAAGTATCGCGGCGAATTCGAAGAGCGCATGAAGCGCGTAATGGACGAGATCCGCGGCGCGGCAGGCGAGATCATCCTTTTTATTGACGAGCTTCACACGCTCGTCGGCGCCGGTGCGGCCGAAGGGGCGATCGACGCCAGCAACATCATCAAGCCCGCGCTCGCGCGCGGCGAGCTGCAGTGCATCGGCGCGACCACGCTCAACGAGTTCCGCAAGCATATCGAGAAAGATTCCGCGCTCGAGCGGCGTTTCCAATCGATCATGGTCGGCGAACCGTCCGTGGAAGAGACGATCGAGATCCTCAAAGGTTTGCGCGACCGCTACGAAGCGCATCACCGCGTCAAGATCTCAGACGAAGCGCTCGAAGCAGCGGCCCGGCTTTCGGACCGCTACATCACCGATCGCTTCCTGCCCGACAAGGCGGTGGATCTCATGGACGAGGCCGCCTCGCGCGTACGCCTGCAATCCACTTCGCTGCCGCCGGAGATCCGCGAGGTTGAGAACGAGATCCGCAAGGTGCGCGCGGAAAAGGAAGCGGTCATCAAGGCGCAAGAGTTCGAGAGGGCGGCGCAGATCCGCGACCGCGAGGAGAAGCTGCGCGCGCGCAAGACGCAGATGGAAGAGACCTGGCGCGAGACGCGCAGCGCCAAGGGTTCGACCACGAACACGGTCGGCCCCGAGGAGATCGCGCACATCGTGTCAACCTGGACGCGCATCCCGGTGAGCAAGCTCAAAGAAGAAGAGACGATGAAGCTGCTCAACATGGAGGAGGCGCTGCACAAGCGCATCGTCGGCCAAGACGAGGCGATCAAAGTGATCACGCGGGCGATCCGTCGCGCTCGCGCGGGGCTGAAGAGCCCGATGCGGCCCATCGGCTCCTTCATCTTCTTAGGCCCAACGGGCGTGGGCAAGACCGAGCTAGCGAGGACGCTCGCAGAGTTCTTGTTCGACGACGTCGATGCCATGGTGCGCATCGACATGTCGGAATACATGGAGAAGTACTCGGTCTCGCGTCTGGTCGGTGCACCGCCTGGGTACGTCGGCTACGAGGAAGGCGGCCAGCTCACCGAAGCGGTGCGGCGCCGTCCATACGCCGTTGTGTTGCTCGACGAGATCGAAAAAGCGCATCCGGACGTCTTCAACCTGCTCTTACAGGTCTTGGAAGACGGCCGGCTGACGGACTCGCAAGGGCGGGTCGTCGATTTCAAGCACACGCTTATCATCATGACGAGCAACGTCGGGACCACAGGGTTGATGAAGTCGGCTGAGATCGGGTTCCGCCCGGTCAAGGAAGAGGGCTCGTCCACAGTCCGCTACGAGCGGATGAAGAACAAGATCCTCGAGGAGATCAAGCATCTCTTCCGGCCCGAGTTCCTCAACCGTATCGACGAGGTCGTGGTCTTCCACTCGCTCGAGCTGGACGAGATCAAGCAGATAGTCTCGCTCGAACTGGCCAAGGTCGTCAAAGAGCTCGAGAACCAGCGGGTCACGCTCGCAGCCACTGAGGCTGCGACCGAGTTCATCGCCAAAGAAGGTTGGGATCCGCAGTTCGGCGCGCGACCGTTGCGCCGCGCCATTCAGCGGCTCGTCGAAGATCCGCTCTCGGAAGAACTCCTGCGCGGGACCTTCAAGGTCGGCGACCACATACAGATGGACGTCGAAGACGGCAAGACGGTCTTCCGCAAGATCGGCGAACCGCTCAAACCGCCGGCCCCGCAGCCCGCGAGCTCGTAACCGACCGTACGCGTCCAGGAAAAGTAGAGGGGCGACTCGCAAGTCGCCCCTACGCTTTCGTGGAGGGCGCCCGTGTCAGTCGAGCTGCTCAGCGCTATCGCCTCCATCGGTACGCTCGTGGTCATCACCGCGGGTTCGATCGCCGCGTTCGTCCAGCTGCGCCACCTGCGCCGCAGCAACCAGCTCTCGGGCTTGCTCTCCGTCCTCGAACTGTTCCAGCAAAGCCACTTCCACGAGCTCATCAACTTCGTGCGCTCCGATCTACCCCAGCGGCTCAACGACCCCGCGTTTCGCGCTGGACTCGAACGGCTGCCGGTCGATCGCCGCGTCCACCCGGAGCTGCACATCGCCGACATGTACGAAGAGGTCGGCTCGTACGTCCGAGGCGGACTGATCGACGAGGATCAGTTCTTGCTCGGTCACTGGCTCAACGTGCTGCTCTATTGGTCCCTGCTGGCGCCAGCTCTGCAGCTCGTCCGCATCGCGTCGCCGCACACGTTCGAAAACTTCGAGTACTTGGCCGCGCGGGCGCTGCGCTGGCGAGAGCGGCATCCAGGGGGGAACTATCCGAGCGCCCTCGCCCGGGTGGATGTGCAAGCGGCGCGTGACGCGATCTTGGCAGAGACGGCCCCGATTTCGGCTCCTAAGGGTGTGAACTCGCCAGAACGTGGGTAGAAGTGTTGAAGGTTTGGGAGATGGGCCGCTTCGAGTTTGAGCGAGTCATATGAAGAGTAGTCACTGGCTGGGCCGAGCGCTACGGGGCGAGGTGTCCGGGCGCGCCGGCTTCTGGTCGGTCGCTCTCACGATCGTTTTGACGGTGGTCACGGCGTACCTCAACACGCAGTACCCGGTCTTGCGTCTGAGCGTGCTCGCATTCGCGTATGTCATCGTCTTGGACGGCGTATTGGGCCTCTTGTGGGGCGTAGTAGGAGCGCTGGCCACGGCTCTGATCTTCAGCCTCGGCGAATGGTTCACGTCTTCGTACAGTCTGCACGCGCTCGCCATACCGAATTTCTTCTCCCGCTTGGCAGGTTTTCTGATCGTCGTCGCCTTGGTCGAAGTGATCCGCCGGCAGAGCCAGGCGCTCGCCGACAAAGGACTGCAGGCGCGGTTCTCGCAGCTCGCGGGCGAGCTCGCGGAGACGGACGCGCGCTTCCAAGCGGTCAGCGAGTCTATCCCGTTCGGGGTGTGGCACTGCAATCTCGAGGGCCGTGTCATCTACATGAGCCCATCCTTTTTGAACATGCTCGGCATGACGCTCGCTGACGTGCGCGCAGGCGGCTGGTTCGACCGCGTGCTGCCCGAGGACGCCGATCGCATCCGCGAAGCCTGGCGCGATCGCGACAATTGGGGGGATGTCTGGGAAGACGAATATCGGATCACCGGTGCGGACGCAAAGGTCTACACGATTCTTTGCCGCGGTAGCGCCGTCCGCAATGAGGCTGGCGAACGCATCGGGTGGACGGGCGTGAATCTCGACCTGACCGAACGCAGCAAGGCACGAGAGCAATTGCACTTTCTCGTGGACGCCGGGCGCACGCTCTCGCTCTCGCTCGATCCGACCGCCGTGCTCGAACGGATCGCTCATCTCGTCGTGCCCCGCATGGCTGACTGGTGCGCGATCGAGGTCGTGGGCAGCGAAGGGCAGTTGCAGAGCACCGTCATCCAGCACCGTAATCCCGAGAAGATCGAGATCGTTCGTGAGCTTCGCGGTTACGAGACAAGCGGAGAACGTGGAAGCGTTCGGGTCGTGCGCACCGGGAAGTCGGAACTCTACGAAACGATCACGGACGAGATGCTCGAAGCGGCAGGAGGCGACCAGGGCGAACGTTACCTCGCGCTCCTGCGGCAGCTCGGCATGCGTTCCGCGATGATCGTTCCGCTGCAAGCGCGCGAGAAGATCTTGGGCACGGTCACGTTCGTGCAGTCGGAATCGGACCGCTCCTTTCAGAGTGACGACGTGCGCTTCGCCGAGATGCTCGCAGCACGGACCGCGCTCGCTTTCGACAATGCGCGCAGCTACGCGAGAGAGCAGCGCGTGGCAGACACCTTCCAGCGCGCATCGCTGCCCACGTCGCTGCCGCGCATCCCTGGCATCCGTTTGCGAGCGACCTACCTCTCGGGCGCGAACGAGTCAGAGGTGGGCGGGGACTGGTACGACGCGTTCTTGCTTCCCAACGGCGAGCTTGGCATCTCGATCGGCGACGTGGCCGGCAAGGGGCTGCGCGCGGCCGTCTCCATGGTGAGCGCGCGTCAAGCCTTGCGCGGTGCGGCGCTCGAGGGGCTTTCTCCCGGGCTTGTGCTGAACCGCGTGAACCAGCGGCTTGCCTACGAAGGTGGCGGCATGGTGACCGCGCTCTTCGGCATCGTCGATCCGATCACGCTCCGATTCCGCTTTGCAAGCGCGGGCCACCCTCCGCCGCTCTTGGCGCACGACGACGGTTCCGTCGAGCGACTCGCTGCGCGAGGGCTGCCTTTGGGTTTGTTCGGCGACCAGCAGTACGAAGAGAGCACCAGCGCGTTGCAGCCCGGTTCCATGCTCGTCTTGTACACCGACGGTCTCATCGAATTCGATCGCAATGTGATCGAAGGCGAGCGAATCCTGCACCGTGCGGTGGCAAGCGAGCTTGCGTCGCAATCGCCGAACTCCGCCGACGCCATCGCGCGTCGGGTGATCCTTGACGCCCCCAAGGACGACGTCGCGATCTTGACCGCGTCGATCGCACCTGATCCGATGGAGGCGCTCGACCTTGTCGTCACCGCCAATCCCTCGAGCGCTCGGGTGATCCGACAGGCCCTGAGGCGCTTTGCGCTCGGCGTAGGCCTTGACGAAACCCAAACCACCGAACTCTTGGTGTCTTGTGGGGAGGCGATCAGTAACGTCATCGAACACGCATATGGCATCAAGGACGGCCCGGTGATCGTCCGCGCGGTCCGAGAGAACGACGGGATCGCCGTGTCCGTCATCGACCATGGGAGTTGGCGCCCACCGCGTGAGGATGGAGGCGGTCGTGGACTTCTGCTGATGCGCGCGCTCGCCGACAGGGTGGAAGTAGAACCTAACGAAAAGGGCACCACGGTGCGGCTGTACACGTCGCTCCCCAGTTCGCTGCATGACCGATCAAGCAACCTTTCAGCTCGAAGCGGTTGACGAAGTGCCGCTCGTCGTGGTGAGCGGCGAGATCGACGTTGCCAACGTGGCGCAATTCAAGGCTTTCGTACAGGGGGCGGCCGCGAAGACAACGGGACCGCTCGTCGTGTCGCTCGACGGCATCTCGTACATGGACAGCCACATGCTCGAAGCGTTGGTGGACGTGGCCAAGCGTCTGCGGACGAACCGGCGCCGCCTCTTGGTGACTGCGCCGCGCCAGAGCGCAGCGGGACACATCTTGCGCCTCACCGGCATCGAGCTCGCCATCGAAGTGTTTGAAAGCAACGAAGAGGCGGTTCAAAGCCTGTCGTAACACCCCGCGTGAAGTCTGAGCGCTCGCGATGAATTGGGAAGAGATCTCGGCAGTCTCCACCTTCATCACGATGATCGTCATCGCAGCCACGGCGATCGCTGCGGTTATCCAGCTGCGTCACATGCGCGCTGGCAACGCGATCACAGGCTTCCTCGGTTTTCTGGACAAGTGGTCGAGTCCCGAGGCGCGCGCGGTCGCGAATTACGTCTTCAGCGAGGAACTGTCGCGCAAGCTAAATGATCCCGCGTATCGCGAGGAGCTGCTTTCGGGCCAGGTCGTCGACACGCTTCGCAACCCGGAGTTCCAGTACATGGACTTCTGGGAATCGATCGGGATGTTCATCAAGCTCAGGTATGTCCCCGAGGACGTCATCATGGACTCCGGCGGCTCGTTTGCGCTGCGCGCATGGAACAGGCTTGCACCCGTCATCGCCCTCTTGCGCGAAGCGCGCGGCAACCAGGTCTACGATAACTTCGAGTATCTCGCGTCTCGCGCACAGCTGTGGGATCGGAAGCATCCAGACGGGACCTTCCCAAAGCACACGCCTCATCTGCCTGTTTCCAAAGACGTCCCATCCGATAGCGGACGGTTCACGCGATGACGGCCGCAGTCGTGGGGATTTTGGTCGGCGGCGGACCTGCACCCGGTATCAACGGCGTCATCGCGGCGGCGACGATCGAGGCGGTCAACGAAGGCTGCCGCGTGATAGGGATTTACGACGGCTACCAGTGGCTCGCAAAAGGCGATGCCTCCCACGTGGTCGAGCTGCACATCGATGAGGTGAGCCGGATCCACTGGCTCGGCGGATCGATCTTGCGCACCTCGCGGACGAACCCGGCCAAAGACGAGCGCTCGCTCGAGAACGCGGTGGGCACGCTGCGCACCCTCGGCGTCACGCACCTCTTGTGCATCGGCGGGGATGACACGACCTTTGGCGCCGCGCGGATCGCCGAGCGTGCGGCCGGTGCCCTGCACGTCGCGACGGTGCCCAAGACGATCGACAACGATCTGCCATTGCCGGACAACATGCCCACGTTCGGTTTCGAGACCGCGCGCGCGGTCGGCACGAACATCGTTGAAAGTCTGATGGAAGACGCGCGCACCACGACGCGCTGGTATCTCGTGGTGACCATGGGCAGAAAGTCTGGAGCTCTCGCACTCGGCATAGCGAAGGCCGCCGGCGCCACGACCGCCATCATACCCGAAGAGTTTCACGGTCGCATGGTGCCGCTGCGACTGGTCGCCGATTCCATCGCCGGCAGCATCGTCAAGCGGCGCCTCTCAGGGCACGACCACGGCGTCGCCGTCGTCGCCGAAGGCGTCGCCGAGAGCCTCGACCCTGCTGCGCTTGGATCGCTTGCGAGCGCGGCGAAGGACGCGTACGGTAACGTGCGGCTCACCGACGTCGACCTGGGCGACATCCTCAAGCAAGGGCTGGCAGAGAGCTTGGAGACGCTCGGCCTTCGTACCACGGTCGTGGTCAAGGACATCGGCTACGAACTGCGCTGCGCAAAACCGGTGGCGTTCGACGTCGAGTATGCGCGCACGCTCGGCTATGGCGCGGTGCGGTATCTGCTGTCGGGCGGATCGGGGGCGATGGTCGCGCTGCGCGGCGGCAAGGTCACGCCCGTGACGCTTTCGGAAATGCTTGATCCGGCCTCGGGGAGGATCCGCGTGCGGCTCGTCGACACCGCGACGGAAGCATACGAGGTTGGGCGCAAATATATGATCCGCCTCGACGAGGCGGATCTTTTGGCTCCGAAGCTCTCAGCGCTCGCGGCGGTGACGCGGCTCGATCCGAGCGAGTTTCAGAAACGCTTTCAGCCGGTCGTGGACGGCGGCTAGCCCCAAGCGCGCCCGCAAATGGCCGTTGCGGCTCACGCCATTCTCGGCGCGAGCCTGTCGTGGCGACGCATATTTCGTCAGCCGCACGGTCGTGCCGGCCTTTTGCATCGTGAAGCAGATGTCGTCCATGAGCGAACGCATGATGAAAATGCCGAGGCCGCGCATGCCGAGCTTTTCGGGATCGCGGCACTCGCCTTTGCCCTGCGGATCGAAACCAGATCCGCGGTCCACCACCTCGACGACGAACTCGTCTCCCTCGTACGTGCAACCGACGGAAAACGAACCGGCGACCACATGTCCGTGCTCGGCCGCGTTGTTGCACGCCTCGCCGACCGCGAGGGTGATGTCGTTGATGTCGTTTTGGTGAAACCCGCATCCCCGGGCGAAGGCAGCGACGTCGCGCCGAGCTTTTGGAACGGATGAGTAATTGCTTGGGTACCGGCGCCGGAAGTTTTTCATAACGGGATGATGCTATCTTTAGCATTCCCGCGCCACAGAGCCCAAAACGTCAACTCACCCAGTCTTGGCTCCAATCCACGCATCGGCGACCATATTCGTACCGAAAAAGTAACCGAGCTCCCGATAGTCGCCGGTCACAAGTACGACGACATCCGCCCGTTTTCCGGCCGTCAAACTGCCGATTTCGCCCGCGAGGCCAAGCGAGTAGGCCGGGTTGAGAGTGATGCCGGCGATCGCTTCGGGTGCCGTCATCCCCATGTGCCGTCGCGCCAACCCGACGACCGTCTGCAGCGAGAAGCACGGACACGTTCCCGGATTGAAATCAGTCGCGAGCGCGACCGGAACGCCGGCATCCATGAGACGTCCGGCTGGCGCATAGCGCTCGAGACCGAGATATTCGACCGTGCCCGGACAGAGCACGGCCATGCATCCGGCTGCTGCGAGCCGCTCGATCTGGGGCGCGTCGACGAAATTGAGGTGATCTGCAGTCGTCGTGCGCAGTCGCGCCGCGACGTCAGCCCCGCCGCTGAGCCCAAGCTCGTCCGCGTGGATGCGCAAGCGCAGACCTTTTGCGGCGCACGCGCGCAAGAAGCGCTCGGATTGCGCCGGTGAGAAGAAGCCTTTCTCGCAAAACGCGTCCGCAAACCACGCGATCGCTTGGTTGGCGACTTGCGGCAGGATCCGTTCCGATAGCTCCTCGACGAACGCGTCGTAGTCGTCGAATTCGGGCGCGAGCGCGTGCGCGCCGCAGAACGTCGGTATGACGCGGGGCAGATCCGCGCGCGCGCCGGCTTCTGCCATGGTGCGGAGGAGGCGAAGCTCGCCTGGGGCGTCGAGCGCGTAGCCGCTCTTGACCTCGGCTGCGGTCGTGCCGTGCGCGCGCATGAGCAAGAGGTGGCGTTCCAGGACTGCGGCGAGCGCCGCGTCGTCCGTCCCGCGCGTTTGCTCGATCGTGTAGGGCATGCCGAGCGCGGGCGTTCGTCCGGCGGCGAGGTCTTCAAAATCGGCGATCCGATTGCCGGCGAAGAGCGCGTGCGTGTGGGCGTCGACGAAACCAGGCATGACCACCGCGCCATGCGCGTCTCGTTCTTCAAAGGAAGGAAAGCGCGAGCGGGCGTGCGCCACCGCGTCGGCGCACTCGCGATCCTTGCCCACGGCTGTGATGACCCCGTTCTCGACGAGCAAGGTCCCACGTTCGACGATGCCCAGATCGTCCGTCTCGACGTGCGCCTGAGGGCCTGCTGCTTCGGCGAGTGGCGCAAGCGTCAGCAGCGTGGCATTGTGAACGGCATAGGATCGGGGACGTTCGCGCGTTACCACGTCACCTGAGTCGGCTCGACGCGATCGAAGTGCAGATAGTACGCGGCGCTTTCGACGAGCGGGCGCAACGGCGACAGGCCGACAAGCTCGCAGCCGCAGATGGCCACGCCGGCCGCGGCGGCCTCACGGCGGATGAGCTCGGTGACACGGTAGAGCGGGATCGCATTTGGGTTGACGACGTTCATCGAGACCTGAACGACGTCGCCCGGCAGTGAGAAGCCGAGCGCCTTGATGCCGATGAAGCCGCCGCTGCGCGCGCGCACCGCGAGCGCGATTCGCTCGGCGAGCTTCTGATCGGCACTTGCGAGGTTGACGTTGAAGGCGATGAGGAAGTCGCGCGCGCCGACTGCGACCGCGCCCGCGCTCGGATGCAGTTCCGCTTCGCCTACGTCCGGCCGTCGCTCGGGGTCCTTCACGGCGGTGAGCAGGCCTTCGAACTGCCCCTTGCGGACCGCTGAGAGATCGCGTCGTTCGGGCCGCGTCGCCGCGGCCTCATAAAAATACGCGGGGACGCGATAGCGCTCCCACAGCCCTTGCGCGCAGCGACGCGCGAGCAGCACCGCTTCCTCCATGCTCGCGCCATCCAGCGGGATGAACGGGATAACGTCGATGGCGCCCATGCGCGGGTGCTCGCCTTGATGCGCGCGCAGATCGATCGCCTCGACCGCGCCGCCGGCCAAACGCAGCGCGGCTTCGACGACGCCGTCGCCGGTGCCGACAAGCGTGTACACGGAACGGTTGTGAGAGGCATCGCTCTGCGTGTCGATGAGCGTGACGTCCTGCGCGCCTGCGGCGAGCTCACCGATGTGCGCGATCACGTCTGCGCGACGGCCTTCCGAGATGTTCGGCACGCACTCGAAGAGCTTTGCCATCGAGATCTGGCGTTGGCGCCGAGGAGGCTGCGTCCCTTTGGCGCGGAATGTGCCCTCGTTCATGTCCGTGCTGCAGACGCGAGTCGATACATCTTCGCCCGAATTCGGCGCGAATCGCGATCATTTCATCCGATTGCTCGAAGAGCTCGCTGCTCGAACCGCGCAGGTCGCGCAAGGCGGTGGTGCCGACGCGATGGCGCTGCACGTCTCGCGCAAGAAGCTGCCGGTGCGCGAACGCATTTCGCGACTGCTCGATCCCCAGACGCCGTTCTTGGAACTATCGGCGCTCGCCGCATGGGATGTGTACAACGGCGAAGCGCCGAGCGCCGGAGTCGTCACCGGGATCGGCGTCGTGTCGGGGCGCGAGTGCATGATCGTCGCCAACGACGCGACGGTCAAAGGCGGCACGTACTTCCCGCTGACCGTCAAGAAGCATCTACGCGCCCAGGAGATCGCCGAGCAGAACTATTTGCCCTGTATCTACCTCGTGGACTCCGGCGGCGCGTTCTTGCCGCTGCAGGCGGACGTGTTTCCGGACCGCGACCATTTCGGCCGCATCTTCTACAATCAGGCGCGCATGTCGAGCAAGGGCATCGCGCAGATCGCGGCCGTGATGGGCTCGTGCACCGCCGGCGGCGC
>DASPVP010000086.1:0-4990 GCA_035622315.1 Candidatus Acidiferrales bacterium | reverse complement strand
GTTGTTCGCCCGCGTCAGCCGAACCGTACATGACCATCGTCGGACGCACGATCCCGTCCCAGCGATGCGCGTCCGCGCTCGAATACATCCCCTGCGGAGAGATAGCGATGAAGGCCGTCACTCGAGAATCGCTTGCCGTCGTGGTGCCGCCCGGCACGGTAGCCCCGGCGACGACGAGCGTCGTGCCGCCTCCCATCGAATGACCCGCCACCCCGATATGCTGTGTGTCGATCGCACCTGCAAGCTCGGGCGCTTCGCGCACGATCTGCGGCAGCGAGGAGATGATGAAGGAGATATCCTTCGCATTGGCTTCGAGTTGCTGCCCGGTCACCACGCTTTCACCGCGCATCATCGCGCCGAATCCGCCTGCCATCGCGGCTTGGCGGTCGCCACCCGCATGCGTCGGCAAGATCACGACATATCCCGCACCGGCCCACCCCGAGGCTAAGTACACGTAACCATCTCGATCGCTCCCGTAGCCGTGCGAGAAGATGATGAGCGGCGCAGCGCGCACGCCCTCGGGATAGTAGATCTTCAACGGGATGTCGCGTTGGCGTGCGCTGTCGTGGAGGGTGATCGTCTCGATCGTCTGCACGGCGTACGCCGCACGCGCCGGCGCGTTACATGCGATGACGACCGCAGCTAAAAGCGCGCCGCATGCGACATTCGCTGGGTATAGCGGCCGGCCTTGAGGTCGGCCCAGTCGCCCGAAACGCAGCAGGTCCCTCATCACGCTGCCGGAACTTCCCCCACCTACCTCTTGGACCCCTTACGCACGCGAGGAGTAAGATGATGGGTGGTCGTTCTGCCGTCGGGTGCTTGCTCGTGATCGTCGCGATCGTAGCGATCGGCGGTTTTTGGGTCGCCGGCACATATAACAACCTCGTTCGGCTGAGCCAAGCAGTCGACGCGCAGTGGGCGCAAGTGGAGAACGTCTACCAGCGGCGCGCCGACCTCATACCGAACCTCGTGGCCACCGTCAAGGGCGCCGCGAACTTCGAGAAGAGCACGTACATCGCGGTCGCCGAAGCTCGCGCGAAGGTCGGACAAGTCACCCAGACGATCCCGCAGAACGTCACGAGCGACCCGCAGAACTTCGCCAAGTTCGAGGCGGCACAGAACGGGCTTTCATCGGCCCTCGCGCGCCTGCTGGCAGTCGTGGAGAACTACCCCGATCTCAAGGCCAGCGAGAACTTCTTGACGCTGCAGTCGCAGCTCGAGGGCACGGAGAACCGGATCGCAGTCGAGCGCATGCGCTACAACGATGTGGCGCGCCAATACAACACCACGCTGCAATCGTTCCCCACCGTCTTCATCGCCGGTTTCTTCGGCGGCAAGTTCCCGCCAAAGGAATACTTCAAGGCTCAGCCGGGTGCCGAGACCGCTCCCGTCGTCAAGTTCTGACAGCCGTATGCGCTTCTGGGCGCTGCTGCTGAGCGCGCTCGTCCTGACGGTCCTCATGGGGCCGGCACGCGCGCAGACAATCCCGATACCACCCTCACCCACGCAATGGGTGACGGACAACGTCGGCCTGCTCTCCGCTTCGACGCAGAGCAGCGTCAACGAGCGGCTGCGCGCCTACGAACGCTCCACGGGCCATCAGGTGATCGTGTGGATCGGCGACACGACCGGCGACGATGCGCTCGAAGATTGGACCATCAAAGCGTTCACCGCGTGGAAGATCGGCCGCAAGGGCGTCGACGATGGCGCCGTGCTGTTCCTCTTCACGCAGGATCGTAAGGCGCGGATCGAGGTCGGCTACGGCCTCGAAGGGCAGCTCACCGACGCGATCGCAAGCGAGATCATCCGCCACGACGTCGAGCCCAACATGCGGGCGAACGATCCTGACGCCGCGGTGACAAGCGCGGTCACAGACATGCTCGCGACGATCGGCGGTGAAAACGGCGCGGCGCCGAACGCGCCCCAATACTCCGACGACAACGTCAGCTTCTCGACGATCATCCTGATCTTCGTGCTCGTCCTCGTCCTGATCACCATCATCGGGAGGTTCGCGCGCGCCGGCGCCCCGTTCATCATCGGTTCGGGGTGGAGCGGCTCCGGTTGGGGTGGTTTCTCGGGCGGTGGCGGCGGTGGTGGTGGTTTCAGCGGAGGCGGCGGGATGGGCGGCGGTGGCGGAGCCTCAGGCGGATGGTGAAACCCAAACACCGACTCGCCCATCACGTCGACGAGCAGCGGATCGCAGACGCCATACGTTCAGCCGAAGCCGGCACGACCGCTAAGATCGTCGTGACGCTGGCGCACCACGCCGGTCGCGAGATCCTCGCTGCGGCGATGCGGGCTTTCATGCGGCTCGAGATGCATCGAGCCGACAAGCGCAATAACGTCCTTTTCTACGTCGCCCCGCTTCGGCGCGAGTTCGCGATCGTCGGCGACGCCGGGGCGCACGATGCGCTCGGCCAGGGTTTTTGGGACGAACTCGCGCTCTCGATGAGCGCGCACATCAAGACGGAGAGCCTGACCGACGGGTTGTGCTACGGGATCGATCGCGTCGGGCGCGAGCTCTCAACCAGATTCCCCCGCGGCTGAGCGGCGGTATTCGACGTTCGGGTAGCGCCCGTCGTAGAGCGTCTCGCGAACAAAGTGAAAACCGCACTTCTCGAGCACCCGGCGTGAAGCCGCGTTTTCGGGCATGCAGTTCGCGACCAACGCCGGCAGCTGCATGTCATCGAAGGCCACCGCGACCGCAGCTTGCACGATTTCGGTCGCAAAACCGTTGCCCCAAAATGGCGTTCGCACGATGTACCCGAGTTCGATGTCGCTAGGCGTCTGCGTCGAGGGGAACAAGCCGCCGTGTCCGACGATGGCTTTCGCAGCGTCTTCGAAGATCCAGAATCCGAAGCCGCGCTCTTGCCAGGCGTTCGTCCACCGCTCGAGCCGCTCGACGCACTCGCTCTCGCTCCACAAACGCTCGAACAGCGTTTTCTGGATCTGCCAGTCAGCCCCGATCGCGCGCGCGTACTCGATGTCGGATGCTCTGGGCAGCCGGCCGGACAAGCGCGGCGTGACGATCGTGGCGGGCGCCGCCCTCGCGCTCGGCGTCACCGTTCGGCGAGCAGATGTTGGATGGTCGTGTTGACGAGCGCATCCCGTCCTTCGCCGATGACGGTCTGCCGCAAGCGGCCGTGCCGGTCGAAGATGAGCTGCGTCGGCCAATATTGGACGCCGAAGGCCTGCCAGACGGCGAAGTCGTTGTCGATCCGCACGGGCCAGGTGATGCCTTGGGCTGCGAGGTTGCGGACCACATTGCCTTGATCGCGCTCGTACGGGGTTTCCGGAGCATGCACGCCGACGATCGCGAAATCCGCCGAGGGCTCTTGCGATTGCAGGCGTTTCAGGTTCGGCACGACATGCTGGCAGTTGATGCAGTCGAAGGTGAAGACATCGACAAGCACGACCTTGCCGCGCAGGCTATCAGGCGTGGCGGTGCCGTTGAGCCACGTGCCGGGCGCGTAGAGCGGCGCAAGCTCCGTCGTCTGCGAGTCGGCCTCTTGCATGGATGCGGTGATCCCCGCGCAGAGAAACAAGCTGAAAAGAAAGCGAAGCATCATGACCGCAATACGCGCATGCTTCACGCGCGGATCACACCCGTAAGCCCGTAGGGGGCGATTGCAAATCGCCCGGCTATTGCGCGGTGTTGATCTGGATCGTGCGCTGCTGGCTCACGAAGCCCGTGATGACAACGTCCGGTCCTACCGTCACCGGCTTGTCCTTCGAGTAATTCGCCTCGAACGGACCGCCCGCGCCGAAGATCAACGGGTCACCTTTCTTCGTCGCCCACAGCGCCACGTGCTGGCCGTCCACCGCCGTGATCCAATCGAGCTGCACGGCGAGCGCGGCAGGCTTGCCGTTCTTCGGTGGCGTGACCGACACGACGTGCCCCTGTCCGGTCGCGCCGGAGATGATCGCGACGTTCCCCTGCGCCAAGAACGCCTGGGCCGCCACGATCGGGAACGAGTCGCCTGCGCCCGAGCTTGCAGAAGACAGGGTCACGTTGTCGAGATGCACGCTCACCTGATCGCCGGGATTGAGGTCGATAGCGAGATAGCTCACCGACACCGCGCCAAGCAGAAGCAACGCAGCGACGCTCGCGCCGATGACGGGGAGCCGCCAGTGTGTGAAGATCTTCATGTCAGGAAGGTTCCACCTTTCTGCGAGAAAGCCATTGCCGTAACGAAAAGACGGACATGCTAGTTACGGGCACGAAACGCCGCGAGACAGCACTTTTAGGGAGCGCAAAGGCGTATGAGCCAGACCGAGACTACCGTCATCATCGCAGCTGTGATCGTCCTCGCGATCGTGCTGCGCGTCTGGCGCGCCACCCGCGAGCAGCGCATCAACCTATCGAGCATCTGGGTCGCGCCGATCATCTTCTTGCTGCTGACGGGATGGGTGCTCTGGGTCGACGGGCTTTTCAAACCCGCCGACATCTTGCTCGCGGCGCTTGCAGTCGCGGTGGGTGGCGCGATCGGCATGTATCAGGGGACGCACACGACCGTGCGGGTCGACCGGCAAGCCAGAGCCATGTACGTGAAAGCCAAGCCGATCGGCGCGCTGATCTTCGTCGTCGTCATCGCGCTCCGGCTGGTCATCAGACTGCCACAAGCATTTTCAGCCGCCCAGAGCACCTCGCTTACCCATGGTAGCATGCCCTTGCCGCCCCAAGGCGGCCTGCTCTCCATCATAAGCGCGATGCTGCTCGCGGTGGCGCTCGGCCTCGTGGTGGGGCTACGGTTGTATCTTCTCAGGAAATTCCAAGAGTCGGATGCGGCGAACGGGTAAAACTTTCCGGCAAACGAATACGTTCATTGTTCGGTAGGGCTAGATGGGCTTGGTGGACCCAGCCGCCCCCAGGAGTTGCCCACATGAATAAGCTCGTCCCTTGGCTAGGCACAGCTCTAGCCGCAATCCTCGCCCTCGGTCTTTCCGTGGCACCCGCGCTCGCCGACGATTCGTCAGGCGTGGCGCGCAT
>DASPVP010000085.1:0-6938 GCA_035622315.1 Candidatus Acidiferrales bacterium | reverse complement strand
AATACGGTCGTTGGGCTTCACATCTTTGGGAAGCGCGGCGTAGGTCGTGGCCACGCGTTGCGGATTTCCGACGATATGGGCGGTTGTGATCTCAAACGGCTTGCCCGCAGCGAGGTGGATCGGCCGATGCCCCTCGAGCTCCCCGATGCGCAGTTTTGGACCTTGCAGATCGGCGAGGACCGAGATGATCGTCTGCGCACTGCGCGCTGCTGCCCGCACCTCCTGCGTCCACAACTCGCACTGTTCGTGCGTCGCGTGCGACATGTTGATCCGGAAGACGTTGACGCCGGCCTCGACGAGCGCTTTGACCATGCCGGGCTCGCATGAGGACGGCCCGAGCGTCGCCACGATCTTCGTGCGGCGGAATGGCGTCATCGTCGTTTACCTTGCGCTTTCATCCAGCGCAGGATCCCCGTGCGCACGACGTCGCGTTCGACGACGTGCAGACGTTCCAAGGCGGACGCTTCATCTTCGCCGCTCGTGAGCGGCATCGGCATGCGCGCGAGGACCGGGCCGCGATCGACGTCGGCCGTAATTTGGATCAGGCTCGCACCCGTGCAGGGGACGCCGGCAGCGAGCGCGTCGCGCAGCGCGTGCGCGCCGCGGAACGCGGGCGTACGGACGCCGTCTGGAAACTCGACCGTGTCGGCCTTGGGATCCTCCGGAAGATACGCGGGATGCAGGTTGAGCACGCCTGTGAAGCCCGCCCGCAAGAACGCCGGGGCGAGCACGTGCATCCAGCCGAGCAGCAGCACCAGCTCGACGCTGCGCTCTTTGATCGCCGCGGCGAGCCGTTTCGCGTATGCGTCCCGGTCCTCGCGCTGCGGATCGAATGCGAGCACTTGCGCTTCGACGCCCGCATTCGCCGCGCGCTCAATCGCGCGCGCACCCGCATTGTTGGAGATGACGATCCGGACGTCGAGCGGCAAGTCACCCCGATTGGCCGCCTCGATCACGGCGGCAAGATTCGATCCATTGCCCGACGCCAGTATCGCGGTGGGAATGGGTGGTCTCACCGCATCGGCTCGTGACGAGGCGAGATTCATCGAGCCGGTTCGCCGACGATCACACGCGGTCCGCACGGGTGCGCGGGTTCGACCTCTCCCGCGATGCATGCCGGACCCGCTGCGTTCGGGATGGGATGCCCCGCGAGCGACGTGTTTGCTTCGACGAGCGCGCGTTGCGCTTCGCTCGCTGACACGATGCAGCAAAAACCAAGGCCCATGTTCAGCGTCCGGTAGGCCTCTTCGGTCGTGAGCTCAGCGCGCCGCGCGACGAGCGCGACGATGGGCGGCACCTGCCAACGCGACGCATCGAAGCGCGCTGCAAGATGTCCGGGCAGCGCCCGTGGCACGTTGTCGATAAGACCGCCACCCGTGATGTGCGCCATGCTCTTTATCTTCACGCCGGCTTTTTGCAGATCGCGCACGGTGGTCAAGTAACACGGGTGTGGTTCGAGCAGCGCGTCGCCGATCGTCCTCGTTCCTTCGGGAAGGAGATCTGCAAAGGCCGACCGCTCGATGACGCTGCGTGCGAGGGAATATCCGTTGGTGTGCAAGCCGTTCGCTGGAAGCCCGATGATGGCGTCTCCAGCCTGCACGCGCGAGACGTCGACGAGGTCAGAACGCTCCACCGCTCCGACGATCGTGCCTGCGATGTCGAACTGCGGCGGCGTGTAGACCCCCGGCATCTCTGCCGTCTCGCCACCGAGCAGCGCCACGCCGTTTTCCCTGCACGCCGTCGCGATGCTGCTGACGATCGTCGTCGCCGCTTCAGCGTCCAGCTTGCCCATCGCCAGGTAGTCCAAGAAGAACAACGGCTGCGCGTTCGCGCAGAGCAGATCGTTGATGCAGTGATTGACCAGGTCCGCGCCGACGCCCTGAAAGCGCCCGAGCTGCGCCGCCACGATCACTTTGGTGCCGATGCCGTCGGTGCTCGCGACGAGCACCGGCTCGCGATAGCCTTGCAGCGAGAAGCAGCCAGAGAATGCACCGATGCCGCGCAGGATGCGCGGATCCGCGTGCCCGTCGAGGAGCGTGCTGTAGCGCGCGACCACTTCGTTGGCCGCATCGATATCGACGCCAGCTGCGCGATACGCGTCCTCCGTCATATAGAAGCGTCGTTTGTCGCACGTTAGAGCCCTCCCTATGCCACCGCCCAGGGCGCTCTGTCGGGTTTGTATAATCCCAAGCGGATGAAGATGAACGTGCGCGCGGCGACCAACAGCCGCGTCAAAACCGATGCGCTTGCCGTCGCGCTTTTCTCGGACGGCAATCCTAGCGCCGGATTCGTCGCGGTCGACCGGGCAATCGGCGGCATCCTCGCAGACATGCGCAAGCGGGGCGAGTTGCGCGGGCGAGAGGGCGAAGTCACTGTCGTCCCCGGGAGCGCGCGTTTGGGAGCGAAACGCGTGATCGTCGTGGGGATGGGTGAGCGAGGCGCGCTGCATCCCGGCGCCTTCGCGCGTTTTGCAGGGCTCGCCGTGCGCGCCGCAAGCTCGCGCAAGCTCGCGAACCTCGCGATCCATATCCCAGAACCACTGCCCTTCTCAGCAGACCTCGTGCTCGAGAACGCGGCCGAAGGGGCGCTGATGGCGACGTTCGACCCGGCTCCCTATCGGAGCAGCCCGAACGGCAAGGTGTCGGCGCTCGCGAACGTGACGTTCTTGTACGGCAAGCAGGCCGGAGCGAAAGAACACGCACAAGCGGTGGCGCGTGGATCGATTTTGGGCGAAGCCGCCAATGTTGTCCGCGAGATGGTCAACCTGCCGTCAAACGACATGACGCCGACACACTTGGCCAAGCGCGCCGCAGAACTCGCGCGCAAGCACGGACTCAAAGTTTCGGTGCTCGACCGCGCGGAGATGAAGCGGCTCGGCATGGGATCCATGCTCTCGGTCGCGGCAGGCGCGGACCAGCCGCCGAAGGTCATCGTGCTCGAGTACCGCGGCGACAAATCGAGCAAGCAGACGTTGGGGCTCGTCGGCAAAGGCATCACCTTCGACACGGGCGGCATCTCGCTCAAGCCCGCGCTCGACATGGACGCCATGAAGGGCGACATGGCTGGCGGCGCTGCGGTGATCGGCGCGATGGCGGCCATCGCGCAGACCAAACCGAAGACGAACGTCATCGGCATCGTCATGGCCACTGACAACATGCCTTCGAGCAAGGCGACAAAGCCCGGTGACATCGTGCGCGCCATGAACGGGAAGTCGATCGAAATCACCAACACCGACGCAGAGGGCCGGCTCGTGCTCGCCGACGGCTTGTGCTATGCCCGCAAGCTGGGCGCTACGCATCTCGTCGACGTCGCGACGTTGACCGGCGCCGCGGTGATCGCGCTCGGCAACGTTTCGACTGCGGTCATGTCGAACGACCGGCAGTTCGTCGATCTCTTCCACGAGGCGACGGCGCCATACGGCGAGCGCTACTGGGAGCTGCCGCTCTTCCCCGAATATGCCGAGCTCATCAAGAGCAACATCGCGGATATGAAGAACTCCGGCGGTCGACAAGCCGGCACCATCTACGGAGCGATGTTCCTGAAGGAGTATGTGGATACGGCGCCCTGGATCCACCTGGACATCGCGGGGTCGTCGTGGACCGATAAAGACCTCGGCCACCTCGTGAAAGGCCCGACCGCGGTCGCCGTGCGTCCGCTCGTCAGGTTGGCTGAGCTTTTCGCCAAGACCCCGCTTCACGCCAAAGCGGACGACGCAGCCCACCAGCGCCTCACGCCGAAGCCCTAAGTCGCTCTCCGAACCGGAAGCAAGACAAAAGACGCCGCGCGATGCGGCGTCTTTTTCCTTTTACTGCGAGACCGTGAGCGTCCGGGTGAGCTGAAACTTGGCCTCGCCGCCTTCGGGAATCGAAACGTCAGTCTTGCTGTTGAGCGCATAAAGCGTGCCGGCCGTCAGGCCGACGGCTCCGCCGATATTCGTGCCAAGCCACTTGCCGAGGATGTTTCCCGCGACCATGCCGGCCACGGCGCCGATCGCCACGGTGCCGACATTGCTCTTCTGGTTCTCTTGCACCGAGAGCAGATTGGCGTAGATCGGGCTCGACGAACCGTTACTCATGGTGATCTTCTCGAGTATGAAGCTCAGCTGGGGCTTCGTGCCTTGTCCAGCTTTGCGCGCGGTGACGACACGTGCCCACAGCTTGGCACCGGCGAAGCCTGCATCGCCGTTCGGGAACGGTGAGCGCACCGTGAACGAAAAGACCTGGCCTTCGTATGCGCCTTTCGAGCTAATCGTGCTGTTCGAGGTACCATAGATGGTCGTGCCCGAGGCGACAGTGGTCGTGCGCGCTAGCGCGGGCGAGAGCAGGGCGACGAGCGCGAGCATGGTGAGGGTGAAACGAAGCGTCATGCGTTCTCCTTGGGATGGGGCGATTTTCAATCGCCCCCTACATCGTGGGCGACTTTCAGTCGCCCCCTACATTCTTAGTGAGGGGCGGTTGCGGGTTCGCGGACTTTTCCCGTGAGCTCTTCGTGGATTCCCTCGGGATAGCGGCCCGTGAAGCAGCCCATGCAGAAGTCGCTGCGCGGCCGGCCGGTGGATTCCACGAGGCCTTCCTCGCTCAGATACCCGAGCGAGTCCGCGTCGATCGCCTTGCGGATCTCGGGCACGCTTAGGTTCGCGGCGATCAACTGCTCGTACGTCGCCGTGTCCACTCCTAAAAAGCACGGGTGGCGCATGGGCGGGCAGGTGAGCCGCACGTGGACTTCGGATGCGCCGGAGCGCCGCAACATGGCGACAAGCTGTCGCGTGGTGGTGCCGCGCACGATAGAGTCATCCACGAGCACGACGCGCTTGCCTTTCAGGTTAGCGACCAGCGGGTTGAACTTCAGCTTCACGCCCTGCGAGCGCATGCTCTGGTCCGGCGAGATGAAGGTACGCCCGATGTAGCGGTTCTTCATCAAGCCTTCGATGTAGGGCAGTCCCGACTCGTCGGCATAGCCGATCGCGGCAGCAGTCGCGCTGTCGGGGACCCCGATGACCACGTCGGCCTCGACCGGCTGCTCGCGGGCGATCGCGCGTCCCATGCGATACCGCGCCAGGTAGAGCTCTTGCCCTGCGTACTTCGTATCCGGCCGCGAGAAGTAGATGTATTCGAAGATGCAGTTGGCGGGCTTGTGCCCGGTCGGCACCATTCGCGAGCGCATGCCACGCTCGTCGATGATGATGATCTCCCCGGGTTCGACCTCGCGCAGGAACTCCGCGCCGACGGTGTTGAGCGCGCACGATTCTGACGCAAGCATCCATCCTTCGCCATAGCGGCCCACACAAAGCGGCCGCACGCCCCACGGATCGCGGAAGCCGAAGAGCTGGCGCTCGGTGGCGAGCACGATCGAAAAAGCGCCGATGCACCGGCGCATCACATCGGCGATGCGCTCTTCCATGTCGCCATGGTCGAGCATCGCGATAAGCTTGGCGATGACGTCGGAATCTGATTCGGCGGTTTCGGCATCGCCCGGGGGAAGCTGCCGGCGCAAGGCCTCGGTGTTGACGAGGTTCCCATTGTGCGCGAGCGCAAACGCGCCGAGCGAGCTCGTCGCAAGCAAGGGTTGCGCGTTATAGACGACTGACGAGCCGGTCGTGGAGTAGCGCGTGTGGCCCACCGAGAGATATCCCGGGAGCGTCGCTAGGATCTCTTCCGTGAAGATCTGCGACAGCAGACCCATCTGCTTGTGCACGCGCAGGTCGGTGCCGTCGGACACTGCGATCCCCGCGCTCTCTTGGCCGCGATGCTGCAGGGCATAGAGCGCGAAGTAGGTCGGCCGCGCCACGTCTTCGCCGGGCGCGAAAATGCCACAGACGCCGCACGCATCGTGGACGGCGTCTTCGCTCCCGGTCGGTTTCGGGAGGTAGGGCGTTTCGGGCATGCCCGGGATCATGATTTAACCTTACTTGAAACCCGCCGAACTGTCAACGAACCGGCACCGTAGCACGCGCGCCGATGTCGGAACGGTAGCGGAGCGCCCTCGATGGATCGAGCCGTGCGACGTAGCCGCGGGCCCCGGCATACGCGCGCTCACGGGCCTGCGCGATATCAGGCCCCGTCGCGCAGACCGTCAAGACGCGCCCGCCTGCTGCATCGACGCCATCGCCATTGCGCGTCGAGCCGCCCCAAAACGCTAGCACGTCCTTTGACTGACCTAAAAAACGCGGTAGTCCGGGTCGAGGCTCCGAGCGCTGTGGATAACCCGGGCTCGTTAACACGACGCCGACGCAGGCGTCGAAACTGGATCGCGGCTCGACCGAGCCAAGATCGCCAAGCGCCGCGGCGAGCAGCCACTCGGCGAAATCTCCCTCGAGGCGCGGCAGCACGACTTGCGTCTCGGGGTCGCCGAAACGCGCGTTGAATTCGAGGACCGAAGGACCGCTCGCGGTGAGCATGAGGCCTGCGTAGAGGCAGCCGCGATAGTCGATGCCGTCGGATCGCAAGCCAAGCATGACCCTGTCGAAGACCATCTCGGAGACTGCCGCGAGCGTGCTGTCGTCGAAGACGTCCGAGGCTGGCGAGTAGGCGCCCATGCCTCCCGTGTTGGGGCCTGAGTCGCCGTCGAGCGCGCGCTTGTAGTCGCAGGCCGTCCCAAGAACACGATACGACCCGCCGGCGACCAGCGCCATCACCGAGACTTCTTTGCCGGCGAGCGGCTCCTCGATGACGATCGTCGTGCCTCCGCCCGGCAGATTGTGCTTATCGTACCAGTCGGAGAGCACCGCTTCGGCTTCGGCGCTCTTCGTGCATACGACCACACCCTTGCCAGCGGCCAATCCATCCGCCTTGAGCACAGCCCCATCCGGGAAGTGCGCGAGCGCCTTGCGCGCCTGCTTGAGGTCGTGCGCTTCTCTCGCGCGCGCGGTCGGAATGCCGTGGCGGTGCATGAACTGTTTGGCGAAGGCCTTGCTCGTCTCGAGCCGTGCGCCCGCTCGG
>DASPVP010000084.1:0-62226 GCA_035622315.1 Candidatus Acidiferrales bacterium | reverse complement strand
CGCCGATGTCGATCGAGCGCGCGACCCCATCGAGACCGACGCGCCACATCAGCTCGCGCGTGCCGTCGTGCGCAAGTATCAAAAGCGACAGCCCGTCAGGCATCCATCGCACCACCCAGGGGCTGCGATCCAGGTCGCGCGTCACGTCGAGCCCGTTCGGTCCGCGAGCTCCGGCGGAGGTGACGAAGATCGCGCTAGCGTTGATCGCTTGACCTGCGCTCGGATACCAGTAGGCGATCTTGGTGCCGTCCGACGACACGTCGCAGCCGGCCTCGAAGGATGCGTGGCTGGTGAGCTGCTCGATGCGCTCGCTCGATGCAGCGCTCGCCGACAGATCCAGGACCTCCATCACCGATCGGTCGCCATGCGCGACGTAGGCGTCGGGCATCCGCGTGAACGCGATATGCCGGCCGTCCGGATACCAGCAGAACATCGTGCTCGGCATGTGCTGGGGAGTGATCAAGGACGCCAGATATGGTTGCGAGAGACTTGGACTGCCGGGCGGCAGGCTCCAAGAGCCGGAGGTCAAGCGCTGCGCTATAGGAACCGTCGCGCCGGTCGCACCCACCTTGGGCGTGTCGACCAACCATAGGTGCGAGGGCGAGGGTGCCGCGGTCGCCAGAAAGTCGTTGTCCCCGACCACGAAGCTCGTGCGGAATTTCGCTGTGCCGAAAGCGCTGGGTAGAGGATCGCTGCGCACGAAAGCTATCGCCTTGCCGTCAGGACGCCAGGCGAAGTACTCGACGTCTTGCGATCCAAAGGTCAGCAGGTGCAGCGAGCGCCCGCTTGGCGAGCTTTCGTAGATCTGTTCGACGCCATCGTGCGCTGCCAAAAACGCGATGGCGTCGCCTTGTGGCGACCAGCGGACGCTCTCGATATCGCCGAACGGCAACGCGAGGATTCGGGTGGCACCTGTCGCAGCATCCACCATGTCGACGCGCACCACGACGGTGTTGTGGATGAAGTCGTTGCTGCCGACCAACAAGGCGATCTTCGATCCGTCAGGAGAGATCTGGGGATCGGCGAGAGTGATCTCGCGTCGCAGGTCCGACAGAAGAAGTTCGCGGGCTCTCACCGCGATAGGTGCGAGAAGAAGAATGACCGCAAAAAGAGCGGTCATCACACATCTCATCGGGCCTGGCATCAACGGCCCTCGTTTTGGGGGCTGGCGCTCAGCGCCTGCAGCACGCCTCCAGCCGGTTGCCGTCTGGGTCCTCGAAAAACACTGCGTAATAAGGAAGGCCGTAACTTCGACAGTGTTGCGGTCCCTCCACTTTGCGTGCGCCGATGCGCTTCAAAAGCCGAGCGACGCGATCGACCTCTGCTATGGAGGCAAGGGCGAACGCCGCGCGGTTTGGGCCTGGCGCGCTCGTCTTCGCTTGCACCAACCAGAGAAATGGCAGATGACGCTTATCTTGCGCGTAGGTTCTCGACGTCGTTCCACCCCGTTGCTTTTGAAAACCAAGCGCCGGCATCAGGGTGTCGTAAAAGCCCCGTACCTTTGCCAGGTCCCGCACGCGAAGGTCGATGTGGTCGAAACGACCTTCAATCGGCTTCGCGTTTGATGCGGGACCTTTCAAATGCGGACCCCCCACCCGCCGAACAGCTCGGCCGCAACGCCCTTGGGCACGCGGACGATCGCCGTCCGAGACTGGATGAGCGCGTCGCTAGACGCTTCTGTGAGAACGGTTGCCTTTTGCACGAACATGACTTGTTTCACCATTTTCCTTTTCGAGGGGCCGTCGGCGTGACGATGAGCCTTCTGGTCCCCTGCTCTCCGAGTATAGCCAACTAGGAGTAACTTGTCAACACAATTTACTAGTTACGATAAATGTCCCATACAGGCAAATTATCTTATTGCAAATAACCCCTGTTTAATCTAGAATGGTTTCGAAAGATGAACCGCCAAGCTATGGCCGAACCTCCCGCCCCGCCAAGCGAGCCGCCCGACGGCCTAGCGCTCGTCCGGGATTTCATCAACACGCTTCACACGGACACGGGTGTGCACGACGACAAGCTAGAGACCGCCGCAGGTCTCGAGCGTTGGCTCGCCGACCATAAGCTCGCCTCGGGCCGGCAACATTTCACCGCGGGCGATGTGGCCCACGCCGCATCAGTGCGCGAGGCTCTGCGCGATCTCTTGGCCGCCAACGACGGCGGAGAGGTGCCAAAAGAGGCCCTCGAGACGCTCAGCCGCGCGGCACGTTGCGCACAGCTGCATATGACCTTCGAGGCGCGAGGAAGAGCTCGGCTGCGTCCAGCGGCCCGTGGGGTCGACGCGGCGGTCGGTGAGGTCCTCGCTCGGGCGTTCGAGTCCATGAGCGATGGGTCGTGGCGTCGGCTCAAGGCATGTCACGAGCCGGACTGTCGCTGGGCCTTCTACGACCGCTCGAAAAACCGCACGGGTAGCTGGTGCTCCATGCGCTCGTGCGGGAACCGGGCGAAGGCGCGCCGCTTCCGCGCGCGCCACGCGAAGGACTAGACCGCAGCCAAACCCCGTTCGAGGTCTGCGATCGTGTCGTTCGCATCTTCCAGTCCGACCGAAAGCCGCAAGAACCCGTCGTGGATGCCGAGCGCTGCGCGCGTTTGCCGGTCGAGCGAACGGTGCGACGAGGTGGCAGGATGCGAGAGCGTGGTCTGCGCTCCCCCAAACGAGAGGACAAGTTTGACGCGGCGCAAGGCGCCGAGCAGGCGATCGACCGCGCTGCGCTCGGGCGTTATTTCAAAGGAAAGCATCGATCCAAAACCGTTGCGCAAAGTGGCCACTAGGTGCGCCTGCTCCGATAGCCCAGGGTAGTGGACGGCCCGCACCTTGGCGTGGGCCGCGAGGCGGCGGGCGATCGCCAGAGCGTTGCGACTCGAGCGCTCCATGCGGACGTCGAGCGTCTCGATCGACCGGACGCCCAGCCAGACCTCGAATACGGACGCCACGAGTCCGGTCCGCGAGGCGAGCGGGCGAAGGCGATCGATGACCGCGAGCGGTCCGGCGATGCAACCGAGCACGATGTCGTAATGGCCGCCGAGGAACTTCGTCGCGCTCTCGATCACGAGGTCGGCGCCGAGATCCAGGGGGCGACAGTGATACGGCGAGGCGAGGCTGTTGTCGACGAGCAGCAGCGCACCGCTGTCGTGAGCGAGCCGCGCGAGCGCGGCGAGGTCGGCGACGCGAACGCGTGGATTCGAAATCGACTCGACGATGACAATCGCGGCCGGCCGCTTGAGGGCGTTCGCCACAGCAGCGAGGTCAGCGACGTCCACGAGATCATACGCGATCCCGAAGCGCGTGAAGTCGCGCAGCAACGTGGTCGTGTTGCCGTACAAATCGTCCGCTGCGACGATACGAGATTCTTTTCCCAGCAGGCCGAGCAGCGCCAGCGTGAACGCCGACATCCCGGCTGCTGTCGCGAGCACGGCCTGGGCCCCGTGCAGCGAGGCGAGGACTGCCTCGAAAGCCTCGTGGTTCGGGACTCCGGAGCCTCCATAGACGGTGCCCGCCTGGCGGCCTTCGTAGATCGCGTCCACCTCGTCGAGTGAACGGAACACCCAACCGGCGGACGCGTAGATGGGCAAGACCGCAGGAGCGTTCTGCGGCTCCCGCGCGCGCGCTTCGAGCACGGCGTTCGTGGCGAAGGTTGACTCGGACATCATGATCTCCCACAGCGGAAATAAAGAAGGGGTGCTGCTCTTTCGCAACGCCCCCTTTGGACACTTGTGTTAACCGGAGATGTTCTCGCGGTTATTTCTTCTTTGCCTTCTTCGCCTTTTTCTTTGCCACGGTGGTTTGGTCACCTCCCCCCTGGACTTTCGGTGCGCACGGGGCGTTGCTGTACGCCTCTTCGATCTGTTGTCTGCCGCTGCGGAGCTCGGCAGTTATCGCGCGGTTCCGAAGGGTGCGAAGCACTCGTCGATCGAGTTCCTCGCGCGGAAGTTCTGTTCTGCGAGCACTTCCCCTCTGTTCATCGGCAGCCCGCAGACAAAACTCAAGGAGCGGAGCGCGCGGAAAAATTTCTTCTACGCGCTCGCGCAGACCCCAAACACGCATCCGCGACCATGCGGAGGACGCGCATCGACGCGCTCGGACAAGGGCAGCGGCGCTCGTGCCGACGAAGTTCCCGCTCCAAGACAGCATGGATAACACGCGGCGCGTGGTGGTGACCGGGATGGGCGCGGTCACCCCGCTCGGCAACAGCATGCCGGAGTTCTGGAACAACGTGGTGCGCGGGGTGAGTGGGGTCGGTCACATCACTCTCTTCGACGCGTCTGAACTCCCGACGACCTTCGCCGCCGAGGTCCGCGATTTCGATCCAGCCACCATCATCGGCAAAAAGGACGCCCGCAAAATGGATCGTTTCGCGCAATTCGCCCTCGTGGCGGCGCAAGAAGCGGTGGCCGATTCGGGCCTCGCGATCACTGATGAGAACCGCGACACCATCGGTGTGATCATGGGCTCGGGCATCGGCGGCATCACAACGATCGAGCAGCAGACGAAGGTGATGAACGAGCAGGGGGTCGACCGGCTCTCGCCGTTCTTCATCCCCATGCTCATCAGCAACATCGCCCCCGGCCTCATCTCCATGCGCCTGGGCGTTCGCGGCCCCACCCAGACCGCCGTGTCCGCCTGCGCCTCGTCCAACAACGCGATCGGGGACGCGATGCGCATCGTGCAGCGCGGCGAATCCGACGTGGTCATCTGCGGCGGCTCTGAGGCGCCGATCACACCGCTCGCGGTCGGCGGCTTTTGCGCGATGCGAGCGCTTTCGACCCGCAATGAGAGCCCGAAGACGGCCAGCCGGCCCTTCGACCGCACGCGTGACGGCTTCGTCATCGCGGAAGGCGGCGGCGCGCTCGTCATCGAGGAGCTGGAACACGCCCGCAGCCGAGGCGCCCGTATCTACGCCGAGCTGATCGGCTACGGCCAATCCTCGGATGCGTATCACATGGTGGCGCCGGACCCGGCGGCGCGCGGTGTGAAGCTCGCGATGATCCGCGCGCTCAAAGACGCGAAGCTGAAACCGACCGACATCGACTACATCAACGCGCACGCCACCTCGACCGATCTTGGCGACACCGCGGAGACGCAGGCGGTGCACGAGGTCTTCGGCGAGCACGCGAAGACCATCCCGATCAGCGCCAACAAGTCGATGTTCGGCCACGCGCTCGGCGCCGCCGGAGCGCTCGAGGGGATCTGCACGGTGAAGAGCCTCCAGGAAGGCATCGTGCCGCCCACCATCAACTACGGGGTGGTCGACCCGGATTGCGACCTCGATTGCGTGCCGAACGTCGCGCGCAAGCAGACGATCGACGTGGCGCTGTCCAATTCATTCGGCTTCGGCGGGCACAACGCGGTCCTCGTCTTCCGCAGGTTCTCCGACAACTAACGCGTGTCGCACGATCTGGCCCGCAAGCGGGCGCTGCGCGACCTCGCTCGCCGGGCCGGTCTGCAGGCGCGTCCGGACCTCGAACTGCTCGACTTGGCCCTGACCCACGAATCCTACGCCGCCGAGCACCCCGAGCTCGCGAGATCGAACGAGCGGCTGGAGTTCCTCGGTGATGCGATCGTCGGGGCGGTGGTGGCCGGCGAACTGTACGACGCGCACCCCGAGCGTCGCGAAGGGCAGCTCTCGCGCATGCGTGCGTCGCTCGTGTCGCAAGCCGCCCTTGCCCGCTCGGCCGAACGCCTCGATATCGGTCCCCTCATCCGGCTCGGACGAGGCGAGCGAACCTCGGGTGGTGCGAAGCGCGCCTCAGTGCTCGCGGACGTCTTCGAAGCGCTCGTGGGTGCGGCGTTTCAGATGAGCGGCATGGAAGGCGCCAGACGATTCGTGCGGCGCAATCACCTCGCGCATGCCGCCGGAAGCGAAGCATCCGACCCCAAGACCACGCTGCAAGAATTGGTACAGGCGAAGTTTAAGAAGACACCGCACTACGCCGTCACCGCGCAGAGCGGTCCTCCCCATGCGCGGGTTTTCACTGTGTCGGTGCAGGTCGGCGATCGGACTCTGGGGAGCGGGAGCGGGAGCACGAAGAAGCAGGCCCAGTCGAACGCGGCGCGGGAGGCACTCGCCCATCTACCTTAAGAGCATCGATCTCTTCGGCTTCAAGACGTTCGCCGAGCGCACGCGTCTGGACTTCGCACCCGGCATCTCCGCCATCGTCGGTCCCAACGGCTCAGGCAAGTCGAACTTCGTCGACGCCGTGCGCTGGGTGCTCGGCGAGCAAAGCGCGCGCGCGCTGCGCGGTGCCCGCATGGACGATATCATCTTCGCAGGCAACGCCAACCGCCGGCCGCTGGGCATGGCGGAGGTGTCCCTCACGTTCGACAACAGCGACGGGGCGCTCGCCACGCCGTTCACCGAGATCGCGATCACGCGGCGGGCATATCGCACGGGCGAGAGCGAGTTCTTCATCAATAAGACCGCCGTGCGGCTGCGCGATATCACGGATCTCTTGCTGGGGACGGGTCTTGCCGCGGAGCTTGCCGCCATCGTATCGCAAGGCGAGATCGACACGATCCTTTCGGCCAAGCCGGAAGTGCGCCGGGAGCTCTTCGAAGGCGTGGCCGGCACGGCTCGCTATCGCGCGCGCAAGCGCGAGGCACAGCGTCGCCTCGAACAGACCGCGCAAAACGCGCTGCGCGTCAACGACCTTCTCACCGAGCTCGAAAAGCAGTTGCCGCAGATCGAGCAACAAGTGCGCCGCGCGAAGCGCTATCACAAAGTGGCGGCCCAGCTGCGCGATTTCGAGATCTTCTCGTACGTGCGCAAGAGCCAGGATCGCAGGCAGGAGCGCGCCTCGATCGTCGAGTCGCTCGGCGTCGAGGAGCAGCGTGCGGCTGAAGTAGCGGCCGCGCACGCCAAGCTTGCCGCCATGCTGGCTGCCGCGCGCGATCAAGAGTATCAGGCTTCGCTCGCCCTCGACGACGCCAACGAGACCCATTCGAGGTTGGCGTCGGGGCTGCAGACCTCCGCCTCGGGTCACGCCGCGGCCGAGGCGACTGCGACCGAACTAGCGCGCTCGATCGACGCGCTCGAACGGGAGGCCGACGCCTGCGCCCAAGCTGTGGCGGAAGCGGAGACGAGCCTCGCCCGCGCCATCGAAGATCTGCGCCGCAGCCGAGAGCTCCGTGACGAAGCGCTCGCAGTCGCCGAAACTGCCGCCGCTGATGAGGCAGCGCGAACGGCGACATGGGAGCGAGCGTATGCGGCCCTGCGTGCCGTAGAGGACGCTCGCGCGCGCGTGGTCGCACAAGCCACGGAAAGCAGCACGGCCGCGGCCGCTGCGCTCGCCGAAAGCCGCCGGCTGGCGGACGCTCTCGAACGGCTGGAGGCAGACGCCAAGACCGTCCAAGACGCCTCCTCGGGGGCGCTCGCAAAAGCGCATGCCGCAGAAGCAGACGCGAAACGGATGACGACGCAGCTCGCGCAGTTGGAAGGGAAGCGCGCCGATGCGACCAGCGACGCGACGAAGGCGCAGGAAGCGCTCGAACGCGAGCAACGCGCGACCGGCGTCGCCCACGATGCGGTCACGCGGCTCTCGGCAAAACTCGAGGCGCTGGCCCAGTTCGAAACCGACCTCGTCGGGGCGCCTGCAGGCGCGGGCCATCTCGCTGACGCGGTGAAGTCCGGCCGGCTTCGCGGCGTGGTCGGCACGGTGGCGAGCCAGATCGACGTCGATGCCAAGCACTCCACCGCCATAGACGCGCTCTTGGGCCAACGCGCACACGACGTCATCGTGCGGACCCTCGCAGACGCGAAGGCGGCGATGGAGCTCCTCAAGGAGCGTAAAGCCGCGCGCACGACGATCCTGGTGCTCGAGGCGCTTGGCGGCAAACGTGCCGCCTCCCGCGGGATCGTGGAGGTTCGCACCCACAGCGCCGTCATCGGCCGCGCATCCCAACTCGTCACCTGCGACGCGGCAGTCCGGCCGGCCATCGATGCGATTCTCGGCGATGCGTACATCGTCGCAGATCTGGAAAGCGCCTTCGCGTGCGCGCAGGAGCACGCCGACGCGACCTTCGCGACGCCTGACGGCGACGTCATCCGAGCGGGTGTGATCACGAGCGGCGTCGGGACGGGTGCGCTGGGCGCGCGCGCGGCCCGCGCCAAACTGGAAGCGGAGGTCGAGCTGGCCGCGGACGAAGCGCGTGCCGCCGACGCGAAGCTCGAGCGCGCAGGCGCCGCGGCAGCCAAGGCCACCCAAAACTCCGAAAGCATCGCCCGCAGCATCGTCGAGCTCACGCTGCGCGTGCACGAGTCCTCGGCGCTCGCGCAACAAGCGACCGCCGAACGGACCACGCACGAGGAGCGGCTCGCGAAACTCCGCGTCGAGCGCGAAGGTGCGGTCAAGCGCGCAGCGGAGATCAGGGATTTGGGCGCGCGGCATCAACACGCCGCAGACGACCTTGCGGAACGCGTGCGCGCGATCGAGGCCGAACGCCACGATGCGCTCGCGACGTCGGACGACCTGGCTGCCCAACTCGCAACCGTACGAGCGAAGCATCGTGAAGCCGCCGCGAACGCGGCCGCTCTGGTCGAACGGGTCGCCCAGCTCGGCGACGACGTGGAGGCCGCGCGCCGGCAGATCGAGCGTGCCGAGGCGCAGCGCAAGGAACGCACGAGCGCTCTCTCGCGCACGCGCGTGGAGCTCGACCAAAGCCGGAACGAGGCCAAACGGCTCGGTCAAGAGCGGTCGGGTGGGGAACGTGCGCTCGCCGAAGCAGCGGCGCGGCTCACCGAACTGCGCGCGCGTCGCGACGCGGCTCAACAAAAGGCGCGAGCGCTGGACGAGGAGTACGCGGGCGAGGAGCAGAGCGGCCGCGAGCGGTCGATGGAGCTCGAGCGACAGCGCATCCGGCTCGCCGAGATCGACGCGGAGCTCGCGCTCTTGCAGCAGACTTTCTCGCAGAACCCGGCGACGGCCCAAGAGTGCGATGATGTCGCCGGACGATACGAGGACTTCGACGGCGATCCCGACGCCCAGGTACGCAGGCTCCGGGAAGAGATGGCCCGCCTCGGCAACGTGAACCTCGGGGCGCTCGAAGACCGTGCGGCCACACTCGAACGCTGCGAGTTTCTGCGCGGTCAACTGCGCGATCTTGAAACAGCGCGCGCCAGCATCGTCGCGAGCATCGCGGAGATGGACGCCGAATCACTGCGACAGTTCAACGAGGTTTTCGCGCGGGTGGCGGTGGCTTTTTCCGAGACCTTCACGCGGCTTTTCAACGGCGGTCAGGCGAAGATCTGGGTATGCGATGCGCCCGACCCGACAGAAGCGGGCATCGAGATCTCGGCCCAGCCGCCGGGCAAGAAGATGCAGCATCTCAATCTGCTCTCAGGTGGCGAGCGCGCGCTCACCGCGGTGGCGCTCATCTTCGCGACCTTACAGGTGCGGCCAAGCCCGTTCTATATCTTCGACGAGATCGACGCGGCGCTCGACGAGGCGAACATCGGGCGTTTCGGCGTGCAGCTCGGCGAGCTCACAGGCTCAGGCAAGTCGCAGATCATCATCATCACTCATAACAAGGCGACGATGACGCTCGTCGACCGGATGTACGGGGTGACCATGAGCGAACCCGGCGTCTCCAACATCCTCTCGCTCTCATTGGAGCGCGCGGGTGCCGCCGGATAGCCCTGTAGCGCTTCTCTCTCTCACCGATACCACCGGCCTCGCTGACCTCGCCCGCGCGCTCGAGACCGCCGGCTACCGGATCGTGGCCACGAGCGGCACCGCGAGGGCGCTGCGCAGCGCCGGCGTTTCCTGCGAGGAGGTCGAGGCCCTCACCGGTTTTCCCGAGCTGCTCGGGGGCCGCGTCAAGACCTTGCATCCGAAGGTCTTCGGGGGGATCCTCGCGCGCGCCGGACAGTCGGACGCAGCCGAGCTCGCGCGACACGAGATCGCGCTCGTCGACGTCGTTGCGGTCAATCTCTATCGTTTCGAAGACGCGGCGACCGATGCACGGCTTACGGAAGAAGAGGTGCTCGAGCAGGTCGACATCGGGGGCGTTGCGTTGTTGCGCGCCGCCGCGAAGAACTTCGCGCGGGTCAGCGTGCTCTCCGAGCCGCAGCAATACCCTGCGTTTATCGCAGCGCTCGCGCGCGGCGGTCCGACGAAGGAAGAACGGCGGGCCTGGGCGACACGTGCGTTCGGCGTGGTCGCGCGCTACGACGCCGCGATCGCCACCTACTTCGCGCACGATCGCGAGCGCGCGGAACTGCCCGACGTGCTCGAACTGCAGCTACCCGTGCAAAGCCGCTTGCGCTACGGCGAGAACCCGTGGGCCAAGGCGGCGTTCTACCACGGCGACGTAGCTGGACTGCCTCAGCAGCTCGGCGGCAAGACCCTTTCGTACAACAACCTGCTCGACGTCGATTCGTGCCTGCGCCTGATAGCCCCGATAGAGGAGCCCCGAGGGTTTCCGCCCGACGCCAAACCCGCCGGCCGCATCCTTGCGGCTATCGTGAAGCATACGGTTCCCTGCGGTCTGGCGGCAGCGGACGACTCAAGCGCTGCCCTTAGCGCCGCGCTCGGCGCAGATCCGATCTCGGCGTACGGCGGCATCGTCGCGACGAACGCCCCGGTCGATCTTGCGTGCGCGCGTGTCCTCAAACCGAGGTTCTTGGAGGTCGTGGCGGCGCCGTCGTTCGACAGCGATGCGCTCGAACTGCTGGCGACCAAGAAAAACCTGCGCCTGCTCTCGTTTGAGCCCGACGCCCCGGCGCGTCTGCGTGCGGACATGACGGTCCGCTCGGCCCTGGGAGGGGTGCTCGCCGAACGGCCCGATCCCTCCGCCTTACCCGACGAGTGGCACGTGATGACGGAACGCAAGCCGGATCCAAGCTGCTGGCGCGACCTGCTCTTCGCATTTGCCGCGGTTCGTCAGATCAAATCGAATGCCGCAGTGGTCGCGCACGCGCAGGTGACGCTCGGGATATGCGGCGGTCAGACGAATCGCGTCGCTGCGGTCGAACTGGCATGTCGCAGGTCGGGCGATGGCGCGCGCGGAGCCGTGCTCGCGACCGACGGCTACTTCCCGTTCGCCGATGGCATAGAAGCGGCGATCGCTGCAGGGATCGCCGCGGTCGTCGCTCCGTCCGGCTCGATCAGAGATGCAGAAGTCGTCGACGCTGCGCGGCGCGCGGGCATCGTGCTCGTCTTCGCATCGAGACGATACTTCCTCCACTAACAGCACGCGCCGCCATGCAGCTGCGTGACCGATGCATCGACCAAACGATAACGGATCTCTCCCGCGGACACGTACGCGCGCACGATGCCAGTGACCCGGACGGGCAAGCCGTCAGGGAGCGCGACGTGCTTGGCCGGCACGACGTCGAATCCAGCGTCGATCGCATCAGCGGCGCAGCACGACATGACGGTCCGGTAGACGGAAGAAGGCGCGCCCGTCGCGTCCTCCCGCCAGCGCCCGCTCACCGAGATGACCGTGCCTTCCAGGCTTTGCGGATCGTCGTCGAGCCGTTGCAACGCATCGAAGAGATCGACGCCGCGGGCCTGGCCGATCGCATGGGTCACAACGCCTTCAAAGGCCGGCGCGACGACACTCGGAACGCAAAGACCGAGCACGATCCCCGCGACGAGCGCGCGCCATGTGTGGCGACTGCGATGCTGCACGCACAAACCCAGCGCTTGGACTGCGGCGCATATCCCGATCACCCAGAGAGGAAACCCGACGATCGGCGCAACGGCGTGGCGGAACGCGATACACCCAAGCGAGCCTGCTAGCAGGCCGATGCTCGCGTGTGCACGGTGCTTCGCGTCGATCGACGTCACCGCACGAACGCGCAGGCGATCGTGCATGCGACCATCGAGGTCGCAAGCGCGCCGAATGCCCGGCGCGCCCCGACAGCACGGACGAGTACGAGCGCTTGGCGCACGTCCAAGCACTGCGCGGCGATCACGAATGCGAGCTCACATTTCGGCTGCGTGAAGAGCGCTCGTGCCAGCAACGCATCCGCGCTCGAGCACGGCGACATCAGGGCTCCGAGCGCTGCGGCGGCAAACGCGGAATGTCCGATGACGCGAGCGGCGTGCAGCGCGATCGCGAGCGACGCGGCGACGGCTGCGAGCGCGAAGGCGCTATAGCCTTGAGCTATCGCGCACGCGAAACGCTCCGCGAGCCCGGCGTGCTCAGGCGACGATCGCGACATCGCGCTACAGCCTGGGATGAGCCGCCACGCGAGGGCGGTGCAAAGCGCGATCGCAAGTCCGCATGCCGCTCGCGCCCACGTGAGACGAGGACCGAGGGCGATCCAGGTGACGAACAGCGCAAGCGGGTTGCAGCAGGCGCCGAGCGTCAACGTGCACGAGGCAAGCGCAGGCGAGATCCGAGACAGGACGCCCGTGTACGACGCGATCGTGCAATCACACACCGGCAGGCACACGGAGGATGCCGCGAGCCACAAACCGTTCGCCCGCGATCCGCGACCTGCGAGCAGGGCAGAGAGCAATGCCCCCATCGTCAAGAATGGCGTCGCTCCTAGCAACATCGAACACCAATAACCCCACGCGCGACGCGCGAACGCCGCCAAGGCGACGAAATGCGGCATGGCGAGTGCCGGTGGAAGCATCGCCGCGAGGGCGAACCCGGCGAAAATGGCGAACAGAGCGAATCGGAGCGGCGAACCGTTCGGTAGCCGCGCGCGCCACTCTGACTTTTCCGGGCCCAAGCCCGTCGAGGCGAAGAACAGCATCGTGAAGCACATCGCCGCACCGCGCGGCACGGTCGACATACTTCCCCCTGAGTCGACCGCCTGGCAAGCCCTCGAAGCGATCATCGACGAGGTCTGCGGACGTTTCGGCTACCGCGAGATCCGCACGCCTATCTTCGAGAGCACTGAGGTCTTCGTGAAGCCGATCGGCGAAGGCACGGACATCGTCGACAAGGAGATGTACACCTTCGTCGACCGAGGCGGTCGCAGCATCACCCTGCGACCGGAGCTGACGGCTCCCGTCGTGCGCGCCGCGCTCGAACACAACCTGCTGCAGAACCTGCCGCTAAAGCTCTACTACCGCGGTCCGATCTTCAGATACGAGCGGCCACAACGAGGCCGCTTCCGTCAAGCGCACCAGTGGGGAGTGGAGTGTTTCGGCGCGCCCGGACCCGAGGCGGATGCCGAGATCATCTCGCTGGGACTCGACGTCATGCGGGCCATCGGCATCACCGACTATAGGCTTGAGATCAACTCGCTCGGCTGCGAAGACTGCAGGGCGCGCTTCCGCGAAGTCCTCATCGACTATCTGCAGCGCAACGCCGAGCGGCTCTCCGAGACGAGCCGAGAGCGGCTCGCGCGCAATCCGCTGCGCATCTTGGATTCGAAGGACCCGCGCGACCAAGACGTGTTGACCGGCGCCCCGACGATGGACGCCTATCTCTGTGCGGCCTGCCAGGAGCACTTCGCGACGCTGCGCACCCTTTTGGAGTCGATGGGCATCCGCGCTCTGCATAATCCGCACATCGTGCGTGGGCTCGATTACTACACGCGCACGGTCTTCGAGATCAGCTCGACGGCGCTCGGCGCGCAGAACAGCGTTTGCGGTGGTGGCCGCTACGATGGCCTTGTAAAATCCATGGGCGGTCCGAACGTGGCGGGTGTCGGCCTCGCCATGGGCATGGACCGCATGCTGATGCTGGCCCAAAGCACCGGCGCGGCTGATGCGCGACGCGACGGGAAGGGCTTGCAGATCGCGTTCGTGCCCCTCGACGAGGCTTCGGCCCGCGTCCTCGTGCCGGTGATGCACGCGGTGCGGCAGCTGGGCATCTCCGCCGACATGGACTATACACGCCGCAGCATCGACAAGCAGCTTCGCGCGGCAGGTGAAAGCGGTGCGCGCTATGCGGTGATCGTGGGCGAGGACGAGCGCAATGCCGCGCAGGCCACGCTGCAGAATCTGGCGACCCGCGAACGGTCGCGTATCGGCATCGACCAGGTTGCAAGCGAGGTGGCCAGGCGTCTCGAAGCATGACTCGGGAAGAGCACGTGGATATCGATCAAAAGACGCTTGACGAACTCATCGCACTCATGCAGCGCGATGGCCTCGACCGCTTGCGCGTCGAGGTGGGCGACGTCGCGCTGGATCTGCGGATGACGGGCGCCGCTGCGGGCGAACGCGTCGTCGAGGCCAAGCGCTCCGGAGGGCACGCACATGCGCGCCCCGCTGCCGACGCGGTGCAAGAAGTGCCGCCTGGCGTCACGCGCGTGCTCGCGCCGCTGGTCGGCGTGTTCTATCGCTCGCCGGCCCCAGGGGCGAAGCCGTTCGTGGAGGTGGGCGACGATGTCGTCGCCGGCAACGTCTTGTGCATCCTCGAGGCGATGAAGCTCATGAACGAAATCGTCAGCGAGCATAACGGGAAGATTGCGCGCATCTGCGCGGATGACGGGCAGCTCGTCAGCCTCCACCAGGAGCTCTTTTGGATCGAAACGTGACGGGCGCCGCGCGCCGCAAGACCTTCGCCGACTGCATGGCCGAGCGCGAAGGCATGTGGGGGCTTTCCGGCCTCGGTTCGAGCGTCGAGCGAGCGGTCGAGATCATCTGCACGTCACTGCGGCAAGGTGGCCGGATCTTTTTCTTCGGCAATGGCGGAAGCGCCGCGCAGGCGCAGCATCTCGCCGCGGAGCTGTCGGGACGTTTCCTGCTCGATCGCCCCGCGTGGGCCGGGCTCGCGCTCTCGGTCGACACCTCGGCGCTCACCGCAATCGCGAACGACTACGGATTCGAGCACGTCTTCTCGCGGCAGCTCGAAGGTCTCGTCCAATCCGGCGACGTCGCCTGCGGCATTACGACCTCGGGTGAATCCGCGAACGTCGTCCTCGGTTTGCGGACCGCTCGCGCGAGGGGTGCGACGACGCTCGCGCTTTCGGGCAACGGTGGCGGCACCGCAGCCAAAGAGGCTGACGTCGCTCTCGTCGGGCCTGCCGGCCCGTCGTGGAAGGTGCAAGAAGTGCACCTCGCACTGGGGCACATCATCTGCGAGTTGGTCGAGATTGCGCTCGCAGGCGCGTCCTAGACGAGCGGTCTTCATGGACCGCGATGGTACGCTCAACGTGGATACCGGCTATGTGTCTCGGCCCGAAGACGTGCGCCTCATCGACGGCGCGGCGCTCGGGGCGCGCACCCTCGCACAAGCGGGTTTCGCGCTCGTGATCACCTCGAACCAGTCCGGCATCGCACGCGGCATCATGACGAGCGCCCAGGCAGATGCGGTCGACGCGCGCGTGCTCGAGCTCCTGCGACGCGAGGACGTTTTGGTGGCCGGTCTCTACCGTTGTCCGCACCTGTCCGAAGGGCGGGTGCGCGAGTACGCGGTGGAGTGCGATTGCCGCAAGCCGAAGCCCGGCATGATCCTGCAAGCGGCATCTGAGCTCGATCTCGATCTCGCAAGCTCGTGGTCGGTCGGCGACAGCGAACGCGACGTCCAAGCTGGACTCGCAGCAGGCTGCCGCGCGATACTCTTGGATCCCGAGGCGGACCCCAAGGTCCGCCGCAACATCCAGACAGGTGCCGATGCACCTGGGCGGGAGGTCGCGGTCGCGAAGAATCTGCTTGAAGCCGCGGGTATCATCATCGCATCGCCATGACACAAGCATACGAGTGGATCGCAAGACTTCTGCAGGCCATGCGCGGCCGGCGCATCGCCGTCATCGGCGACTTGATGCTCGACGAATGGTACTGGGGGACGGTACGTCGCATCTCACCCGAGGCGCCCGTGCCGGTCGTGGAAGTCGACGACCACACCTATACCCTCGGGGGTGCCGGCAACGTCGCGAACAATCTCGCAGCCCTCGGCGCCAAGGTGAGCGTCTTCGGTGTGATCGGAACCGACGAAGCCGGAGATCGCCTGCTCGCGCTCTTCGCTCGTTTGGGAGTCGACGCTGGGCACGTCGCCCGCCTGCCGGCGCGCCCCACCACGCAGAAGATGCGCATCGTCGCGCACAACCAGCAGGTCGTCCGGGCGGATCGCGAAGCCACCGAACCCGTGCCGGACGGTGTGCGCCAGCGGCTGGCTCGCGCGCTCGCGCAGCTCGACGGCAAACTTGACGGGGTCATCGTCTCGGACTACGGCAAAGGTCTCGTCGCCCGCACGCTCGTGCAGGCCGTGCGAGGATTCAGCCGGCCTCCGGTGATCGCGGCCGACCCGAAGCCGCAGAATCTGGATGCTTTTCTCGGCGTCGACTGGATCGCCCCAAACGTGGGCGAGGCCCAAAGCGCGGCCGGCATCACGATCAAGAGCGACGCCGATCTCGCGCGCGCCGCGAAGATACTCATGGAACGCACGCGCGCCCGGCACGTGCTCGTCACCCGCGGCGAGCACGGCATGTCGTTGTTCTCCAAGACCGAAAAGCCCCTTTGGGTCCCGGCGCTCGCGCGGCAGGTCTACGACGTCAGCGGCGCCGGCGATACGGTCATGTCCACGTTGACGCTCGCCTTGGCGGCCAAGGCGACGATGGCGCAGGCGGTGACGCTCGCCAACCTCGCGGCCGGCGTGGTGGTGGAGAAACTCGGCACGGCGACGGCCAGTCCGAAGGAGATCCTCGCATTTGCGGAACATCGCGGCGTCCAACAACCGCGCAGGTCGAAGACAGCACCTAAAAAGACGCCGAGAAAGAAACCCAGCCGTGCGCGCCACTGACAAGGTGCTGCGGCGCGAGGACCTCGCCCGCGAGCTCGAGCGGGTGCGCGGCCGCGGCGGAAAAATCATCTTCACCTGCGGCGTCTTCGACCTCTTGCACGTGGGGCACGTGCGCCATCTCGAATTCGCCCGCGCGCTCGGCGACGTGCTCGTGGTCGGGGTGAATTCAGACGATTCGGTGCGCCGGCTCGGCAAGGGTCCGGAACGACCGCTCGTGCCCGCCGAAGAACGAGCAGAACTGGTGGCAGCCCTTGCATCCGTCGACTACGCATGCATCTTCGACGAGCTCCGTCCAGACGAGACCATCCGCATCCTGCGGCCGAACATCCACGTCAAAGACGCTGCGTACCAAAACGCAGAGCTGCCTGAAGCGAAAGCGGTGGCAGATGTGGGCGGTACCATCGTTTTCGCTCCGCGCGTCGAAGGCCGTTCGACGACCGCGCTGCTCGACCGGCTCGGCGCGCGAGAACAGTGAGCGACATGAATCTCTTCGTCACGACGAACGGCCCGGGTGAGGTCATGGGTTGGGCGCGCCCATTCCTGCGCGCGATCTACGAGCGCGAAGCACGGGCCCGGGTGACTGTCGCCGTCCTGCCGTGCGCCTACGCCACAGGCAGAGAGACCGAAATGCTCCGCGTGCTCTTCCCCAACGCGACGGTCTTGGATCCGCATGCGTACGGGCGATTTCTGCTCGGGCGAGCGGTGTCGGGCATGGAGCGGTCTGGAGGGCTCTTGCAGTACCTGGGCGGCGATCTGTTCCATGCGAAGACGATCGCCAAGCGCTTAGGGTTGCGAGCGATGACCTACAAGTTCACGAAGCGCTCGTACGCGAAGACATTCGAGCGGTTGTACGCGACAGACGAAGGCAACGCGGCGGAGATGCGGGCGATGGGCGCGCCGCCAGATCGCGTGCGAGTTGTTGGCAATCTCGTCGCAGACGCAGTCGTCAGCTCGCTCGAGCGCCTGCCGCCACCGCCGGGCACGGGCGAGGGAATCTGCATCATGCCGGGGAGCCGCCCCTATGAGCTCCGTCACCTCACCTCGTTTTTCTTGGCGGCCGCGTGCGAACTCGTACGCCTGCGACCGGGCACGAAGATCACCTTCGTCGTCTCGCCCTTCAACACCGACGCGGAGCTCGCCACCGCTATCGAGCAGCCAGCCGATCCGCGTTTCTCTGGCGTATCGGGACGATACGATCCGCAGGCACGAACGATCGTGGTCGAGGGGAACACCTTCGCGATCGACCGCTCGTCCGATTATCAGTCGGTCGCGGGCAGTCAGCTCGTCATCAGCATACCCGGCACGAAGTGCATGGAAGCCGCCGTGCTGGGTCGCGCGCTGCTCGTCGTGGTGCCGTACAACCGCGTCGACGAGATCGCCATGAACGGCGTGCTCGGATACATCCACCGCGTGCCGATCATCGGCCGGCCTATCAAGCGCTGGGCTGCGCGCAACGTCGCCGAGCGCATCAAGTTCTTCGCGCAGCCGAATATCGATGCCGGGCGTTTCGTGGCGCCGGAGCTTCGAGGATTCTTGCACCCGCACGACGTCGCACAGAAAGCCGCTAGCATGCTCGCGGATCCCCACGAGCTGCGGCTGCAGGGCGAAACCCTTGCGGCGCTCTACGCGCCCCACGTCGGCGCGGCCTCACGGATGGCGGACGATGTCTTCGCCTTCGCGGGTCGCGGATCGGCGCAAGGGGTCGCGCGCTAGCCTCCATGCCCGAAGCCAGCGTCGTCATCGCGACGCACGACCGCTCGGAAGAGCTACGCGCCTGCCTCGAGTCGCTTGAACTCCAAAGCGCGCGGGCCAGGTTCGAGATCGTCGTCGTGGACAATGGTTCCCGCGATGCGACTCAGTCCGTCATCGCCGCCGCACCGCACGTCGTTCCGGTCTTCGTGGCCGAGCCAAACCGCGCGAAGGCGCGCAACGCCGGCATCGCCGCCGCCAGCGGCGAGCTGATCCTGTTCTGCGACGACGACACGATCGCACCGCGGGATTTCGTGTCCGCGCACCTCGCAGCGCATCGCCGCACCTCTCGTGCGCTCGTCAGCGGCCCCATCATCAACGTGCAGGATGCAGCCAGCTCGCCCGCGCCGAGGAGTCGCAACTATTCGCGCGCCTTTTTCTGCACGTGCAATGCGAGCGTCGCCAAGCAGGAGCTGTTGGCCGTCGGAGGTTTCGACGAGCAATACGACCTTTACGGCTGGGAGGACACCGACCTCGGCATCCGGCTGCGCGAGCGTGGCCTGCGTCGCGTCTTCGATTGGTCGGCCTTCATCTATCACGTCAAGCCGCCCGCGACCATGGCATTCGAACGCCGGCGCGCACAAGCGCAGGAGAAGGGGACCATGGCGGCGCGCTTCGTCCGCAAAAACCCATCGCTCGCGGTGCGTCTCGCCACCGGGGCCTATACGCTCAACTTCGCCCGGGCCGCGGTGCTGCGCGCCCCTCCCGTCCGAGCCTTGTGTGAACGGCTCGCTCGTGCGGGGCCGCAAAGCTCCTTGACGTCGGCGCTCGCGACCGATGCCCTGGTTGACGGCATCTATGTCGATGCACTACGCGCAGGCTTGCGACAAGCACGTGCCTGAGCGCGAAGCGATCTTGCTCGTGCGCCTCGATGGCGTGGGCGACGCGGCGCTCTGCATCCCGGCGCTAGAGGGTCTGCGCCGCGCTTTCCCCGAGGCCACGTTCGGTGCGGTCTGCTCGAACGCGAATGCGACGCTCTTCTCAGCTCGCGTCGAGCACATCCACATCTATCGATCCGGCCAGCCCGTCGGTTCATTGGGCGGCGAACTCGCCGCCGTAGGCTACCAAAAGGCGCTCGTCGCGACGGAAGAGGTAGCCGGCTACGAACTCGCGCGAGCGAGCGGGGCGAAGGAGCGCGCGGGCTTCTGGCATCGCTTGTACAAGCCGTTCAAATCTCTGTGGCAGCGGACGCAAGTGACGAGACCCGTCTACCGTCCTGCTGCTCGCGGCGCTGCACCCGAGCACGAGGTCGAGACCTTGTATCGGCTCGCGGTCGCGCTCGGCGCTCGCGCTCCGGCGCCTTCGGCCCCCGAGGCGCTGCGCCCATGGCTGCGCGTCGAGTCGACCGAGGATGCGCGAGCAGTCGCCGGTTGCGTCGGCGTCCAGATCACCCCGAAATGGCTCTCCTCGGGTTACACTCCGAGCGCGGTCGCGGGGGTTCTCAGCGAGATGTTCGCCGAGCTTGGGGACAATCGCGGAGCGCTCATCGCGGCGTCCGCAGACGAGGATCTCGCATCGGCGATCCTCGAGCAGCTCGCGCCATCCTTGAGGACGCAGATCCGATTGCTCGCCTCGCTCCCACTTCCCAGCTGGCTCGGAGCGATCGACGCGCTCGACGTCCTGGTCACCCCCGACACGGGCGCGGCCCACGTCGCAGGCATGCTCGGTCGATGCGTCGTCGACATCTTCGACCCCCAGGATTACGAGCGTCTGTCGGCTCAGTGGCGTCCCTGGGCGGGTAGCTGGCGTTGCCACGCGAAGCGCCACTTAGACATGGATTGGGATGCAGCGGCCTACGGCCGCTTCTTGGCCGCGCAGGCCCGCGAGCTGCGCGCAATGGACACGCCCGAGCGACGTTTGGGATGACCTCGCCGAGAGTGCTCGCCACCTGCACGCGCGGCGGTGTCGGGGATCTGCTTGCGGCGCTGCCCGCGATCAACGCTTTGCAGCGCCGTTTCGACATGCCGATCGACGTCCTCACCACGCCCTACGCCGCGGAGATCCTTTTGGGCCAACCCGCGATCGGCGAGGTCCTCACCGACGACGGCCAAGAACCGCTGCGCGCGCTCGTCGAGCGCTTGCGTTCGCGCGCCTACACGCACGCGGTCGTCTTCTGGTCGGATCCTCGGATCGCAAAGGCGATACAACAGGCCGGGATCGGCGTGCGGGTTGGTCAGAGCCGACGCTTGTATTCATTCCGCTACACGCTGCGGGTCAATGTCCGCAGCGAGACCGGTGACACCCAAAGCCACTGGACCGATATCCAGATGGATTATGCCCGCGCGCTTGGCGCCGTCGCGACACCCGACGATTTCCGCATCGCTCTCCACGTTACCGCCGAGGACGAGCGCAAGGCGGATTCGCTCATCGCTCGTGCTGTAGGCGACCGTTCATTTATCATCTTCCACGCGGCACGGGGGATCAGCGCCCAGGCGCAGCGCTGGCCGAGCGAGCATTTCGCCGCAGTCGGCGATGCGCTCGCGGTGGCCTTCGGCTGTCCGGTCGTCGTCACGGGCAGCCCGAAGGAGGCCGCTCTCGCGGCCGCGACAGTCGCAGCGATGCGCCAGCCCGCCTTCGATGCGAGCGGAGCCACCTCGTTGCGAAGTTTTGCGGCGCTCGCGCAACGCGCCATGCTCGTGGTCGCGCTCGACTCAGGACCCATGCACATCGCTGCGATCGCGGGAGCACCGACCGTGGGCATCTTCGCTCTTCGCACCGACCTGCCAAGCCGTTGGCGGCCGCTCGGCGACCACGTGGCGCTCGTGGAACCAAGCTTCGCGTGTCCACCTCGCTGTCGCAAGGAGACGTGCAAGACGTTCGCGTGCTACGCGGCGCTCGACCCGCGATCGGTCGTAAACGCGGCGCGCCGCGTGCTCCAAATGGATGCCGCCGAGGCGTCATGAGCGGCCGCGAACCTCTCATCAGCGTGCAGCTATGCACGTTCAATCGCCGTACTCTCATCGGCACAGTCCTGGATGCGCTTTTCCGCCAAGACATGGACCCCGATGATTACGAGATCGTCTTGGTGGACGACGGTTCGACCGACGGCTCGTACGAGGATGTGCTTTCCCGCCTCACGCCGCCATGCGCGTTCCAACTCGTGCGCCAGAAAAACGCCGGATTGGCACGCGGCCGTAACGTCGGCCTTGCACGGGCCCGCGGCAAAGTGATCCTCTTCATGGATGACGATGTGCTTGCCACGCCCCAGCTGTTGCGCACGCACGTGCGTTTCCACCAAACGCACCCGAGGTCGATCTGCCGGGGCGTCGCGATCAACGTAGCGTCCCTCGAAGATCTGCCCAAACCCGAGTATTCGCTGCGCAACTATTCAGGAGCCTATTTCTGGACGACCAACGTCTCCGCGCCGCGCGAACTCGTCGAAGAGGCGGGAAGTTTCGACGAACGCTTTCGCGAGTATGGCTGGGAAGATCTCGAGCTCGGGCTGCGGTTGCGCAACATGGGCGTCCCATCCATCCTAGAGCGCGAGGCCGTGGTCTATCATTATAAGCCGCCGGTAGGCCCCGAGCAGTTCCCGTCGATGGTGCGCCAGGCACGCGCCCAGGCGCGCACCGCGCGACAGTTCCTCGACAAGCACCCGACCTGGCGCGTAGCGCTCGCCACAGGTCAGCTCGCCCCGCTCCTCTGGTGGAGCAAGGTGGCTCGGCGCAGCGGTTGGCCTGCCCTGCTCGAAGGCGTCGCGCAACCTGGGCGACAGACCGGTTCGTGGCCGCTGTCCGTGCGGCGCTGGGCCGCGCGGCGCTTGGCCCGCGCAGGTTACTACGACGAGCTTGGCAGCGCCTCGAGGGGCTGATGACCCGCAACGGCGCGCCCCGCGACAGCATCTTGCTCATCCGGACGGATCGCGTCGGCGATCTCGTCCTGTCCACGCCTGCGATCACCTCGTTTCGCCGGTCTTGGCCCGCGGCGCGCATCACCGCGGTGATCACGGGCTACACCGAGCCGATCCTGCGGCACAATCCCGACGTCGACGAGATCGTGCTGCTGCCGCACGCCCGGCCGACCCGCGCCATCGCGAACGTGGCGAAGCTAGGGCGCGACGCTGTGCTCGCGGTGGGGCTCGCGCCGCGTACGGACGACATATTTCTCACCGGCATCTCGGGTGCGCCCTCTCGCATCGGGTACGTCTATCGGCGGCGCTACCTCAGCCGTATTTTGGCCCGGATATGCTTGACGGACTTCTGTCTCTCCGAAGCGGACCCAGAGATCGCGGATCGCGTTCCCGACCGGCCGGTGATGCATGAAGTACGCCAAGTGCTGGCTCTCGTACGTCTCGCCGGAGGCGAACACCTCACCGAGGAGCTGACCTTGCGCCTGGGCGACGACGACGTCGCGTGGGCCGAACAGAACGCGCCTGCTGGTGGGACCGTTGTCGCGCTCGCGCCTCGCTGGTTCATGCCGAATTTCGGCGTGGACGCGGTGCGCAAGCTCATCACGCGCCTTGCGCAGGAGCAGGCCGACGTGGTGGTGACCTACGGGCCGGACACGCGTACGCTCGCCGAGAACATCTCGCGGACCATGCCGCACAAGAACGTGACCTGGTTCGGCGACCTGCCGCTGCTGCGCTGGGCCGCCGTCCTCAAGCAATCCGCGACCGTGGTCACCGTCGACACGGGTGCCACTCACGTGGCCGCTGCCCTCGGCCGGCCGGTGGTCGTCATCTTCGAACGCGAATATTTCCGGCTGTGCTCCCAAGAGTGGGGACCCTGGCGCGTACCGAGCGCCGTCTTCGTGAAGCCGCCGCGCGGTGCTGATGCCGATCCGCTCATCGAGGACATCGGAGATGCGGTCCAAGCGCTGTGAGTGCGCCGACGCTTTCGGTGGTCGTCCCCACCTACAACCGCAAGCCGACGCTCGAGGTCGTGCTGCCCACGTTGCTCGAGCAAACGCTCGCCCCAGACGCATACGAGATCATCATCGCGGATTCGATGAGCGCGGACGGGACCGCACAATACCTTGCGTCGGTGATCGAGAACGTCGGTCAACGCGTGCGTCATCTGCAAGGTCACTATGGAGGAAGGGCGGCTGCGCGCAACGCTGGCATCGCGCAGGCGCGGGCGCCCGTCGTGCTGTTCACCGATGCCGACATCTTGGCGTCGCCCACGCTCTTGGAGCGGCACGCGCACGCGCACGCGGGGGCGCGACGTGTGGCGCTCGTCGGGTGCGAGTTGCAAGTCCGCTCGCTGCAAGACTATCGAGCGCAGCGCGACGATCCGAGCCGGCGCAAACCGCTGCATCCCAGGACGCGCCGCACGCTCTCCTGGCTCTACTTCTTGACGGGCAACGCGTCGGTGCGCCGCGATGACCTGCTCGCGGTCGGGGGTTTTGACGAGGCGTTCACGGGATACGGCCACGAGGACTTGGAACTGGGCTACCGGCTGGCGCGCAGTAGCGTGCAGATCCTCTACGACCCCGAGGCCATCAACTACCATTGGCATCCGGTCGGATTTGCAGAGCAGGTCGGCCGCATGGAGCTCGCCGGGGTTTCCACGGTGCGCTTCTATAACAAGCACCGTGACTTTTCAGTGAAGGCGAATCTCGGCATGACGCCCATCTCACTCTGGTTGCATTCGGCCTTGGGTGCCGCCCCGGGGCTGCGTCGCGCGCTCGAGCGTGCCGGTGCGCGAGAGGAGGCGCCTCGCAAGAACACCTGGCCATACATCGCCAGGCAAATCGCCTATCAGTACCACTACGTGAGCGGCATAAAGCGAGCGCTGCGGGAAGGCGCCCAGCCTTCGTGAGCGACAGCGCATCCCGCCGCGTGACCTGCGGCGAACTGCGGGCCGCGCAGAGCCAGGATCCCGTCGAACTCGCCGGCTGGGTGAATAGCAGCCGCGACCATGGCGGTTTGATCTTCATCGACCTGCGCGATCGGTTCGGCATCACACAACTCGTCTTGGACCCGCGCGCGCTGCCCGAAGCATCCTCGCTGCGGCCGGAGGACGTCATCCGGGTGCGAGGGCTCGTGCGCCCGCGGCCACCCGGCACTGAGAACGAGAAACTCGAGACGGGAGCGATCGAGGTCGCCGTCGAGTCGCTCGCCGTGCTCAATCGGTCAAAGACGCCGCCCTTCCCCATCCACGCCGAGGGCGACGTGGACGAGAGTCTGCGCTTGCGTTTCCGGTATCTCGATCTGCGCCGTCCGCAGCTTCAGCGCAACATATCCCTGCGGCACCGCGCCATCAAAGCCGTGCGCGACTATCTGGACGCGCAGGGGTTCTTCGAGATCGAGACGCCTATGCTCATCAAGCAGACGCCGGAGGGCGCGCGCGATTTCGTGGTGCCGAGCCGGCTCCACCCTGGTGCGTTCTACGCCTTGCCGCAGTCACCACAGCTCTTCAAGCAACTGTTAATGGTAGCCGGATTCCAGCGCTACTTCCAGATCGCGCGCTGCTTTCGCGACGAAGACACCAGGGCCGATCGGCAACCCGAGTTCACCCAGATCGACCTCGAGATGGCGTTCCCCACGCAAGAAGACGTCATCGCGGTCGTGGAAGGCATGCTCGCCAACATGTTCCGCCAGGCGCTTGACGTGAAGGTCGAGACGCCTTTCCCACGCCTCACGCACGCGCAAGCGCTCGCCGGATACGGATCGGACAAACCGGATCTGCGCTTCGGCATGCAGTTGCACGATCTGGGTGCTGCCTTCGCGGGCACGGAATTCAAGGTGTTCGCTCAGTCGTTGTCGTCGGGTGGCGCGATCGTCGGGTTCGTCGAGGAAGGCGGGGCAAGCCGGTCGCGCCGCGAGTTCGATGCGCTCGCGGCCGCTGCGGGGGAGTTAGGCGCGAAAGGACTCGTGTGGCTCGCGCGCGGCGCGGACGGCGTCAAGTCGTCCATGCCCAAAGTCGCGCTGACCGATGCGCTGTTGAACGCGCTCGAGCAGACCGCCGGCCTCCGAGAGGGCGACGCGATCTACATGATCGCGGACGCGCCAGCAGCGGTACAAGCGATCGCAGGCAAGCTGCGCCTGCACGTCGCGGAGGAGCGCGGACTGCGCGACCCCAAACGCTTCGCCTTTTGCTGGGTTCTGGACTTTCCGCTCTTCGAGCGCGACGAAGAGACGGGTGGACTGCAGCCGGCGCACCACCCCTTCACGTCGCCTGCGCCCGGCAGCGAAGCGCTCGCGGGCGATCCGCTCGCATTGCGCGCGCAGCACTACGACCTCGTCTTGAACGGCATGGAGCTCGGCTCGGGATCCATCCGCATCCACGATCCCGCGATGCAGCGCAAGATCTTCGCTCTGCTCGGCTACACGCCGGAGCAAGTATTACAGCGTTTCGGGTTCTTGCTCGAGGCCTTCGAATACGGCGCGCCCCCGCACGGCGGGATCGCCCTCGGGGTCGACCGCATCGTCCTCTTGATGGTGGGCGGCCAGTCCATCCGCGAGACGATCGCCTTTCCGAAGAACCAGCGCTTCCAGGACCTGATGATCGACGCGCCGACGCCGCTCGAGCAGAAGATATTGCGCGAGCTGCATCTGCGCACCGACCTCGAGGGGCAGCGACGTCCGTGACCGACACGATCGCGCTCGTCCGCGAAAGCGAAGCCACCGACGAGCGAGCCCGCGAAGCGTTTCGTGACATCAAGAACTCGCTTCGCGTGCCTATCGTCAACCTGATCTTCCAAGCGTGGGCGGCGGTTCCGCGCTTCCTGGACGTGACCTGGCGGCGCCTGCGGCCGAACGTCCTGACGATTGAATTTGCGAACCTCGCCGCCCGCATCGGCGAGCAGGTGCGCACGCAGACCGCGAGCTGGGCAGTGGGCGATCACGCCGCGTCCCTGCGCGGCCGCGCGGTGAGCGAGGCCGAAATCGCCCGCATGCGCGAGGTCATCGAGCTGTTCGCCGAGGTCAACCCCAAACTTGCGATCCTCGCGAGCGCGGTCGAAGCAGCGCTCGCCGGCGAGTCGGTGGGCGGGGTCGGTTCCTCGGGTCCTCACCGCGAGGAGGAGCGAGAGCGGCCGCGCGAGTTCCGCGGCGTCCGCTTCTCGCTCGTCGAAGAGCGCGAAGCGCCGCCGCGCGTGCGCGCCATCTACGAGGACATGCGCGTGAGCCTGCGGCTCCCCTTCATCGAGACCGAGTACAAGGCGATGGCATCGTATCCGGATTGGCTCGAGGTGTGGTGGCGTGATTGCAAGCCGAGAGTCGCAGAGCCGGGCTACGAGCTTTTGACACGCGGCATTGGGGCGGCTGCGCTGAACGCCTCAAGGTCCCTGCCGCACGGACTGTTCTTGAGCGAGGACCTCTTGAGCTCGCACGGGATCGACGACCAAAGACGCGCGGACTTGCGCCGGGTGACGGGAACGTTCGTCCGTTCGCTGCCCGGGCTCATCATCAACGTGGAGCTGGCGCGCCGCGGTCTGGGTTAACGCGACTCGCGATCAAAGTCCGCCAAATCGCGCGAGCGTCGCAGGCGGCGCGATGACGTAGACGATGCCGCCGGAGCCGCCGATCCACACATGTGCGAACTGTGCGCGCGGATACACGATGCGGATGTGGCCCGGCAGCGCGTACGGATCGTTTGTGATGACGTCTCCATCGGCAGCGAAGCCTCGCACGACGAGTAGATGCCCGTCGGTCTTCTCATACGGCGACCCGCTCAACTCGCCGGGAGCGACACGGATGCTCGCGACGAGGGGCACTCCCGCCGCGATGTAGCGCGCCATGTCGTCGAGGCCGCCAAGCCGTTCGACCCACCCCGCGAGCCCATGCTCGGATGCGAAAGCGACGTTGAACGGCCAGTTGCCGCAACCCTGATATTTTGGATCGTAGGTGCCGCCGGCCGCGACGGGAACGCTGACGTCCCACTGCGGCTTGCGCTCGCGCGCGGCCCAGTACGCCATGACCATCGAGACGCTCGTCGGACTGCACCACGCGTCGCCGCCGCCACCAAGCGCATCGGGTGACTCGTGCACGCGCTGCGTGCGTTCCGGCACGTCGAGGTCCATACCCCAGCCGAGCCGCGGATCCTTGCTGCCCTCTGGCGCGTTCGGTCCGGTCGTCATCGCTACGAGAGACAGCGACGGCAGCGCTCCACTTGCTGCCGGATGGAAGAAGACGCGCAACTGCCAGGCCTCAGCGGGTTTGTCGAGCTCGAGCGTGTCGGTGTCGACCCTCCCGTCTGCATCGGCAGGCGAACTCGTCGAGTGTCGATGGCCAAGAGTCCGATCGGCGCTCCACGAGCCCATGGAATACCACGAGCTCCACCGATCGTCGACGCGAGCGCGCACCTGCGTCTCGATCCAGGAGCCTGGCGGCGTGATCGCGTTCCACGACGCGACGGCCGTCGTGAAGCCGCCACGCACCTCGTGCACGTCGGAGAGGTAATCGCGGTCGAGCCCGCCGGCAAAACGGATGACCGTCACGGCTGCGAACCAGAGCGCAACGCTCAGATTTCCCACTCCCATGCGTTCCAATAATCGGTAATGACCGGCGATGGCCGGACGTGATGCAGATCGGCGTTTCCGGCGACGACGATGCGGTCCCAATAGATCATGAGGGCAGGAACCTCATCCAGCATGATCCGCCACGCGGCCGCGTAGTCGCGCTTGCGGCGGGCCGGATCGTATGTGGTCTGCGCATCGCTCAAGTACGCGTCGACGCTACGGTTGCAATAGAAGTTCGTGTTCGCGCCGTGCGGCGGGAACCAGTCGCAGCCCCAGATCGCGAGATTGTCCGGATCGACGCCTTCGGTATTGACGATCCACGCCATGTCGTAGGTGCCCCGATACAAGGGGCCTTGCTCTGAGAAAAGCACGCCGCCCGCGTAGTTCTTCACGGTGACGTCGACACCGACGTCATGCAACTCGCTCGCCACGAGCTGTTCGGCGTCCGCGTTAGGCCGGTTGTCAGTGGTGGAGGAGATGGACAGCGCAAGGCGTTGCCCGTCCTTGGCTAACATGCCGTCGGGACCGCGCGTCCAACCAGCTGCTGCGAGCAGCCGGCGGGCGGCTGCGGGGTCGTACCCGATCGGACGCAGGTCGTTCGCCGCCCACGAGAAGGGCGGGATGTCCGTTGCTGCTTGCACACCGAGCCCGCCATACACGTCTGCGATGATCTTGGGGACGTCGACCGCGCGGGCGATGGCACGTCGCACATCGGCGTCGCGCAAGACCGGGCTGCGCAGGTTGAAATCGAGATGGCGATAATCCGCTTGCAGTTGGGTTTTCATCCAGATGCCGGGGATGCCGCGTAGCTGCGGCACGAGATTCTTCATCACGCCGTCGACGAGATCGATCTCATGGGTGCGCAATTCCGCGAGTTGGGTGGTAGGATCTGGGATCACCTCCATGTCGATCTCGCGCACGTGCGCACGGCCCCGCCAATAGAGCGGGTTCGGCGTGAAGACCAGCCGGGAGCCGTGCAGCCACTGCGCGAGCACGAAGGGACCATCACCGACCGGATCGGCGTCGTACGCGATGTCGTTGATCGAGGAGTACGCGTGCAACAGGTGCGCCGGTAACGGCGTGAATGTGCCCTCCGAAAAAAGGTAGACGACCGGGCTGAAGCGCCGTTTCATAACGAAGGTGACGCGGTGCGGCCCATCGGCGACGATCGTCTTGATCTGGTCGTAGCCCGCGGTGTACACGACCGGATTGTTGCCGTCGACGATGGCGTGCCAGGTGAAGATGACGTCGGCCGACGTGACGGGAGCGCCGTCGGACCACCGCACGCCGGCCCGCAGCGGGAATGTCACGCGCAATCCGTCCCTGCTGATCAGTCCGTTCGCAAGGCTTGGAAACGTCGTCGCAAGGGCGGGCACAGGCCGCTCGCGCTCGTCGTAGCGGAAGAAGGGTTCGAAGAGCAAGGCCGTCACGTCGTCCGCCGAAGATTGGTTCGAGAACATGCGGACAAGGGTGTTCGGCTCTTCCGTGACCGCCGTTCGGACCACCCCTGGGATCGTCCAGCGCTTCGCCGCATGCTCGGATTGAGATAGTTTCGAGCACGCTGCTGTGATCGCGACCAACGTGGCGAGCGCGGATAGGCGAATGACGCGCGCGGTCAGCGTCGCGCTGCCTGGTGCCGGCTGGCCCATTTCGGCGTCGTCTCGGCGGCCGAGCGGAGCGCGCGCCAAAGCCTTTCACCGCCGAAGCGGACCACATCATCCGTCGGCAATCCGGTCTGTGCCTGGGTGCGATTGATATAGTCCTTCGCTCCGCTAGCGTCGAGCGCGCGCGTGTTCAGCGCCACAGCGACGCACGGGGCGGGCTTCAGCGGTGCGAGCGCAGCTTCGTAGAGGCGTGCAAGCTGTCCGAGCGGTGGGACCGGCACGTCGAAATCCTCGATGGAATCGCGACCAGCCTCGTGACACAGCACCAGAAGGTCGGGCGCGCTGCCGAACATGAGCCCGTACGTGACCGCGGAGAAAGCCGGGTTGAGGATGCTGCCTTGCCCTTCGACGAGCGTGAACTCGGTCGTCTTCGCGACTTGGAGGACGAGTTGCTCGGCGGCGCCCGAGATGAAGTCCGATATGACGCGATCCACCGCGATGCCCTTGCCCGCGATCATGATGCCGGTCTGGCCGGTCGCGACGAATTCAGCTTGATCGCCGCACGCGCGCGCAGCGGCGGCGAGCTCGAGCATGACCGACATCTTTCCGACCGCACAATCGCTGCCCACCGCGAGCACTACGACCTGCGGCACTCCGTACGCGTCGCCCGAGAAGAGCGGGATGTCGCCTGCCTTGCGGACGTCCCAGAGACGAGCTCCGCTCGCTCTCGCGCGCGCGACCAGATCCGGATCCTCGCTGACGAATTGGTGCAGGCCGTTGACGATTTCGAGCCCAGCATCGATCGCGGCTTCCAAGTGCGCGCGGAACTGCAGCGGGAGGGCGCCCCCCGAAACCGCCACGCCGACGAGCAGCGACGTGGCTTCGTAGCCGAGCGCTTCTTGCACGGTCGCCACGATTGGCACGTCTTTGTCCATCTCCGGGAGAACGTCGCGCAGGTTTCTTTGAGCGTATGCCCCGTCGACGATCGCGACGACGGGGTCAGCGCTGTAGCGCAGCACGCCGTGCGCGGTCTTCGCGTGATGCGGATCGGTGAGAAAGCCTTCGGTGAGCGCGACGTAGCGGCGACGAGCCGGAGGAGTCATCCTCGCCTACCTACGTCGGGCGGCGCAAGGCCACCCCCAGGCCGGGCGCGTCCGGCAGGCGCATGCGCGCGCCGTCATAACGCACGCCCACATAGGGATCGTCCGTGACGAGCAGCGGTCCGTCGAGATCGGCGAAGTCGCACAGGGGCGTGAGATGCGCGGCGGCTGTGGCCAAGATCGACGATTCGATCATGCAACCGAGCATGATCTTCAAACGCATCGCTCGCGCGGTGTGGATCATCCGGAGCGCCTCGCGCAGACCGCCGCACTTGACGAGTTTGATGTTGATGCCGTCCACACAGCCGTAGAGGCGCGGAAGGTCCGCAGAAGTGACGCTGTCCTCGTCCACGAGGATCGGGATCTTACTGCGTTCCTTGACGAAGCGGAGCTGCTCGGGATGCCCCGCTTCGATGGGCTGTTCACAGAACTCGACGTCGAAGCGTTCGAGTTCGCGCAACTTGCGAACGGCTTCATCCGGGGACCAGGCCTCGTTTGCGTCCACGCGGATCGTGCCTCGGTAGGCCGAACGGATCGCTTCCAGCGTCTCGATGTCTTTTTCGGTGCCCACCTTCACCTTGAGGATCGGATAGTGATGGGCCTCATGGACTTTGGCGAGCGTGGTCGCGACGTCGGCGATCCCGATCGTGAACGATGTGGTCAACGCCTTTTCAGGGTCCAACTCGTAGAGCTGGTAGACTGGTATTCCGAGCCGCTTTCCCGCGAGGTCGTGCAACGCCAGGTCAAGCGCGCAGCGCGCTCCCATCGCGTCACCGAGGAGCGCGAGCGCATCATCGAAATGCCACAGGTCGTCGTCGCGAAGCGCTAGGCGCTCGAGCGCAGCGCTCACGAGGTCAGGGCTTTCGCCGTAGCGCGACACGGGAGCCGACTCTCCCAGCGCTTCGGTCCCATCAGCCAAGAGCTGCAGCACGACTGTTTCCGCCACGTCCTCAGAGCCGCGGCTGATGGTGAACGTGTGTCGCAGGTGCAAGTGCAGTCTGCGCGTGGTGAGCGCTACCACTGCGACTCAAAACCTGTCATATGAGCCGACCGTTTCGCGCTTGTCAAGACTTGTCTTCGGTCCGGCTGCGTGCTAGGGTAAGTGCACTGCGCTTCGCGGCGCATGCTCCCTGGGGTGTGCGAGAGCTCGTCTTGTGATTGATCCAACACGATCACAAGAGGGAGTTCGACTCCGAGCCCACTTGAGCAAGCCCTCCACGTCGAGGGAAGCCTTCCGGGGCCGGGTGAGCACCCAACCTGCTGCTTGCGGGTTCTAATCCCTGGCGGGTACCGGCACTTCGGGGAACGTGAAGACGGCTCGGTCGGCGACGACCGGGCCGTCTTTCGCATGCAAGTGCCGGCACAGCGGTTAGACGCTTGGCGGCATGGTCCGCAGCCAGGCCACTGCCCGAGCGACCGCGGGACGCTCTGCCTCCGCGCCGCTGTACTCTAATGTAAGGAAGCCTCGAAAACGCTCCTTCCGCAGGAAAGAAAACGCGCTGATGTAGTCGACCGACTCCTCAGCGCCAAAGGCATCCACAGCCCGCATTGGGACGACGACGATCACCGCCGCCGGCATGATCTCGTCCCATGTCTCCCTGCTCGGCTGCGCCAGCATGCTGGCGTCGGGCGCGAGACGCAGCCACGCGGAGTCGCACTCCTTCACAGCGCGCTTGGCTTGCACCGCATCTGCCACGAGCGATCCTGTCTGGGGCTCGAGCGCGAGGGTGATGTTGCGCTCCTTCGCGCTCACGCAGGCTGCCTTGAGCCCCCTGATCGTCTCGCGCCACGCGATCGCCTCTGGCCCAGCCACGCCCGAGATGCTGCAGCGCACGATCGGGGCGCCCAGGGCGCATGCGACGTCAAGCGAGCTGCGGACGCGCTCGACGTGCTCGTCGATCGAGCGAGCATCGATGGGCGTGTCGTGCAGCACACCGGCGACCGTCAGACAACGATCGACGCAGAGTTTCTTGAGCTGTGCGACGTAGTCTGGATCGAAACGCGGGAAATGCGCCAAAGCAAATTCGACGCCGTCAAGCTCGAGCTCGTTGGCACACAGGTCGACCCATTCGAGCTGGGTGAGATCGCCTGTCGCGAACAGCCGGTCGTACGAATGCGAACTGCAACAGACCTTCATGCGACGTGGAAGGCCGGGCGAGCGTGTGCGTTCAACGAGCCGCTGTTCTGCAGGTGGCAGCGCAACCCTTGGGTTCTTAGCGCATGAGCTTCATTCTCTGCGTCGGCGAAGCGCTCATCGATTTCGTGGCGCAGTCGCACGTCTCCGACGTCGGGTCGAGCGAGCTCTTCCGTCGCGCCGCAGGAGGCGCCGTCGCGAACGTCGCGGTCGGCGTCGCTCGCCTAGGCGGCGACGCACGCTTCGCAGGCACGATCAGCACCGACGCTTTCGGCCGTTACCTGCTGCGCACGCTGGCACACGAGGGCGTGAATGTCGATGGTGTGCGCTCCGTTGCGGAAGCGACCACGCTCGCCTTCGTGGCGCGCGGCGAACAGGGCGAACGCGATTTCCTCTTCGTCCGAAACCCGGGCGCGGACAGTCGCTTGGACGTTGCGGATCTCGACGCACGCCTAGTGTCGCGGGCGCGCATGCTCCACTTCGGCGGCGTGCTCCTCGCGACCGAGCCCGCGCGCTCTGCCTGCCTCGGTGTTGCGGCAGCTGCGCACCGCGCAGGAGCGCTCGTCAGCTTCGATGCGAACGTGCGCCCGCAACTGTGGGAATCGCGCGATGAGATGCGACGCATCACGCTGGCCGGCTGCGCGCGAGCGGCGCTCGTCAAGCTCTCCGAGGATGATGCGCAGGAGCTTGGCATCGATCCGAACAGCGCAGGCAAGCTCGTGCAAGAGACGACAAGAGCGGTCGTGCTCACCCGCGGCGCGCGCGGCGCGACAACGTCGGTCAGCGGCGGTGCGCGCTTCGACACGCCTGCTCCTCGCGTCGAGGCGATCGACACGACAGGCGCGGGCGATGCCATGACGGCGGGGATTCTGTGGACGCTGCTCCACAAGGAACGAGACCTGACGGCCGACGCGCTTCGCGACGCGGTGCGCTTCGGGTGCGCCGCCGGCGCCCTCGCCTGCCTGCGCGAAGGCGCGATTCCATCGCTGCCATCGGCGGCGGCGGTCGAGAACCTGCTGGCCAGGTCGGCTCATCCGGATTGGGGAAAACCAGAGTGGTGACCAACGCCGCGCTGCTCGTCTTCATCTGCATGCACAACGCGTGCCGCAGCGCCATCGCCGAAGTGATCGCAGCCGACGAAGCCGCCCGACGCGGACTGACCCTCGAGGTCGAAAGCGCCGGCACGCACGCGCTGCCCGGATACGCGGCCGCATCGATCGCTCAGGCGACGATCAGCGAGATCGGTCTCTCGCTCGAGCATCATCGTTCCAAACCGGCGGATGCAGACCTGATCGCGCGCGCCTCACTCGTCGTGACGATGACCGATCTGCAGCGAGAGATGTTGCACACCGCGTTTCCCAAGCACCGGATGAAAGTCGTGAGCTTCGACGATCTCACCCAACTCGGCGATGTTCCCGACCCGATCGGCGGCGACGCCCAGGAGGTGCGCGGCGTCCGTGACATGCTGCAGTCCGCGATGCCGACCATCTTCCACGAGCTCGAGCGCCGTGGACGCGAGCGCGCTTAAGCCGCACCCTCCAAGGCGGCTCCTCTTTGAGAGGAGAACGACGTAGCGTGGCAAGCAACGTTCTCCGCATCGCCGTGGGAGCCGATCATGCCGGTTTCGGATACAAAGGCATGATCGCCGAGCACCTCCGCGCGCTCGGGCACGAGGTCGTCGATTTCGGCACCTACTCGACCGATCCGGTCGATTATCCGCTCATCGGTTTCAAAGTCGGTGAAGCCGTTGCGAGTGGTGAATGCCATCGCGGCGTGCTCGTTTGCGGTTCGAGCTTGGGTGTGGCGATGGCGGCGAACAAGGTCAAAGGGGTGCGCGCGGCCTCCGTCGCCGAGCCGTATTCGGCGCGACTCTCGCGCGAGCATAACGACTGCAACGTCATCTGCTTCGCCGAGCGGCTCACCGGCTGGGAGATGGTGCGCGAGTGCCTCGAGGTCTGGCTGACGACGGACCCCGAGGGCGGGCGCCACGAACGACGGGTCCACGAGATCGATGATTATCCGGCGATCTCGGTCGGGTCGAAGGACTCGGGCTCGTGAACGCGCGGCTGCTGGAGCGCGCCGCTCTCGCGACGGCGGACCCCGAGGTCGCCCGCGCGATCGCTTTGGAGGAAGAGCGCCAGCGGCGCAACCTCGAGCTCATCGCATCGGAGAACTACGTGAGCGCGGCCGTGCGCGAGGCGGCGAGCTCCGTCATGACCAACAAGTACGCGGAAGGCTACCCGGGAAAACGGTATTACGGCGGCTGCGAGTACGTCGACGTGGTCGAGACGCTCGCGATCGATCGCCTCAAACAACTCTTCGGCGTCGAGTATGCGAACGTGCAACCGCACTCGGGCGCGCAAGCCAACATGGCGGTCTATTTCGCCGCGGTCAACCCGGGCGACACGATCATGGGGACCGCGCTCGATCAGGGCGGCCACCTCACGCACGGCAGCAAGGTAAGTTTTTCCGGTAAGATCTACCATGCCGTCACGTACGGCGTCAGCCGCTCGACCGAGCAATTCGACTATGCCGAGATCCGAGCGATCGCACGCGAGCACAAGCCGAAACTGCTCGTCGCCGGTTGGAGCGCGTACTCTCGGATACCCGATTGGGGGGCATTCGCCGAGATCGCGCACGAGGTCGGCGCGGTGCTGTTCGCCGACATCGCGCACGTCGCCGGGCTCGTCGCGGCCGGGATTCACCCGAGCCCCGTCGGCCACGCGGACTACATCACGACCACCACGCACAAGACGTTGCGCGGGCCGCGCGGCGGCGTGATCATGACCGATGCCGAGCGCGGCAAAGCGATAGCGAAGACGGTGTTTCCAGGCCTGCAAGGCGGCCCGCTCATGCACATCATCGCGGCGAAGGCAGTCGCGTTCAAAGAGGCGCTCGCACCCGACTTCACGGACTACGCGAAGCAGATCGTCGCAAATGCGAAGACCTTGGCGGGCGCGCTCGAATCAAAAGGCTTGCGCATCGTCGCCGGCGGCACGGACAACCACCTCATGCTTGTCGACGTTTCTGTCCGTGGTCTCACCGGTAAGGCGGTCGAGGAGTACCTCGACACGATCGGCATCACGGTGAACAAGAACATGATCCCGTTCGACCGCAATCCACCGGCGATATCAAGCGGCGTGCGCATCGGTACGCCCGCCATCACCACGCGAGGTTTGCGTGAGGCGGAGATGTTGGAGATCGCCGACATCATGGGCGAGGCGATGGATGATATGGGCCGGGGCGAGCGCCGCGAACGCTTGCGCTCGCGCGTCGACGAACTCACCGGCCGTTTCGGCGTTCCGTGAGGCCGATGGAACTCTCCATGCCCGGCGCCCCTGGGCTGTGCGCTCACCCGCAGTATCCCAATCTCGCGATCGTCGATCATCCGCTCGTCGCGGACAAGCTCGGTCGCCTGCGCGACGCCGCGACCCCGAACAAAGAATTCCGCGAGCTGTGCACGGAGCTCGCGACGTTGCTCGCATGGCCAGCCGCCGCCGACCTCGAGACCACGGAGACCCAGGTCGCCACACCGCTCGCATGGGCGACCGCGAAGAGCATCACGCGCATCCCTTTGCTCGTACCGATCTTGCGTGCCGGCTTAGGGCTCGTTCCCGGCTTTTTCGCGCTCATGCCTCAAGCGACCGTCGCGCACGTCGGCATCTACCGTGACCCAGACACGCTCGAGGCCGTTCCTTACTATCTCAATCTGCCCGACAAGTTGCATGGCCGGCGCGTCTTCATCCTCGATCCGATGCTCGCGACCGGAGCCTCGGCGCTCGCCTGCGTCGCGTTGCTCGCCGAGCGCGGAGCAGACGTTTCGGACTTGCGCTTCATCTGTCTGATCGCGGCCCCTGAGGGGTTGCGAGCGCTCTTCGGCGCTCATCCCGGTTTGCGGGCGTATACCTGCGCGGTCGACCGTCACCTCAACGACCACGGATACATCGTGCCCGGTCTCGGCGACGCGGGCGATCGCCTCTTCGGCGCCGGCGCTGGCCGCGTGCCTGAGACAGCAGTGCGCGCCGCGCGACGTAAGGACGAACGGCGATGAGCGACGCGAGTTCGGTCATGGATCCGGCATTGGGTGGCCGGCCTTCCTGGGATGAGTATTTCCAAGCCATAACGCGCGCGGTGGCGTCGCGCGCGACGTGCTCGCGAAAAGCGGTCGGCGCCGTGCTCGTCAAGAACAAGCTGATCCTCGCGACCGGTTATAACGGCGCGCCGGCTGGGCTCCGGCATTGCGATCATCGCGACGGCGGCGATCTGCACAACGGCCACTGTTCTCGCTCCACCCATGCCGAGCAAAACGCGATCGTGCAGGCGGCGCGCCACGGGATCTCGATTGAGGGCGCGACGCTCTACTGCACGAACAACCCGTGCTTGGCATGCACGAAGCTGCTCATCAACGCGGGCGTGCGCCGCATCGTCTACGAGGACACCTATCCCGACGCGCTCGCTACCGAACTCTTGGCCGAGGCAGGCGTCGCCCTCGAACACCTCGGCAGTCCGGGTTAGGCCCTACTCGTGCAGCACTCGATCTTCAACATCAACATCTACTGGTTGTGCGCGATGACCTTCGTGCTCGCCGCGTTCAGCTGTGCCGTGGTGACACCGCTCGTCCGCCGGATGGCGTTCGCCGTCGGGGTCTTCGACGAGCCGGACGACGACCGGCGCGTGCACACGCAGCCGACGCCCCGGTTAGGCGGCGTGGCCATCTTCGTCGGCTTCATGCTGGCGCTGTTCGCGATCCTCGAGGTCGCGCTCAACAACAATTACGTGATCCATCATTTCTTGGGCACACGCGACTTGGCGCAGGTCATCGGCTTGCTGTTCGGCGCGACGCTCATGCTGGGGGTCGGGTTGTGGGATGACATCATGGGCATGCGCCCGCAGACGAAGTTCCTCGCGCAGTTCCTCGTCGCCCTCATGATGATCGTCCTGTATCAGTTCACCATCCTTGGATTCTCGTTGCCACGCATAGGTTACGTCTCGCTCGGCTGGTTCGCGATCCCTTTCTCGCTCTTCTGGTACCTCGGCATGGTCAACGCGATCAACTTCATGGACGGCCTCGACGGCCTCGTGACGGGCGTGGCGCTCATCGCATCGGTCACGATGGTGATCGTGTCCTGGTGGCATCATCAGTACCTCGTGGCGATCACGATGTGCGCGCTCGGTGGCGCGGCCGCCGGCTTTTTGCCCTTCAACTACAATCCGGCGCGGATCTTCATGGGTGACGGTGGTTCGCTCTTCATCGGCTTCGTGCTCGCAAGCGGTGCAGTGATGGGCACGGAGAAAGTGGCTGTCGGTATCTCGTTGCTCGTCCCCCTCCTCGTCCTGGCGCTGCCGATCTTCGACACCGCCCGGGTGATCGTGCAGCGGCTGGGCAAACGGGCCCCCTTGTTCGATGCAGACCGTAGCCACATGCACCACCGCCTGTTGGACGTGGGACTCTCTCAGCGGCAAGTCGTCAATCTGATCTATCTGGTGTGCTTCGTGCTGGGCGCTATCGCCATCGCGCTTTCGCGGCCGGGAGGCCCGCACGTGCTCTGATGACGCGGGTTCGGGTGGGGGTCGTCTTCGGCACGCGGCCGGATGCGGTGAAGATGGCTCCCGTCATCTCGGCGCTCTCCCGCGATGAACGGTTCCAGTGCGTGACGATCGCGACCGCGCAGCACCGCGAGCTACTGGACGATGTCCTGAACCTGTTCGGGATCGCTTCGGAATACGATCTGGCGGTGATGACCGAGGGGCAATCCCTCACCGACATCACGACGCGCGTGCTCGAGCGGATCGGCACGGTGCTGCAAGACGTCAAGCCTGACGTCATGCTCGTCCACGGCGATACGACCACCTCGACCGCGGCGGCTCTTGCCGCCTACTATCAGAAGATCCCGGTCGGGCACGTCGAGGCCGGCCTGCGCACGGACACCATCTACGAGCCCTTTCCTGAGGAGATCAACCGGCGGCTGACCGGCGTGATCGCGACCTACCACTTTGCGCCGACGCCGCTCGCGCGCGAGAACCTGCTGCGCGAAGGCAAAGATCCGCAGTCGATCGTGGTGACGGGCAACACCGTCATCGACGCCTTCAACCAGATCCACGCGATGACGACGTCCGCCGATGCGGTTGCAGTCTCGACGCCGAGGATGATCTTCGCCGAAGCGCATCGGCGTGAGAATCTTGGCGCTTCGATGGAAGCGATCTGTCGCGCGCTTCGGGCGACGATCGTCGCGCATCCTGACGTGTCGCTCGTCTGGCCCGTCCATCCGAATCCGCCGATCGTGGAAGTGGTGCGTCGGGTCTTGGACGGCACACCGCGCGTGCACTTGACGACGCCTCTGGACTATCGCAGGCTGGTCGCTACGATCGCGCAGGCGACGCTCGTCGCGACCGACTCAGGCGGTCTGCAAGAAGAAGCGCCGACGCTCGGCAAACCCGTGCTGGTCTTGCGACGCGTCACCGAACGGCCTGAGGGCTTGCAGGCTGGAACTTTGCGTCTTGCCGGCGTTGATGAAAAAGACATCGTACGCAATCTGAGCGAGCTGCTCGACGATCCTAAGGCGTATCAGAAGATGGCCAAAGCGGCGAACCCGTATGGCGACGGGCACGCGGCTCGCCGCATCGCAGACGCGCTGCTGTGGTATCTGCGTGACGGCTCACGCCCGCACGATTTCAAACCTGCGTGACGCCGCGAATCTGATGAAGCAGCAAACACCGCTGAGCCTCGCGCAGCTTGGCGGAGCGGGAATGTCGATCATCGGCACGCTCGTCGTCGGGTTTGCGATCGGATGGTGCGCTTCGAGGTTTCTCCATTGGGACTGGGCGATTCCAGTCGGCATCATCCTCGGTTTCGTCGCAGGGATGGTGTCGATGTTCCGCCAGCTCTCCGCTCGTATGTAGCGGCAGACCTCACGGTCCGCCACTGCGTATCTAAAGGTCTGCAAAGATACCCCAGGGAAGCGCATGAAATCCGATGGAAAACGTCCGCTCCTATCAGGCGGCCGTCGCTTGGCGCAGTATCGCCATCGCGCTCGTCGCCGCCATGCTCGTCCTCGTCGTCACCCGCGAGCGCGTCGCGGCATTCGCCCTCGTCGCCGGAACGCTCATCGGCGTCGCCTATCTGCTCCACATCGCAAGCGGATTCAATCGGCTGACCAAAGGTGGCAAGGGGTACCTGCCGTTTCTGACCGCCGAATCGCTCGTCCGAGTCTTCGTCGTCGGCGCTGCGCCTTTTGTCATCGTCGGGCGCGGGCCGGCCATCGGTTACTTCACGTACCTTGCTGGATTTGTCGCAGCGCTAGCAGTGGCCATCGTCGTGTATCGGCAACAAATCAGTGCCGAGTCTGCCGAAACGGGCGCGGCGAGCTAGACGAGCACGACGATGCAAGAAACACCCGGAACTCACCCGCTCTGGCATCTTCCCTTTATGCCTGCGCCGTTCAACACGGTGCACGCGGATACGGTCGCCATCACCTGGGTCGCGATGGCTTTGGCGCTCATCATCGTCGGACTGCTCGCGGCGACCCACCCCATCACCGTCGTGTCAAAGCGCTACAGCGTGATGGAGCTCATCGTCGGCTACTTGGCGGACATGGCCACCGGCATCTTGGGTCCCAACGGCCTTCCGTTCGTCCCTTTCATCATCTCGCTGTTCGTGTTCATCTTGCTGTTGAACGAGATCGGACTGTTCCCGCTCATCGGCAAATCGCCGACCGCTGATCTCAACACGACGGCCGCGCTCGCCGTCACGACGATTCTCCTGATCCAGATCGTCGGCATCGCACGCCACGGCCTTGGGTACTACAAGCACCTCGTGATCAAGCCGTTGCTGTTGGGCATCCTCATGCTGCCGATCAATCTCATCGACGAGCTCGCTCGTCCCGTGACGCTCGCCATGCGGCTCTTCGGCAACATCTTCGCGGGCGAGATCTTGCTGCTGGTGGTCGCCGTGGTCATCCAAGCGCACCTCGGCGTCATCTCGCAAGGCGCGGTCGTGGCGCCGTTCTTCATCTATTTCTTCAATCTCATCGTCGGCGTCATCCAAGCAGCGGTCTTCACGCTGCTGACGATCGCCTACCTGATCACGCCAACCCAAGAATCACTGGACCATTGACACGCAAGGGAGTATAGACTCGTGGAAAATGCAATCCTCACGGCGGCGGTGATCATCGGCTTTTCGCTGATGGTCGGCTTCGCCGCGTTCGGCTCCGCGATCGGCGACGGCATCATCGGCAGCAAGGCGGTGGAGTCGATCGCTCGCCAGCCCGAAGCCCGGCCGAACATCTTTTTCTTCTACTTCCTCGGGTTCGGCATTCTGGAAGCCTTCCCGATCATCGCGATCGCGCTCGCCTTCTTCTTGCTCATCGGCGGCGGCGGGCTCGGCGTGATGAAGGCGCTGGCACCTATCCTCGGACACTGACGGCGCATGCTGCTTTCGATCGACGGCACGTTCCTCGTCCAGATACTGAACTTCATCTTGTTCTATCTGCTGCTGAACTGGTTGTTCATCGGACCGACGAGACGTGCCATCGAAGAGCGGCGCCGATACGTCGCCAACCTCTACCGCGAAGGCGACGAACTGACGGCAGAGGCGAAGGCGGTGCAAGGCGACGCCGATCGGATCCTCGCGCAGGCCCGCAAGCGCACGGAGGAATCCATGCGCGTTGCAGCTACCCGCGCGTCCGACGAGACCCACGCGATCGAACGCAAGGCGACGGAAGAGGCGAACGCTCATGTCGCGTTGGCCCAGGCCACGGTCGCGAGCGAGCGGGCCGCCGCCCTCGAGCGCCAGCAACAGTTCGTCGGCGAGCTGGCTCGCTCGATGGTCGAGCGCGCGACGCAGGCGGTAGGCTGACGATGTTCATCGCACACTTCAACGACATCGTCTTCATCACGAAGCTGATCGACTTCATCATCTTCCTCGTGGCCATCGTCTGGCTGTTCGATCGCTACGGCAAGCCGGCGCTCGTCTCGTACCAGCAGATGCAGAATAGGATCGTGGCCGACGCGATCGCATACCGCGACAGCAGCGACGTGGCTGTTGCGGCGGCGCGCGCCGGGGTCGATCAGGCGGCTATCGATGCGCGACGCATGGTCGAGGTTGGCGATGCCCAAGCCGCCAGGCTCGTCGAGGCGGAGATCGCGGCGGCGCGAGAACACGCGGATCGCATCGTCGCCCACGCGACCGGCGAACTCGAGCGCGAACGCTACCGAGTGCGGCGTCAGCTGTTCGAAGAGACGGTCGAAAGCGCCCACGCAAAAGCGCAAGAGCTCGCGCGCAGCGAGATCGATCGGCCCAAACAGGAATCGCTCGTGGAACGGGTCATCCACCGCCTGGAGCGCGGGCGTGCTTAAAGACAGCATCGCCCAGCGGTACTCCGAAGCGCTCTTCAGCCTCGCAAACGAGCGCGGTGAGATCGAGACCGCGACGAAGGAGCTGGACGGTTTCGCCGCACTCCTCGCCCGCGATCCCGAGATCGATGCGTTCTTCATGTCGCCGGTCGTCGACCGCGAGGAGAAGATCAAGCTCCTCACGTCGGCGCTCGACGGCCGCGCGAGCGAGCTCACCCTGAACTTCTTGATCCTGCTCGTGCGCAAGCGACGCGAGAACATCGTCACCATCGTGGCGCGCCAGATGCACGACCTGATGGATCGCAAAGCCGGTCGCAAAGTGGCCGCGATCAGCACGCCGATAGCCCTCGAAAGGCAGCAACTCGACGAGCTGTCGCAGCGGCTTTCGGCGGTCTACGATGCGACGATCATCCCCCAGACGAAGGTCTCGCCCGAACTCTTGGGCGGCCTCGTCGTGCAAGTCGGTGACCGCTACGTGGACGCGAGCGTCTCAGGCCGGCTTGAAGAGCTGCGCCGCCATCTCTTGGAGAGCGCCGAACACTGGACGGCCGCGCCGACGACAAACGGCAAAGCGACCGACGCCTGATCGCCACCGAACCGTGAGAAAGAAAGACGCCGCATGTTGAACGCAGATGAAATCGCTGGAATCCTGAAGACGCAGATCGCGAACGCGCGTATCGAGACGAAGCAAGACGAGGTCGGCACGGTCATCGAGGTGGGCGACTCCATCGCGCGCGTCTACGGGCTGTCCGCAGTGAAGATGATGGAACTCGTGCAGTTCCCCAACGGTCTCTTGGGCATGGCCTTCAACCTCGAAGAGGACAACGTCGGCGTCGTCATCATGGGACCGGACGATCAGATCAAAGAGGGCGATACGGTGCGGCGCACCGGCCGGATCGTCTCCGTGCCGGTCGGCGACGCGGTCATCGGTCGCGTCATCAATCCGCTCGGCCAGCCGCTCGACGACAAGGGACCGGTGAACACGACCCGCACCCGCCCCATCGAAACCCAAGCGCCGACCGTCGTCCAGCGCCAGCCCGTGAGCCAGCCGCTGCAGACCGGGATCAAGGCGATCGACGGTCTCGTCCCCATCGGCAAGGGCCAACGCGAGCTCATCATCGGCGACCGCCAGACCGGCAAGACCGCGATCGCGCTCGACGCCATCATCAACCAAAAGGGTAAGAACGTCGTCTGCATCTACGTGGCGATCGGGCAGAAGACGTCGACCGTCGCGCAGACCTACAAGATCCTCACCGATGCAGGCGCGATGGATTACACGACGATCGTGGCCGCCAATTCATCGGATCCCGCGAGCCTGCGCTACATCGCCCCGTATGCCGGTTGCGCCATGGGCCAAGAGCTCATGTACGCGGGCCGCGACGTGCTCATCATCTACGACGATCTCTCCAAGCATGCGCAGGCCTACCGCGAGATCTCCCTCATCTTGCGTCGCCCACCGGGGCGCGAAGCCTACCCTGGCGACATCTTCTACTTGCACTCGCGCCTGCTCGAGCGCGCCGCGAAACTCTCAGACGAGCTCGGCGCGGGCTCGATGACCGCCTTGCCCGTCATCGAGACGCAGCAAGGCGACGTCTCCGCGTATATCCCGACGAATCTCATCTCGATCACCGACGGGCAGATCTATCTCGAGACGGGACTCTTCTACAGCGGCATCAGGCCGGCCATCGACGTCGGGCTCTCCGTCTCGCGCGTCGGCGGTGCCGCACAGACGAAGGCGATGAAATCCGTCGCCGGTCAGTTGCGCTTGGAGCTCTCACAGTACCGCGATCTCGCCGCCTTCTCGAAACTCTCGTCCGACCTGGACAAGGCCACCCAAGCCCAGCTCTCGCGCGGCGAGAAGATAACGGAGACGCTCAAGCAGCCGCAGTTCGAACCGCTCTCGCTCGCGCAAGAGGTGCTCCAGTTGTACGTCGCCGTCAACGACTATCTCGCGGACGTGCCGAACGAGCGCATCTCGCAATTCCATCGCCAATTCTACGAGTTCTTGCAGACCGCACACCCAGAGATCCCGGCGGCGATCGCCGACCGCAAAGAACTGTCCGCAGACACGAAGACCGCGCTCGACGCGGCGATCGTAGAGTTCAAGAAGCGCTTCTAAGATGGCCACGCTCCGTCAGCTCCGCGATCGGGTCCGCTCGCTACGCAACACGCAGCAGATAACCCGCGCGATGAAGATGGTCGCCGGCGCACGCATCCGTCGCGCCGAGCTGGCCATGCGCGCGGCGCGGCCCTACGCGAGCGCGATCGGCGAGATGCTGCAAGAGCTCGTGGCCATCGGCGGCGCTACGCATCCCTTGCTCGAGCGTCGCGAGGTGCGCGCGAGCGGCATCCTGCTCATGACGGCCGACAAGGGTCTCGCGGGCGCCTTCAACTCGAACCTCGTGCGCAACGCGACGCAACTTGCACGCGGCGCGCCCGACCCGCGTCTTTACCTCGTCGGCATCAAAGGCCGCGTGCAGATGCGTCCGCTCGGTCTACCGACGGAAGCGGACTGGGCGCTCCAGACCAGGCCGTTTGCGGATCTCGCGCGCGAGGTCGCCACGCGCGTCTCGGACGACTTCCTCGCGAACAAGGTGGACGATGTCACCCTCGTGTCGAGCAAGTTCGTCTCGACGATCGTGCAGCGGCCCACACGGACGGCGTTATTGCCGGTCGTCTCGCCCGAGGCGTCCGCCAAAGACGGCAAGGGGCTACGCAACGCGTTCGAATTCGAACCCGATCCCAAAGCCGTGCTGGCCGCGCTCCTGCCGAAATATCTGGAGTTCACCGTTTTCCAGGCTTTGCTCGAGACGCAAGCCTCGGAGTTCGCAGCGCGCCTCATCGCGATGACGAACGCGACCGACAACGCAGGCAAGCTCATCGACGACCTCACCCTGGTCATGAACAAGACGCGCCAAGCGACGATCACGAAGGAGATCCTCGAGATCGTCGCCGGCGCCGAAGCGCTCAAGACCTAGGTAATCTCTTCGAAAAAGGAACGGCAATGGCTGGCATCGGTAAAATCACGCAGATCCTGGGCAACGTCGTCGACGTCGAGTTCCCCTCGGCCGAAGATTTGCCCGACATCAACACGGCGCTGTTGACCACGCTCGTGGGAACCGACGGCAGCTCGCACGAGCTGACGCTCGAAGTGCAAAGCGAGCTTGGCAACAATCAGGTGCGTACGCTCGCCATGGGCGGCACCGAAGGCATGGTGCGCGGCGCGGACGTGCGTGACACGAGCGCTCCGATCTCGGTTCCGGTCGGTGAAGCCACGCTCGGACGGATCTTCAACGTGTTGGGCCAGGCCATTGATTCCGACAAACCGGTCGACGCGCAAAAGAGGATGCCGATCCACCGCGAGGCACCTCCGGTCGACGAGCAAGACCCGACCACGATCATGTTCGAGACGGGCATCAAAGTCATCGATCTCATGGCGCCGTACGTGCGCGGCGGCAAGGTCGGCCTCTTCGGCGGTGCCGGTGTGGGAAAGACCGTGCTCATCCAGGAGCTGATCCGCAACATCGCCGCGGAGCACGGCGGCTATTCGGTTTTCACCGGCATCGGTGAGCGCACGCGCGAGGGTAACGACCTCTATCTCGAGATGAAGCATTCCGGCGTCATCGACAAGACGGCGCTCGTCTTCGGACAGATGGACGAACCACCGGGCGTGCGCTTGCGCGTCGGTTTGACGGGCGTGACGATGGCGGAGTACTTCCGCGACGAGCAAGGCAAAGACGTGCTGCTCTTCATCGACAACATCTTCCGCTTCGTGCAGGCAGGCTCCGAAGTCTCCGCGCTGCTCGGCCGGATGCCCTCAGCCGTAGGATATCAACCCACGCTTGCTTCGGAGATGGGCGCGCTCGAGGAGCGTATCACCTCGACGCGCAAGGGCTCGATCACCTCGGTGCAGGCGGTCTACGTGCCGGCAGACGACCTCACGGACCCAGCTGTCGCCACGACCTTCACCCACCTCGACGCGACCACCGTGCTCTCGCGATCGATCTCGGACAAAGGCATCTACCCCGCGGTCGATCCTCTTGCTTCGACGTCGCGATTGCTCGAGCCGCGCTTCGTCGGCGACGAGCACTATCAGGTCGCTCGGCGCGTGCAAGAGATCTTGCAGCGCTACCGCGACCTGCAGGACATCATCGCCATCTTGGGCGTGGAGGAGCTCTCGGAAGAGGACAAAGTGACCGTGCGTCGTGCGCGCCGCATCCAACGCTTCTTGAGCCAGCCCTTCTTCGTCGCGGAAGCGTTCACGGGCAGACCCGGCAAGTATGTGCCCCTCAAAGAGACGATCGCGGGCTTCAAGGAGCTCGTCGACGGCAAGCTCGACGATCTTCCGGAGCAGGCCTTCTACATGTGCGGGAACATCGAAGAAGCCAAGGCGAATGCCGAGGCGATGGCGGCCAAGGCGTAGCAGATGCCCCCTCGCTTCCGGCTCTCATTGATAACCCCAAGCGCCGTCCGCTTCGAAGGCGAAGTCGAGATCGTCATCGCTCCCGGTGCGGCGGGCGACCTCGGCGTCTTGGCCAACCATGCGCCCCTGCTGACCACGTTGCGCGCCGGCGTTGTCACAGCGGGGAGCTCGGATCCGGCGGCCAGCGATCGGGTGCGCTTCGCGGTCGATCGGGGGTTTTTGCAGGCCATGGCGGATCGAGCGATCATCTTGACCGACACCGCCCTGCAGCCGTCGGAGGTGAACGCCGAAGACGCAAAGGCGGACCTTCGGCGGGCCGAGGAGGCGTTCGCGCAGAAGCACGGGCTCGACGATGCGGAGGAGCGTGCCGCCGTCGCGTGGGCGCGAGCGAAACTCGAGCTCATCGCGCGTCCGGTTTAGGCCCCGACACCGTTTTGCGCGTCGCGGCCGGCCAGATGCCCGCCGTATTCTAAAGAGAGATCGATGGATTCGTTAGAGGGCCTGCGGACCAGGCTCATCGTGGAGGGCGGGCGCCGCCTCGAAGGCAGCATCGCTCCACCGGGTGCGAAGAACGCCGCGCTGCCTATCATGGCAGCCTCGATCCTGTGCGGTGGAGAGATCGTGCTGCACCGGGTGCCCCGCATCACCGATGTCGACGTCATGGTCTCGATCCTCGAGAGCCTCGGAGCACGAGTTCGCGAGCAACCGCACAGCACGCTCGTCATCGACGCCTCGTCGATCAACTCGCACATCGCGCCCTATGCGCTCGTGAGCCGCTTGAACGCATCCTTCGATGTCACGGGCGCGCTCTTGGGGCGCTTCGGACAAGCAGAAGTGCCGAGGCCGGGCGGGTGCGTCCTCGGACCACGCGCCATCGACATGCACCTCGCCGGCTTTGAACGCCTCGGCGCGAACATCGATCTCGAGCACGGGTCAGTGGTCGTCACGGCGGCGAAGCTCCGCGGGGCGAGCGTGAAGCTCGATAAGCCGAGCGTCGGCGCGACGAAGAACATCTTGCTCGCGGCCGTGCGCGCCAAGGGCACGACGACGATCGAGAACGCGGCGCTCGAACCAGAAGTGGTCGACGTCGCCGACTTCCTCAACGCGATGGGCGCCAATGTTTCGGGGCAGGGGACCCCAACGATCCGCGTCGAGGGCGTGAGCCGGCTGCATGGTTGCGAATACACGATCATCCCCGACCGCCTGGTCGCTGGGACGTATCTAATCGGAGCGGCGATCACGGCGGGCGACGTCACCGTCACGGGTCTCGACCCGGATATGCTGCAGAGTTTGCAAGCCGCGCTCGCCAAAACCGGCGCAGAGCCGTCGGCGACCGGCGTGTCGGTGCGCGTGCGTGGGCACGAGCACTGGCGGGCCATCGATCTGACGACCGCACCCTATCCCGGCTTTCCCACCGACCTGCAGCCGCTCATGGTCGCATATCTCACCTTGGCACAAGGAACGTCGACGGTGGAAGAGACAATCTTCGACGCTCGCTACGTCTACGTGGGCGAACTGCAACGCATGGGGGCGGAGATCACGGTTTCGGGTCGAAGCGCCGTCGTGCGCGGCGTGCCACGGCTCAAAGACGCCGTGGTCGAGGCGCCCGACATCCGCGCGGGTGGTGCGCTCGTGCTCGCAGCGCTCGCGGCCGAAGGGACGACGGAGATCGGCGGGCTCGAGTATATCGACCGCGGCTACGAGTTCTTCGAAGAGCGGCTGGCGTCGCTCGGCGCCTCGGTGGTGCGCGCGAGCGGCGTCGCGCCGGTCACGCCCAAACTCGACTTCGACGACACGATGAAGCTGCCGAAGATCGTGACGCCGTTTCGCATCCAATCGACATAGGAGCGTTTGGTGGACATCGGAATCGATCTCGGGACGGCCAACGTCCTCGTGTACGTGAAAGGCAAAGGCATCGTCCTGCGCGAGCCGTCCGTCGTCGCGCGCGACACGCGCACGGGGAGGACGCTCGCGGTAGGCGAGGAGGCACGACGGATGCTCGGCAAGACGCCGAGCAACATTCAAGCGATCCGTCCTCTGCGCGACGGCGTCATCGCCGACTTCGAAGTCACCGAGGCGATGCTCAACTACTTCATCAAGAAGGTCACGCGCAGCGACGGTTTCCTCGCGTTCTTGCGTCCGAAACCGGCGGTGACGATCTGCGTGCCTGCCGAGATCACATCCGTCGAAGAGCGTGCGGTGCGCGACGCAGCCAAGCTCGCAGGTGCGCGCAGCGTCGACATCATCGAGGAACCGATGGCGGCGGCGATCGGCGCGGGCCTGCCGATCGACGGACCGAGCGGGAACATGGTGGTGGACATCGGCGGTGGCACGACCGACGTCGCGGTCATCTCCCTCGGCGGGATCGTGGTAAGCCAGTCGATCCGCGTCGCCGGGAACAAATGCGACGAGGCGATCGCGCGCCATATCCGGCGCGTGTACAACCTCATGATCGGCGAGCGCACCGCCGAAGACATCAAGATCAACATCGGTTCGGCATACCGCCTGGAGCCGGAACTCACGATGGACATCCGCGGGCGCGACCTCATCAACGGCTTGCCGAAGACGGTCAACATCACGTCCGAAGAGGTCCGCGAAGCGCTCGCCGAGCCGTTGGGCTCGATCATCGACGCGGTCAAGAGCGTCCTAGAGAAGACGCCGCCCGAGCTGGCTGCGGACATCATCGACCGGGGCATCATCCTCACGGGCGGCGGGGCCTTGCTGCGCGGCTTGGATTCGCTGCTGAGCGAGGTCACCGGCATCCCGGTGATCGTCGCCGAAGATCCGATGTCGTGCGTCGCCATCGGCACGGGCCAGCGCGTGCGCTTCTGACGTTTTGTCCGCCTTCGCGTATCGCTACCCCGTCGACAAGCTCCTCACCGGAGCGTCCTTCGGCAACCTCGAGGCCTTCCTCAAGCTAACGCCGCAGAGCGACGTCGCAGGCCTGTGGAGCGCGCGCGACAACCAGTTCTATTGCGGCCGTTGGGTGACCCAGATCTTCGTCAACGGCGAGCGCGCGACGCCGCTCGAGACGACCCACGCGCAGGCCTATCAAGCGACGTCGTACGGGTGCGGCGCGCTGCAGATACGCAAGCTCGTCTTCGTGCCGATGTGCGACCCGCTCGGCGTGCTGCGTGTGGTGGTCGAGTTCCGCAATGCCGGCGATGACGTGGCCGAGGCTGCCGTGATGTGCGACGTGCACTACCCAGCGTTCGTCTGGGCCGGGACCTATAAGGTCCCCGACCACGCGCAGCGCAACAAACGCGTGCGCAATCGCGAGCAAGACGGGCTGATCATCAGCGCGACCATCGACCGGCCGCAGGAGGTGCGCGTGTTCGGCGGTGACGCCGACGTGGTCTCGACGTACGTCTCAGACCGCGGGTTCTCGCGCACGCACGCGACCCGCGTACCGGCGCACGGCACGGCGAGCGTCTCCTTCACGATGGCCATCAGCGACCGCGGCGAGGCAGCGGCGATTCGGACGTTCGAGGAGGCACCGCGCGCCGATGCCGCGCTTGCCGAGACGGACGACTTCTACGAGCGGCTGCTGCGCACGGGATATCTGCGCACGCCCGACCCACTGGTCAATCGAGCCATCGACTGGGCGAAGGTCAACACCGTGCGCGTGCAACATCGCTACCCCGCAGGTCACGGCTTCACGAACGACCCCTCCCAGGATATCGTCGTGGTCCGCGACGCGGCCTGGTACGCCCTCGGTTCGGACTACATCACCCCCGAGTTCTCGCGCCGTCTGTTCGAGCTCATCGCGCAACACGGCATCGAAGAGGGCGGCAAGGTGACCGAGTATATCGTCGCCTGCGCGGACCCGCCCTTCAAGAGCGATTACGATCTCAACATCAACGACGACACGCCCCTCATCGTCTGCGCCGCGTTCCACCACTACTCGGTCACGCACGACCGCGCGGCGCTCGAGCGTATCTGGCCGATGGTGCGTGGCGCGTGCGATTGGATCATCTCCCAGTCCAAGGACGGGCTCGTGGTCGCGCACTCGCAGGAGGCGAACGTCTGGGGCATCTCCGGTTGGCGCAACATCATCCCACAGAGCCAGATCTCGGGGGCTGTCACGGAGATCAATGCCGAGTGCGCGCGGGCCTTGCTTTTGGCTGCGACGCTGGCGCGCATCTTGGGGGATGCGCAGACCGCCGACCGCTATCGAGCCGCGGCCGACAGACTGAAAGACGCTATAAATCGCCGACTCATCAGCGCGGACACCGGGCTGTACCTGCTCAACATCGATCCGGAGGGCGAACCGCACCACGATATCACTGGCGACCAGATCTTCCCCGTGCTCTTCGCGATCGCGAGCGAGGAGCGCAAGCGGGCGATCCTCGAGCTGCTCTACACGGCCGAGTTTTGGACGCCTTTCGGCGTGCGTACGGTAGGACGGAACCAACAGGAGTACGACCCCGATCACGGAGTGCAACTCCTCGGCGGCATCTGGCCAAACCTCACGGCATGGGTGGCCTACTGCAGCAAGTCGTATTCGCCGCGCCGCATGGTCTCCGCGATGCGCAACATCTGGAAGATCAGCGAAGTGGAAAACCCCAAGGCCTACCATAATGTCATGCCGGGCATGTTCCCCGAGCGGCTGTCTGGAGAGACGTTCAAGAGCCGCGGGATGGCGATGAGTCCCTGGATGCCGCCCACGTATCTGTGGCTCGCGTACGAAGGACCGATGGGCCTCGAGCCGTCGCCCGACGGCCTGCGCGTGAACCCGCACCTTCCAAGCGACTGGAAATGGATCGGCGTGCGCGAGCTGCCCACCATGGGGACGACGCTGACGTGCTTCTACTACCGGCGCACGCTCTATTCGTCGATCCCGGTCGCGTCGCGCGGCCATTGCGTGGTGCTCAACGAAGACGTGAGTCGCAGCATCACCTCGAACATCACGTTTGCGGTCGCGCTCGCCGACGAGCGCGAGACCTTGGTGTTCCTCGCCACGGATCGCGAAGGGACCTTCGAATACACGCTGCACCCGCCGATCGTGCCCGCAACGGAGACGAACACAGTCACGCTCGCGGCGGGCGAAGCGCGGCTCCTCCGCTTGCGCAAACGACGAACGACGTAAGGGCGATTGAAAATCGCGCGGCGGGTGTAGGAGCGATTGAGAATCGCCCCGCAAAAACAAAAGGCCGACCCTAAAGGTCGGTCGCTGCGTCTTGCTTGGTTGAGTTAGGCGACGTTGCGCGTGCGCGAGAGAAATGCGAGCGCGGGGCGCGTGCGGCGTCGCACGAATGCGCGCACGCCTGCGATCCGGCGGCGCGTTCTCCCGACGATGCGACGACGCTGCGCATCGGCGCGATGACGCAGACCTTGCCCAATAGCGATGGGTGCCATCGCTGAAGAAAGCGCGGTAAAGGCCACCATGAGACCGACGAGAAATACTTGCTGCCGTATGCGCGACACTGTGAGCCACGTTTCCGAGACGAGATTGCCGGTCCTTCAGGTACAAACGTAGAAATGCGGATTCTCCGTCCAACGCAGCGGTCCACCGAGGAAATTGTGGCGGATGTCGCAGCTTGCTTGCGCGCCGGCGGAACGGTCATCTTTCCGACCGAGACCGTCTATGGCATCGGTTGCGATCCTGACAACGATGCGGCGGTCGCTGCGATTTTCGCGGCCAAAGCGCGGAGTTTGGAAAAACCACTTGCGCTGCACGTGACCGGCATCGACCAAGCGCAGCCTTACGTCGTGCATATCAGCGATCTCGCGCGTGAGGCGATGGCTGCGTTTTGGCCAGGCCCGCTCGCGATCATCGTCGAGCGCAATCCTTCTCGATTCCAACGCGCAGCATGTTCTCTCGGGAGCATTTCGCTGCGCTGCCCTCAAGACGACCTCTGTCAAGCGATTCTCCGCGGCGCGGGTCCTCTTGCGGCGACGTCCGCGAACCGATCTGGTGCCCCGGCGTTCGTCGGCGACGAGACGCACATCCCGCTACTGCCCCAGGCGGACCTCGTCGTCTTGGCAGGCCCAACGACGTTGGGCAAGGAGAGCACGGTCGTCGACTTCACGAGAACGGATCCGGTCGTACTGCGCGAGGGCGCGATAGCAGCGGCCACGATCCAAAGGGAGCTGGGAACTTTACGCGACGCTGGATGAGTTTCCATACCGCATGAACCACGACCAGCGCTGGGCAGGATGCGCCGCTGCGATCTTGGCGATCCTGGCGCTGCTGCAGGCGCAGGCGCCGGCGCGCGCGGACGCTCGGATCGGAAAGTTCAACGTCTCGTTCGCCGAGGGCGTGTTCCATCGCAACGGCGACTTCATCATCCCAGGCGAAGTGCGTGGCGTTTCGAGCGATGGCGACTTCCGCGCGGACCGTGCGTTTGGGAACTACCAGCACAACGACGTGACGCTGGTCGGCCACGTCGTTCTCCACCAGCGCGCAGTCCCCGGCCACGGCCCACCACAGCCGCCCATGACGTTGACGAGCCAACAGCTGCACGTCCTGGGCCAGCCGAGCATCTATACGGCGACGGGATCTGTGGTCGTCGTGCAGGGCGACCGTCAATTGCATAGCGACTACCTGCAGCTGAACGACACGACGCATGACGGCGTGCTCCGCGGTCACGTCGTCGCCCAAGAGAACGACCGCGTGGTCAACACGAGCGAGGTCCATTACAACACGCTGACCGGCGCGTTGCTCGTACCATCGACGCTGACCGGTTTCTCGAGCGATTCGGATTTTCGCGCCGATCGCGCTGTTGGGAACAACCGGGCCGGGACTTTCACCATGGTCGGAAACGTCGTCGTCCACCGCTTCAACTATGGCAAGGCCAACAATTCGAGCGAACCGTTGACCTTGTGGTGCGACAAGCTGGACATCGCGAATCGGCCGCAAGTCGTCTACACCGCGACCGGCCACGTGAAGGTGACGCAAGGAGATCGCACGCTCACAGGGCCTGTGCTGAAGCTCAACGATACCACCCATGTCGCCGACATGACCGGTGGCGTGCACGGCGAAGAAAAACCCGATCGCACTTTCGACGCCGCTGAGCTTCTCTACAACACGCAGACTGAAGATTTCAAAGCGCTTGGCGGCGTCAAGGCCACCTTCCCATTCCAGCGCGGGGCGTTTGGCGCCACGCCGACGCCGGCTCCCGCACGCCACCCCGCGAGCGTTCCTAGCGCATCTCCCTCTGCGTCGCCTGTCGTCAGTCCGACGCCTGCGGGCAGTCCGAGCCCGCATCCAAGCGCGACAGCGGCCCCCAGCGTGTGACACCCGTCACGCGCGCAGCTTTGGGGTTGTATCTCCCTTCCGTGCGCACCGATGACTGGTAACAGCGGACCTTGTGGGTCCGCTCGCATGCGAAGGGACCCGCCTTGCTCGACTTCATCGATCGAAAATTCACCGACGTCCTGATCGAAAAGGGCAGCCTCACCCAGGAGCAACTCGACAAAGCGCTGCAGACCGCGGAGCAGCGCAGCGAGCCGCTCGAGAAGATCCTCGTCGACATGCGCGTCGCCCCCAAGGACGAGGTCATGTGGGCGCGTGCCGAAGAGCTCGGCAAGATCTACGTCGATCTCTCCAACCGCAAGATCGACCCGGACACGGCGACCATCATCCCCGAGGCCGCCGCCCGGCGCCATCACCTGCTGTGCATCGGCAAGGTCGACAACAAGATCACCCTTGCCATGGCCGATCCGACCGACATCCTCGCGCTCGACGATGTACGCATCCGCACGGGCCTCATCCCCGAGCCTGTGCTCTCGTTCTACGACGATATCGAACGAGCCATCGACGCCGCGTACAACAGCGGCGACAACAAATGGCAAGAGATCGTCAGCGAGACCGGCGATTCAGTCGATGTCGTCAAGGAACAAGAACAGCTTCCCGATGAGGTGACGGTCGACGCGCCGATCGTGCGCCTGGCAGACCTCATCATCACCCAAGCGATCGCGCAAAAGGCATCAGACATCCACATCGAGCCGTTCGAGCGGCAGCTGATGGTCCGCTACCGCATCGACGGCGTCTTGCGCGAGGTGATGAGCCCGCCGAAGACGCTGCAGCAAGCGCTCGTCTCGCGCTTCAAGATCATGGCCAACCTGAACATCGCCGAAAAGCGCGTGCCGCAAGACGGCCGCATCCAGGTGAACATCAAGCGCGACCGATACGACCTGCGCGTCGCCGACCTTCCGACCTTGTGGGGCGAATCGATCGTCATGCGTATCCTCGACCGCAAGAGCGTCATGGTCGAGCTCGACCAGCTGGGCTTTGACGGCGCGATCCTCGAGCGCTGGCGCAAGCTCATCACCATGCCGAACGGCGTCATCCTCGTGACCGGGCCGACCGGCTCCGGTAAATCGACGACGTTGTACGCAACCCTGAACACGATCAACCGTCCAGACACGAAGATCGTGACGATCGAAGATCCGGTCGAATACAACATCCAAGGCATCAATCAGGTGCAGGTCCACCCGAAAGTCGGCCTCACCTTCGCAGCCGGCTTGCGCGCTTTCTTGCGTCAGGATCCGGACGTGATGATGGTCGGTGAGATCCGCGACCACGAGACCGCGCTGATCGCGGTGCAGTCGGCATTGACGGGCCACCTCGTGCTCTCGACGCTGCACACGAACGACTCGCCGTCGGCGATCACCCGGCTCATCGACATGGGTGTCGAACCCTTCCTGTTGGCATCCTCCGTGCAAGGCGTGATGGCGCAGCGCCTGGTGCGCACCGTCTGCAAGACCTGCAAGCGCGGCGTCAAAGCGGTGAAAGCGATGCATCCGAAGTTCGAAGAGTACGGCATCCCGATCACCTCGTTGCAGCTCACGCGCGGCGAGGGCTGCGACGAATGCGCAGGCTCAGGCTACAAAGGGCGCGCCGGCATCCACGAGCTCGTCGTAATGACGGACGACATGCGACGCTTGATCTTGGAACGGACCTCGACGGCGGAGCTCAAGGCGCTTGCGCTGCAGCAGGGGATGCGTACCTTGTACCACGACGGCTTGCTCAAGGTCGCGCAAGGCGTGACGACGCTCGAAGAAGTCCTCCGCGTCGCCGTCGACTAGCAAAGTCTCCTGATCTGCGGACTAGGTCCGCTTTTCCCGACCCTGGTCGCTCGGCGTGTAGAACGTGCTGTCGCGGAGCTCGTCCGGCAGGTGCTGCTGATCGATCTTCGCATCCGCGAAGTCGTGCGCGTACTGATATCCTTTGCCGTAGCCGAGCTGGCGCATCAGCCCTGTGACCGCGTTGCGCAGATGGAGCGGAACCGGCAGCGAGCCATGCTCTTCGACCGCGCCAGCTGCCGCGGAGTATGCTCGCAGCCCTGAATTGCTCTTCGGCGCGAGAGCGAGATAGAGCGTCGCTTCGACGAGCGGGTACATCGCTTCAGGCATGCCGATCGCGTGCGCGGCCGCGTGTGCGCTCACGGCCACCGACAGCGCCGTTGGATCTGCAAGCCCGACGTCTTCCGACGCCAAGATGACAAGACGGCGCGCGACAAACATGGGATCTTCGCCTGCCTCGAGCATCCGTGCAAGCCAGTAGACCGCAGCGTGTGGATCGCTGCCGCGTACCGACTTGATGAAGGCTGAGATCACATCGTAGTGCTCGTCGCCGGCACGATCGTAGCGCAAGGCACGCTGCTGCATGGCCTGCTCGACGTCGTTCGCGGTGACCGGCGCATCTGCACCCCTGGCCGCCGCGATCTGCGCTGCAAGCTCGAGGGCGTTGAGCGCGCTGCGCGCGTCGCCGCCGGCAAGCGCCAGAAGCCGCGCGCGTGCGCTTTCGGCGAATCGAACGCGCCCGCCCAAACCTCGCTCGCTGTCGGCCGCGGCGCGGTCGACGATGGCGCCGAGCGCAGCCTCGTCCAACTGATGGAGCACGAAGACCCTCGAACGCGAGAGCAGCGCCTTGTTGACCTCGAACGACGGATTCTCGGTCGTCGCGCCGATCAAAACGACGTCGCCGCGCTCGACGCTCGGCAACACCGCATCTTGCTGCGCCTTGTTGAAGCGGTGGATCTCGTCGATGAAGAGGATCGTGCGGCGGCCGCCCTTCGCGCTCTGCTGGGCTTGCGCCACCGCGCGACGCAAATCGGCAACGCCTGCGCTCACGGCGGAGAGCTGGACGAACCTCGCACCCGTCTCCATCGCGATGAGCCGCGCAAGCGTCGTCTTCCCGGTTCCCGGGGGTCCCCACAGCACGATCGAGGGGACCGCTTTCTTCGCGATGGCCACCCGCAACGCGGTGCGCGGACCCACCACGTGCGTCTGACCCACGAACTCGTCAAGCGAGCGAGGGCGCATGCGCGCCGCGAGCGGAGCGCCCGTCGGCAGCGTTTCATCTACATCCGCCACGTCGGCGCCGGACGCGTCGGGGAAAAGTGATGGGTCCGAGGTCATGGTGGGTGTGAGACTTCGCGGTGCAGGCTCGGCCGACCCCGCGGGCCAAAACGTGTACCGATGGAGCGTGTCTACCTGGACAACGCGGCGACCACCGCGACAAGGCCGGAAGTCCTCGCGGCGATGCTCCCGTATTTCGGCGAGGAGTTCGCAAATCCGTCGAGTCCTCACCACCGCGGACAGCGGGTGCGCCGCGCGCTTGCGCAGGCGCGCCGGAAGATCGCGGAGAGCTTGCACGCCGAGCCAGACGAGATCGTGTTCACGTCGGGCGGATCGGAGTCAGACAACCTCGCGATCTTCGGATCTTTGACCGGCAGCTTCGCCCGCGCCCACTTCGTCACCACGAGCATCGAGCATCACGCCGTGCTGCATGCCGCGGATGCGTTGCGGGCCCGCGGTCACCGCGTGACGATTCTCGCGGTCGACCGCGAGGGCGTCGTCGATCCGAACGAGTTGCGTGCGGCGCTCGATGGAACACCAGCCGTGGTCAGCGTCATGCACGGCAACAACGAGGTCGGCACGCTACAGGACATCGCGCGCCTGGCAGCTGTCGCGCACGAACGCGGGGCGATCTTTCACACCGACGCCGTCCAGACGGTCGGCCACATCCCAGTCGATGTGAGCGCGCTCGCGGTCGACCTGCTGTCGCTCTCCGCGCACAAGTTCGAAGGACCCAAAGGCATCGGCGCGCTCGTCGTGCGTCGTGGTCTTCCGCTTGCCCCGCTGATCTTCGGCGGCGGTCAAGAGTCCGGGCGCCGCTCGGGGACGGAGAACGTGCCCGGTGCGATCGCACTCTCCATCGCGCTCGAGCTTGCCGTCAAGGAACTCCCCGACACAGGACCGCGCGTCGGCCGCCTGCGCGACGCGCTCATCGATGGCGTTCTCGCGCACGTTCAAGGCGCAGCATGCAACGGACCGCGCGAGGCCCGGCTCCCCAACAACGTCAACCTCCGCTTCGACGGGATTGAAGGCGACACGCTCGTCGTCGGGCTCGATCTGGCCGGTATCGAAGTCTCGACCGGCAGCGCGTGCAGCACGGGTTCGCTCGAACCCTCGCACGTCCAATCCGCGCTCGGTTTGGAGGCGGCGAAAGCGCGCGGGGCCATCCGGCTATCGCTCGGGCGGACCACGACCGAAGCGCAGATCGACCGTGTGATGGAGGTCCTCCCGCCGCTCGTCGAGCGGCTGCGTGCATTGTCGAGCGACCTGACGGTGGCGGGGGAGGCACAACCGAGCGCCCTGAGGAAGCCTCGCGTCCACCCATGAGCAGCTTGGACTTTATGTGGCTCGCGATCGGCGCAGCCGCGCTCATCGTCGCTATCGGCCTCGCGTTCGTCTTCGCCCGGCTTGGCCGCGTGCTTGCGACCACGGATGATAACCTGCGCAAGACCGAGCAGCTGCTCGACTCGCTGCAAGCGCCCACGACCCGCACGCTCGACCACGTGAGCGGCGTCGCTGGCAACATCGACAGTATGGTCGGCCGCATCGACAAGTTGACCCAGACCCTCGAGCAGGCCGCGACGGGTGTCGCAAAAGCCGCAGACAAAGCCCAGTCCGCCGTCTCGCCGGCCGTCGCCAACGTCGTCGGCGTCGTCGCCGGCATCTCGAAAGGCGCGCAATCCTTCTTCCGCTCGCGTCAAAACGGCGCATCGCGGGAATAACCCTTTAGGCGCGATCGACGTCCTCGCCCCGCCGGACGTGCGCGCACCCCACCCGTAAGGAGCATCGTCATGGAGCAAGACAACCGCAACAACAATTCCGGTCTCGGATTCGTCTCGGGTCTCATCATCGGCGGATTGATCGGCGCCGTCGTCGCGCTCGTGCTTGCGCCGCAGAGCGGCGAAGAGACGCGCGATCTCATCCGCGGAAAAGCGCACGAATTCCGTGGCAAGGCTATGGACCTCGCCTCGGATCTGCGCGACCGTGCGTCAGACCTCGCCGATGACCTGCGCACGCAGGCCGACGATCTCGGCCGTCGCGGACGCGAGACCTTCGACAACGTCCGCTCGCAGCTCAACGATGCGATCGAGACCGGCAAGAAGGCCGCGCGGGCCAAGCGTCAAGAGTTCGAGACCGAGTAGCGGAGCGTCGACAAACCGATGGATATCAAGGTCAACGTCAGAGACCATGATGGTCAGCGGCCCTGCAGTATCGTCGACCTCAACGGTGAGATCGATGTGTACACGTCCCCGAAGGTCAAAGAAGCGATCATGGGGCTCATCGATGCGGGGCATTACGCGCTCGTCATCAACCTCGAGAACGTGCGGTACATCGATTCGACAGGCCTCGGCGTGTTGATCGGCGGTCTCAAGCGCGTCCGCGAGCACTCCGGCGCGGTCAATCTCGTGTGCACGAATCCGCAGATCAAGAAGATCTTCGACATCACGGGTCTTGTGAAGATCTTCGGCATCTTCGACACCGAAGCGGCGGCATGCGAGAGCCTCTGACGTTGGATCCGAAGACCGAAGACGGCGGGCTCGTCGAACTGAAGATCCCGAGCCGCGCGGAGTGGGTCGGGGTGGCGCGTCTGGCTGTGGCGGGCATCGCGAGCCGGCTGCAGTTCTCTATCGAAGACATCGAAGACCTCAAGCTCGCCGTCGCCGAGGCGTGCACGAACTGCATCCAACACGCGGCTGAATCGGACAGCATCTCCATCTCATGCCGGATCAAAAGCGACAAGCTCGTCCTGACCGTCGAGGACAGCGGGAAAGTGGCAAGCCACAGCTCGCTTGCACCGCGCCAGCTCGGCGAACCAAAGGTCGGGGGTCTGGGAGTGTTCTTGATCCGCTCGCTGATGGATGACGTCGAGTACGAGCTGGATCCGGCATCGGGCACCCGTCTCACCATGACGAAGTTCTTGCGCACGTAGGATAGGATGCGCGGTTCTGGCATCGGTGTACCGGGCGGACTCGAGGAGCGGTTCGACCGCCAAGCGACGCGCGAGCAGTTCCGCGCGTTTGCGCGGACGCACGACCCCAAACTCCGCGACGAGCTGGTCGTCGCGCATCTCAACCTCGCTCGCTACCTCGCGATCCGCTTCGCCAATCGCGGCGAGCAGCTGGACGACCTCATCTCGGTGGGAACGGTGGGGTTGATCAAAGCGATCGACCGGTTCGACGTGGATCGCGGCGTCGAGTTCACGACCTACGCGACGCCAACCATCATCGGTGAGATCAAGCGGCATTTCCGCGACAAGGGTTGGGCCATCCGCGTGCCGCGCCGCTTGCAAGAGCTCAACCTCGCTGTGAACCGAGCGCTCGAGACCACGACACAAGAGCTCGGTCGAGCTCCCACGGTCAAAGACCTCGCCGGCCGCTTGGGGGCGAGCGAAGAAGAGATCATCGAAGCGCAAGAGCTCGGTCATCTGTACAATGTGCTCTCGCTCGACGCAGAGCTTGCAGCGTCGGGCGAACCAGGCGCTGCGACGCTGCACGATCACCTCGGCGGACCCGACCCCGAGCTCGACCGGCTTGAAGAGACTGCGAACCTAGGCGAAGCCATCGGCGCGCTCGACCGGCGCGAGCGGATCGTGGTCTATCTGCGCTTCTTCGAGAGCATGCCGCAGGCTGAAGTGGCGCGCCGCCTCGGGGTTTCGCAGATGCACGTCTCACGGCTCCAACAGCGGGCGCTCGACAAGATGCGCGCGCGCTTAAAAGAAGATTAGCCCGCAGACGCCAACATCTCACCGATAGGTGATGACATCTCAGGAGATCCGCAGGTCCTTCGTCGACTTCTTTGTCGCCAAGGGGCATAAACAGCTGCCCGGCGCGAGCCTCGTGCCGCACGCGCTTTCGACGACCCTCTTCACGATCGCGGGCATGGAGCAGTTCGTTCCGGCCTTCCTCGGCGAGGAACCGGCACCCGCCCCGCGCGTCGTCACGGTGCAGCGATGCTTGCGCGTGGCCGGCGGGAAGAACGACATCGAGAACGTGGGCCGGTCGGGCAGGCACGGCACTTTCCTCGAGATGCTTGGGAATTTTTCGTTCGGCGACTACTACAAGCGTGATGCCATCGTCTGGGCGTGGGAGTATCTGACGAAAGAGCTGCGCCTCGACCCAAAGCGCCTCTACGCGACCGTGTATGTCGACGACGACGAGGCGGCCGCTCTCTGGCGCGATGCGGTGGGTCTGCCGGCCGAACGCATCACGCGGTTCCGCGAAGATAATTTCTGGGATATGGGTCCTACAGGGCCATGCGGCCCGTGTTCTGAGATCTTCTACGACCTCGGCGATTCTGTCGGCTGCGGACGAGCCGATTGCGGCGTGGGCTGTCCGCACTGCGATCGTTACGTCGAATTCTGGAATCTCGTGTTCCAGCAATTCGACCGTACATCGGACGGCACGTTGGCCCCGTTGCCCAAACCCGCGATCGATACGGGCATGGGGTTCGAACGGCTCTGCATGATCCTCGCAGGTAAGACGTCGATCTTCGACACCGACCTGTTCGTGAGCATCATCGAGGCGTTGCCGAAGCCGGTCGCAGCGAGTTCGCTTTCGCTCGAAGACGCCGCCGTGCACCGGCGCATCATCGCCGATCACGCGCGAGCGGTCGTGTTCTTGGCCACGGATGGGGTGAGCCCATCGAACACCGATCGTGGCTATGTCATGCGCTTTCTGATGCGACGCGCGCTGCGCAGCGGGAAGCGGCTCGGGCTCGGCGACGGCTTCCTGAGCGGCCTGGTCGCGCCGGTCATCGCCTCGTTGCGCGACGGCTATCCGCAACTCGTCGAAGCGCAGGCACGCGTCCAACGGATCATCGCAGAGGAGGAGAAGCTCTTCGACCGCACGCTCGAGCGCGGTGAAGGACGCCTCGCGGCTATAATCAGCGCCCTCAAGGCGAACCACGAGGTCAGCCTACCCGGCGAGCAGATCTTCGAACTCCATGACACCTATGGCTTTCCGCTCGAATTGACCACCGAGATCGCGAACGAGAACGGTCTTGTGGCAGATACCGCAGGCTATCACCAAGCCATGGACCGGCAGCGCGAGCGCGCGCGCAAGGACGCGCAGGCGAAACGCGCGACCATCAAAGTGACAGGCGGCGAGGCGATCGATCTTCCTGGAACGGACTTCGTCGGGTACGAAAGCCTGAACGCCAAGGGCCTTGTCACCGCCCTTTATGACGAGTCGGGCAAGACCGTGGCTGTGCTCGCGGCCGGCCAAAACGGCGTCGTGGTTTTGGACCGCACCCCGTTCTACGCGGAACGCGGCGGGCAGGCGGGCGATCGGGGCGTTCTCGCGACGCCGTCAGCGACCTTCGACGTGACGGACGCGCAGCATCAGGACAAGACCGCAAAACGTGTGTTCCATAAAGGCAGGGTCGTTTCGGGTGAGCTCCATGCGGGCGAGACGGTCGAGGCACAGGTGGATCCCGCTTGGCGTCGTGAGGTGCGCCGCCACCACAGCGTCACCCACCTGCTCCAGCGCGCGCTGAAGGAGGTCGTCGGCGACGCC